>NZ_JNJO01000004.1:0-27989 GCF_000701685.1 Gemella sanguinis ATCC 700632
GAAATGGATATAAACAATATAAAAGTGATGATAAAAACGAGAAGAAAATAATAAGACGCCATATAAATGCGGATTATTATGATGAAGCTAGGTTAAGACGTATATCAAAAGAAGGAAAACTATTGTATAAGAGAAGAAAAGAAACAATAGAACGTAGCTTTGCGGATTCTAAACAAAATCACGGATACAGGTATGCACAATATAGAGGAAAAGCCAAAGTACAGTCGTACGCTTGGCTGTCTTGTTGCGTTCAAAATATGAAAACAATAGCATTAAGAGAGGTATAAAACCTCTTAATACTACTGAATTTTTGCCTTAAGGCTTATTTTTTTTGAAAAAAAATACCATAACATCAATAATAGCTTGATATTTCGGTATTTTTGTCAACAATCTGAAAACTCCAAGTAATAATTTACTTGGAGTTCAAAGTTCTATTCAATTCCTTGTGGAGCAGTGATTTTCACTGTGTTAATTTCAGAATATGTATTTGTCATTTCCATTTTTGCTGTATTCGAGCTGTTGTCTTTTTGGTGGAAATCAGCAGTTATATAAAGATCAACTGGTTCAAAGTTTGATTTTTTAACTGAAAACTTAACAGAAATTTTAGTGAATTCAACATCATCAAAACCTTTAGCATTTTCTGCTGTACCACTATTTTGTTTGATTAAGTCGATGAATTTTGAATCATTACCTGTGTATGTTAATACATATTTATCACCTTGTTCTTCAACTTTAAAGTCTGAAGCATTATTTTTATAAAAGTCTACAGATTTATCAGTAGCGGCAATTTGTTTCATAGATTCAAGTTGTTTTTTCATTGAATCAGTTGTACTTTGTTTTTGCCATTTTCCTGATGAACCATTTTTAGCATAGAAAGTATTTTCGTCTTTTACGTATAAAGATGCTTCACGAGATTCATCGTCTGCTGTTTCTTTATAGTTCATAAGCATAGCGATTGGATTAGTTGATACAGCACCATCCATTGCTAAACTAAGTTTCATACTTTCATCACCAGATTTAACATCCATATTGATTTTAAGATCAAATTTTGTACTTTTAATATTTTTTGTTACCTCTGCATATTTATCAATAATCTCTTGAGATGTAAGAGGTTTAGATGCAGTGCTTTCACTATTAGAGTTACTATTAGAATTATTATTAGATTCACCTTTAGATCCACATGCAGCTAAAACAACTGATAATACAACAGTAGAAATTATTAAAAGAATTTTTCTTAAAGATTTCTTCATTAGAATCCTCCATATTTTTTATTTATATAATACAAAATGTTTTATACATAAATATAATAATTTATTTATGTAAAATTGTCAATTAACTATACATATGATTATATCAAACTATTTTTAATAGGAAAATTTTTTGAGATTGAAATGATAAAAACCAAACAGTTATATGCTTGGTTTTTTTAAGTTTTTAGTTTATAAAGTTTGTTCGAGTATCACCATATTCAGTTTTTACTAATATTATTTTTGATCCAGATTTAGAATAGTATGTATTACCTGAACTAGAGTAGTTATCTTCTTTATCTGAAATGTCTGCATAAATATTTCCAAATCGTGCTTCAAGTGATATAAGTTTACTAGCATTTATATTTTTAGCATTAATATTACCAGTGGATATTTTACAAGAAATTGATTCGATTGAATTATTATTTAAGTCATTAATATGGGTATTTCCAGTAGAACTATCAATATTAAATTTAGTAGATGAAGAGTCATTTAATGAAACATCACCAAATGCATTTTTTATATTAGCTATATTAAAGTTATTTAAAGTAGTTATGTATATATTACCAGATTCGCTGTTTATATTAAATTCTCCATCTTCAGAATTAATATTTGCCACGACTGTATTACCAGCAGTGTTTTCGATAGATAAGTTAGTAATATTAAGCTTTTCTAATTTAATATTACCAACATTAGATGTGATTTTTACGTTTGTTAAATTTAAATCACTTAATTTTACATTACCAACAGTATTGCGTAACTCAAGTTCAGGAATCAATTTTTTCGGTACTTTAATTATTAAATTTTTTCTCTTAATTATAAAGTTAAAGTTTAGTTTTAGAATATTGTCATCTTGTTCTTTAATAGTTAGAGTACTATCGCTATCTGTTATTTTATATTGTGAAATTTGACTATCATAGTAACTTATTTCTATATTATCTGAATCATTAGGTTCTACAGTAACATCATCATTGATTGCATCAATATTAATAGATTTGATATTATCAGCAAGTTTAACGTAATGTTTTTCTTCGTAATGATTTGCGAATAAAGGTATCTTTCCATCGTTCATTATAACGGCAATAATCATTAAAACTATTCCTATTATTATAAAATTTCGTGATAGTTTAATTAGTTTACTCATATACTGACACCTCTTTTTTAAATATTTTCGTTAAAGTAGCTTTAAATTTCCATTTATTATTGAAACAATAGCTTATGAATTTTGCGATTAATATTGTCATTAGTATTGATAAGCCTAAGGTTACAAAAGCACCACCTATAGAAAATATGAATTCAGCTGTAGTAAGATTATATGTATTAAATATGTTAAAACAGATAACTTTTACAGCCCAATAAAATAATGAAATAGGGGTTATAAGTAAAGCAAGTAATACTGATACAAATGCAATTGCTAAAGAAAATAGAATAATTGGAAATGCAATCCACAATGGAAAAGTAAATACTAGTATTATAATTGGAATAACTCCATTAGGTTTAAAACGCCATACTAATTTTGTTTTTCTGTTGTTAATATTATTTTCTTCTAATATTTGATCAACAATAGATGAAATGCTACCTAATTGTCTAATAGCTTCTTCTTCGGGTATACCTTCTTCAATTTTATCGTTGATAATTTCATTAAAAAAGTTGAGTGTTCTTTGTATATCTTCGTAGGGTAAATAATTTTTTAAATTTTCATATAAAATATTGTTAAAACTATTTTTATTCATAATTTTCATCTCCTAAAATATATTTATGAGCATTGCTGATGATATGCCAGTCTTTTAGAAATTCTTGTATTTTCTCTAAACCTAAATCAGTAATTTTATAGTATTTCCTTAATCTCCCATTATATTCTACTGAGTAGGTAGTTACACAATTATTACTTTCTAATCGTTTAAGAATAGGGTAGAGTGTCGATTCAGAGATAGGGATTATCTCAGAAACGTCTTTGATTATTTTATAGCCATATGACTCAGAATTTCTTAAAGTGGCAAGTACACATATGTCTAATAAACCTCTTTTAAGTTGTGCTTCCATTGTGTTCTTACTCCTTTCATCTATACTATACAATACATAGTATAGTGTGTCAAGTAGTATTGTATAAAATATTATTTAAATAACTATAGTATTTACTTTGTTAAATAGGAATTAGTAATAGTTAGAGAGAAAATATGTTATCTAAATAGTAAAGAGAAAAAATATAAAAAATAACTTGACATCATATGGATAAAAATGTATAATTAGTATTGTTGTAAATATGGCGGTTGTGGCGAAGTGGTTAACGCATCGGATTGTGGTTCCGACATTCGAGGGTTCGATTCCCTTCAGCCGCCCCATTAAAATTAAATATATCAGGCGGCTTAGCCAAGTGGTAAGGCACGGGTCTGCAAAACCTTGATCACCGGTTCAAATCCGGTAGCCGCCTCCAATTTTAATCATCTAAATAATTAGATGTATTTTTTTTTTGCCTTTTTTTTGCTAGTAGTAGTGAATACGATTAAAACTATAGATATCTATATTAAAATATGATAAAATGTAAAAAGGTGACATATATTTCATAAATAATTAGGAGGAAATAATATGAAAAAATTATTATTGGCTTTAATTAGCTGTGTATTTATTTTTTCTGTAGTTGGTTGTTCATCTAAAAAGGAAGAAAAAAAATCTGAGGAAAAAGTAATTAAAATGGGATTTGTTCCTCTGAAAAATAGTGAACAATTAGTTGAAGACGTTAAGCCTATCGCTGATTACCTAAGTCAAAAAATGGGTGTGAAAGTAGAGGCGTTTACGGCAAGTAACTATATTGGTGTTGTTGAAGGCATTGGAAGTGGAAGTGTTGACTTCGGTATTATTCCTCCATTTTCTGCTGTTCTTGCTCAAAAGCAAAGTAATGCACAACCACTGTTAACATCAAAAGGTAAAACTGGTAAATCGGGGTATACTGCTGAGTTATACGTAAGAAAAGACTCTGGTATTAAATCATTACAAGATGTTAAAGGTAAAAAGGTTGCATTTGTTGATCCTTCATCATCTTCAGGTTATATTTATCCAGGAGCTATGTTAGTTAAAGCTGGTATTAATCTTGATAAAGATATCTCATATCAATTTAGTGGTGGACATGATAAAAGTTTACAACTATTACTAAATAAAGACGTAGATGTAATAGCTACATTTGATGGTGTTGAAGAAAGATATGCAAAAGACTTTCCTGCTGCATTAACAGATATAGAAAAATTAGCAAGTAGTGATACTATACCTGGTATTATGGTAACAGCATCTAGTAAAATGGATAAAGATTTACAAGAAAAATTAAAACAAGCTTTACTAGATATGGACAAAGATCCGAAGATGAAAGAGTTATTTACTAAGATGTTTAGTATAACTGGTTTTGAAGAAGTAGATCAAACAGCATATAATAAAGTTGAAGAAACAGCAAAAGTTATGAATGTTGATTTAGACAAAGTAAAATAATTTAAAACAATGAACCTAGTGATAATGCTAGGTTCATTTTTTATAAGTAAAGAACTATTTTATATTTACGAAGTTTATAACAAAATGCTTGAGATTTTTATAATTTAATTCTATAATAATATAATTGATTAGGAGTGTGAATTTTAATGTATGCATATATAAAAGGAAAGATCTCTGAGATTAATCCAACAAATATAGTAGTAGACAATAATGGAATAGGTTATGAAATAGTAGTAGCTAATCCATATGAATATCAATTAGAAGAAGAAAAACAAATATTTATAAGCCAACAAGTACGTGAAGATTCAAATACTCTTTATGGATTTTCTACGAAGGAACAAAAGAAGGTATTTTTATTATTACTAAAAGTTAAGGGTGTTGGACCAAAGAGTGCACTAGCTATATTGGCAGGTGCAACTAGTGAAGAAATCATTTCTGCAATAGAAAAACAAGATGCGATATACCTAACTAAGTTCCCTGGAATTGGAAAAAAATCTGCTCAACAGATTATTTTAGATTTACAAGGTAAGGTTGATTTTGCTGCAACAGCATCAACACCAAATAATAACGCAAACCAATACCTAAAAGATGCATTATTAGCATTAGAGGCATTAGGTTATAGTAAGAAGGAACTTATAAAAATAGAGAAGAAATTATCTGCATTTGATTATGATGGTGTAGATAGTTATGTTAAACAAGGATTAAAATTATTAATTAGTATTTAATATCCTGAGAAAGGAGGAAATGATGGACGAAAGAATGGTCTCAGCTAATCAAAATGATGGTGAAGAGAGAGAAGAACAGTCATTAAGACCAAAATTATTAAGTCAATATATTGGGCAAGAACAAATTAAAAATAATTTAAAAGTATTTATAGAAGCAGCAAAAATAAGATCTGAAGTATTAGACCATTGCTTGTTATATGGTCCTCCAGGTTTAGGGAAAACTACATTAGCTACTATTATTGCTAATGAGATGGGAGTTGGAATTAAATATACTTCAGGACCCGCAATTGAAAAATCAGGTGATCTTGCTGCAATTCTTACAAGTTTAGAACCAGGTGATGTTCTTTTTATTGATGAAATACACCGTATTAGTAGATCTATAGAAGAGATACTTTATTCAGCAATGGAAGATTTTTATCTTGATATAGTTATTGGTAAAGGTGATGAATCTCGTAGTATAAGAATTGAACTACCTCCCTTTACGTTAGTAGGAGCAACAACAAGAGCAGGAGCACTTACAGCACCTCTACGAGATCGTTTTGGGGTACATTGTCGCTTAGAGTTTTATAATATAGGTGAGCTACAAAACATTATTAATAGAACAGCTGATATTTTTGGTTGTGAAATAGATACAGAGAGTTCATATGAAATAGCAATGCGTTCTAGAGGAACACCACGTATAGCAAATAGACTACTTAAGAGAGTTAGAGATTTTGCTCAAGTTAAAAACAATGGTATTATTACACAAAGTTTAGCAAAAGATTCGTTAGATTTATTGCAAGTTGACTCAAAAGGTTTAGATAATATTGACTATAAGATACTTGAATGTTTAATTAAGCGTTATGACGGAAGAGCTGTTGGATTAGAAACTATAGCAATAACTATAGGAGAAGAAAGTATCACAATAGAAGATGTTTATGAACCATACTTAGTAAAAGAAGGATTTATAGAACGTACACCAAGAGGAAGAAGAGCGACACCTAAAGCTTATCAGCATTTAGGATTGAAATATAAAGCTGAATAATTTATACTAAAGATTAAAAATAATTGAATTTATTTTTAATCTTTTTATAATTTCCTTTACAGTGGAAATAATATTAAATTTCCGTTATAATAGAAATAAAGGTGGTGGTAGATTTGTATATTGCATTAATAGGTGATATTATTTCATCAAAAAATATAAAAGATAGAGCAGAAGCTCAAGTGAAATTATTAAATTTAATGAAGATTATTAATAAAAAGTATAAAGAGTATTTAGTTTCTCCATTTACTGTAACAACTGGAGATGAATTTCAAGCTTTACTTTTACCTAATAAACATATATTTCAGATAATTGATGAGATTTCATTGAGTTTTTTACCATACGAAATAAGATTCGGTATAGGGAGAGGAGATATACTTACAAAAATTAATAAAAAGCAAAGTATAGAATCTGATGGTCCAGCTTATTGGAAGGCTAGAGAAGCTATAAATACAGTTCACGCTAAAAACTATTATGGTTATAAAAAAGTAGGTGTATGTCTAGAGGATAAAGATTTGGAGGATAATATAAATTCATTGTTATTATCTAGTGACTTTATTAAAGCAAAATGGACTGATTTACAATATGATATTTTAAAAGTTTTATTAGATGATAATATTTATATAGAAAGCTTCTCAAATAATATAGTAGCAAATAGATTAAATATTAGTCCAAGTGCATTTAACAAAAGATTAAAGGCTAGTGGTTTGAAAATATATTTAAATAATAGAGTAAAAGCTAATGAATTACTCATAAAATCAATTTAGGAGGTGTACTAATGGATAAATTATATATAGGATTTTCAGAGTTTTTTCTATCCAATCCAGTGTTAACTTTATTTTTATTTGGTATTGTATTCTCCGAATATTATGTACCTAAGAGTAAAGTGATGGGTGATACAAAATTTGGTTTATCATTAAATCGAATAATTCAGTTATTAATATTTGTAGTCGCGTTTATTTTAATTCCGGAGAAAAAAATATATGTGCTAATAATTATTTTATTGTCTTTAGGAGTTTGGTATATTTTAGATAGCGACTATGTTCAAATTTTAGGTAATAAGTATATTACCGCTATATCGAATATTATATTAATCATATTAATTATTACTATCTATTCTTTTAACATTGATAGTAAGGAGGTTTTTATTAATTCTAATATGAGTAATATACTTAGATTGTTATTGTTCTTTAGTATT
The DNA here is from genome assembly GCF_000701685.1 of Gemella sanguinis ATCC 700632. Taxonomy (GTDB): domain Bacteria; phylum Bacillota; class Bacilli; order Staphylococcales; family Gemellaceae; genus Gemella; species Gemella sanguinis. The sequence continues at coordinate 7,669 of NZ_JNJO01000004.1, forward strand.
ATAGGAAAACCAGTAAATGAAATATTTAAAACATTTTTCAGTAGATTTCAAGTTGCTCAAAATGATGAAACATTAGTTCAAGGAGCAGGAGCAGTAGTTGGAATTTTAGAAAGACTAATAATGGGAATATTTGTATTGATGGGACAATTTGCAGCAATAGGTCTGATTTTTACAGCGAAGTCTGTTGCAAGATATAATAAGATTTCAGAAAATCAAAGTTTTGCAGAATATTATTTAATAGGATCATTATTTAGTATGATAAGTGTCTTAGTTACATATATTTTATTGTACTTGTAAATAGATTAAAAGAAATAAAAAATCAATAGAAAATGGTTGTAAAATATTATATTTTATATTAAACTTTATAAATAAATTATAGTAGTAGAAGGAAATTTAAGTAAATGATTGATAGTAAACAATTTATAAATACTAGACATAAAAATCAAAAAATTAATTATGATAATGTACTTAAAGAATTAATAAAAGAATGGGAAAAAACAGATTTTAGACCTAAAATTCTAATACATTCATGCTGTGCACCATGTAGTACTTATGTATTAGAATACTTATCTGAATTTAGTGACATAACAATATTTTTCTCAAATTCTAATATTCATCCAAAAGAAGAATACATAAAGCGTATGCTTGTACAAAAAGATTTTGTTGAAGAATTTAATAAAAGAAATGAGAAAAAGATAAAATTTTTAGCTGATGAATATGCTCCAAGTAAATTTATTCGTGCAGTAAAAGGTCATGAAGAAGATAGAGAAGGTGGAGATAGATGTCATATCTGTTATGAGATGAGGTTGGACTCATCAGCGCTAAAAGCTCAAGAGTTAGGTTATGATTATTTTGCTTCGGCACTGACTTTAAGTCCAAAGAAAAATGCAACAGTTATAAATGAAGCAGGATATGTTCTTCAAGAGCAGGTCTCAATATACTATTTACCATCTGATTTTAAAAAGAATAATGGTTATAAGCGTTCTATAGAAATGTGTAATGACTACAATATATATAGACAATGTTACTGTGGATGTGTATTTGCAGCAACGGATCAGGGAATTGATTTTAAAGAAATAAATAAAAATGCACGTGAATTTAATAGAAATCATGAAGATTATGAGAGATTTAAATCTATTATAAAAACTGGTGGCGAAATAGTAAAATAGAGAAAGTTTACAATATAAAACTAAAAACTAAACAATTTTTAATAAAATATAGACATTAATTATTAAAAAGAAAGTTATTTGAAAATTAAATAACTTTCTTTTCTTTTTCTTATATAATCTTTTATTTTATCATTAAATTTATATTTTCATGATATTTTCAATAGATTTGATTGTAATCAAGTATAGTATTAAAGAAACGGCTTTCTTAATTAAGAATTAAGAAAAAGTTTAACCTTTAGTCAAATAGAAAATACTTGTAAATATTGCTTTCATATGTTATTATTTGAATGTAAATATTTTTTTAATAAAGGAGACATAAACTATGTTACAAAGAGGATATAAAGTAATCGACGAGACAGGAATTCACGCTAGACCAGCTACACTTTTAGTACAAGCTGCTTCTAAATTCCAATCTACTATTGAATTAGAGTACAATGGACGTAAAGTTAACTTAAAATCTATTATGGGTGTAATGAGTCTTGGTGTTGGTAAAGATGCAGAAATCACTATTTACACTGATGGTGCTGATGAAGAAGAAGCAATCAATGCATTAGAAGAAACAATGAAGAAAGAAGGATTAGTATAATATGTTACAACTAAAAGGTATAGCAGCATCTCAAGGTATATCTTTTGCAAAAGCATATAAATTCGTTGAACCTGATTTATCAGTTAAAGAAGTAAAAATTCAAGATGTAGAAGCAGAAGTTAAAAGATTTGAAGAAGCAATTGAAGTTTCTAAAAAAGAATTAACTATTATTAAAGAAAAAGCATTAGAAAATCTTGGAGCTGATAAAGCAGCAATCTTTGAAGCACATCTTCTAATTTTAGAAGATCCAGAGTTTATGGGAACTGTAAAAACAGATATAGAATCTAAAGTTATTAATGCAGAGTATGCACTTAAAGAAACTTCAGATATGTTTGTTTCTATGTTTGAAGCTATGGACAACGAATATATGAAAGAACGTGCAGCTGATATTCGCGATGTTTCTAAACGTATTTTAGCTCATCTTTTAGGTGTAGATTTACCAAATCCAAGTTTAATTGATGAGGAAGTTATTATTATAGCTGAAGACTTAACTCCATCAGATACAGCTCAACTTAATAAACAATTTGTTAAAGGTTTTGCGACTAATATCGGTGGACGTACATCTCACTCAGCTATTATGGCAAGATCTTTAGAAATCCCTGCTGTAGTGGGAACAAGTACAATAACTGAAGAAGTTAAGAATGGTGATGTTTTAATTCTTGATGGATTAGATGGTGTTGTCTTTGTAAACCCTGATGAGGCTACAACAGCGGAATACCGTGAAAAACATGCTAAATTCGAAGAACAAAAAGCAGAATGGGCTAAACTAGTAACAGAAAAATCTGTAACTGCTGACGGTCATGAAGTTATTTTAGCTGCAAATATAGGAACACCTGCTGACTTAGAAGGTGTAAATAACAATGGTGGAGAAGCTGTTGGTTTATATCGTACAGAGTTCTTATATATGGGACGTGACCAACTTCCAACTGAAGAAGAGCAATTCGAGGCTTATAAAGCTGTTTTAGAAGGAATGGGTGACAAACCTGTTGTTGTTCGTACTTTAGATATTGGTGGAGATAAAGAACTTCCATATTTAGATTTACCAAAAGAAATGAATCCATTCTTAGGATTCAGAGCTATTCGTTTATGTTTAGAAGAAAAAGATTTATTTAGAACACAACTTAGAGCATTATTACGTGCGTCAGTATATGGTAAGCTTTGTGTTATGTTCCCAATGATCGCAACAATTCAAGAGTTTAGAGCTGCAAAAGCTTTATTCTTAGAAGAAAAAGAAAAACTAGTTGCAGAAGGTGTTGCAGTAAGTAATGATATCGAATTAGGTATTATGGTTGAGATTCCATCAACTGCTGTTATTGCTGATATTTTTGCAAAAGAAGTTGATTTCTTCTCAATCGGTACTAATGACCTTGTTCAATATACAATGGCAGCAGACCGTATGAGTGAAAAAGTTTCTTATCTATATCAACCATATAATCCAGCAATTTTACGTCTTGTGAAAAATGTTATTGAAGCATCTCACAAAGAAGGTAAATGGACAGGTATGTGTGGAGAAATGGCTGGAGATACACTAGCAATTCCTCTGTTACTAGGTATGGGACTTGATGAGTTTTCTATGTCAGCTACTTCAATTTTACAAGCTCGTAGCCAAATTAAAAACTTATCACTAGAAAAAATGAAGGAATTAGTTGATAAAGCAATTATGTGCTCTACAACTGAAGAAGTTCTTGAATTAGTAGAAGAATATACAAAATAATAGAATAACACTCTCAATTACTTGAGAGTGTATTTTTATTTAGGCTAGATTTATTATTAAATATCGTATAATAGTTGACATTATGCGTGTTTTATATTATTATTTTAAATATAATTTTTAAAAACGATGATTAAGACGGTATATTGATAGTTTTTAACAGGGAGCAACTTTTTGACTGAGAGAGTTGTATTAACTAGCTATATATTTTCAGCTTATGAGTAATTGTATGAGTGTAATATGAGTACAATCGGGTAGTACCCGTTATTAAACTAACAAAATGTGTATTTTGTTTTGAGGAAGCGTATGCTTTGAAGCTGGGTGGTACCACGATTGATTCGTCCCTAAGAACTTTATGTTCTTTAGGGGCTTTTTATTTTGGATAATTAAAAGTACTTATAATCACAAAAGAATATTATAATATATAAATTAAGGAGGATTTTATGTCTTTAGAAAAAATTAGAGAAGAATATCTTAAATTAGTAAAAGAAGTAAAAGATGAAAAAGAGCTTTATGATTTAAGAGTTAAATTTTTAGGTAAAAAAGGTGCTCTTACTGATATTATGAAAGGTGCGCGTGACCTTTCTCCTGAAGAAAGACCTAGCTTCGGTAAATTAGTAAATGAGGTAAAAACATTTATTAACAATAGCTTAGAGGAGAAAAGAGCGGAACTAGCAAAAGCAGCATTAGAATTAAAATTAGCTAGTGAAGAAATAGATGTTACATTACCTAGTAGAAAAGTAAGCCTGGGTGGGGTAAATCCATTAAATAAAATTATAGAAGAAATTGAAGAGATTTTTATTTCAATGGGATACTCTGTAGCAGAAGGACCAGAAGTTGAAACAGATAAATTTAACTTCGAAATGTTAAACTTACCTAAGGATCATCCAGCTCGTGATATGCAAGATTCTTTCTATATTACTAATGAATTACTTATGAGAACACAAACATCACCTGTTCAAGCTCGCGAAATGTTAAAAGCTAACGGTGAAGGACCAGTAAAAATAATTTGTCCTGGCAAAGTATTCCGTAGAGATAATGATGATGCAACTCACTCTCATCAATTTACACAAATTGAGGGATTAGTTGTTGATAAAAATATTACTTTTAGTGATTTAAAAGGGACATTGGAGCACTTTATTAAAGCTGTATTTGGAGAAAACAAAAAAATTCGTCTTCGTCCAAGTTTCTTCCCGTTTACTGAACCATCAGTAGAGGTTGATGTTTCTTGGGGAAATGAAGATGACGAAGAAAATATTAAATGGTTAGAAATTTTAGGTGCAGGGATGGTTCACCCTAATGTACTAAAAATGGCAGGTTTTGATCCTGAAGTATATAGTGGATTTGCATTTGGAATGGGACCAGAACGTGTAGCGATGCTAAAATATGGTATTAGCGATATAAGAAGTTTCTATACAAATGATGTTAGATTCTTACAACAATTTAATAGTGATAGAAACGATTAATAGGAGGTAACAATGTTAGTAAGTTATAATTGGTTAAAACAATATACGAATATAGAGGATAATGCTACTGATTTAGCAGAGAAAATTACTCGTGGTGGAATAGAAGTTGAAGGTGTGGAATATTTAGCAGATAATATTTCTAATGTGGTAGTAGGTTATGTTGAAACTAAAGAAAAACACCCTGATGCTGAGAAACTAAATGTATGTACTGTTAATGTTGGAGAAGAAGATAAATTACAAATAGTATGTGGAGCTCCTAATGTTGATGCTGGTCAATATGTAATAGTAGCAAAAGTTGGAGCTACATTACCTGGAATTAAAATTAAGAAAGCTAAGCTACGTGGAGTAGAATCACAAGGTATGATTTGTTCACTAAAAGAACTAGGGTTAAATCAAAGTGTAGTTCCTAAAAACTATCAAGATGGAATCTATGTTTTCGAAAGTGAACAAAAACTTGGAGCAGATGCAGTCGAAGTATTAGGTTTAAATGATTATATACTAGATCTATCTATAACTCCAAATAGAGCAGATGCTTTAAGTATGAGAGGTTTAGCCTATGAATTAGGTGCTCTATATAATCAAAAAGTTACTTTTCCTGATAGTGAAGTTGAAGAAAATTATTCTGATACTGAACTAAAAGTAGTAGTTGAAAGTGATTCATGTAAAAACTATTTAGGACAAGTAGTTAAAAATATTGAAGTTAAAGATTCTCCATTATGGCTTCAAACACGTTTAATGAATTCAGGTATACGTCCTATTAATAATATTGTTGATATTACGAATTTTGTACTGCTTGAATTTGGTCAACCAATGCATGCATTTGATAAAGATTTAGTTGGAAATAGTATTGTAGTAAGAAATGCAAAAGAAGGGGAAGTATTAGAAACCCTAGATGGAGAAGAAAGAAAACTTAAAGAAAGTGATTTAGTAATTACTGACGGAACAAAACCAATTGCATTAGGTGGAGTAATGGGTGGAAAAAATACAGAAGTAAGTAATAATACTAAAAATATTATTTTAGAATCAGCGTATTTCAACCCTGTTAGTATACGTCGCACATCAGCTGCTCACGGATTAAGAAGTGATTCTTCTGCAAGATTCGAAAAAGGTATTGATCCTAATATGCAAAAAGCAGCCATACAAAGAGCTGTGGAACTAATATTAGAATTATGTCCTAATGCTACTGTCGAGGCATCAGTAGGTGTTGTAAATAAAGAAGAGGAAAATGAAGTAGTTATTAGTACAAGTTATATTAACAACTACTTAGGTATTACCTTATCAACTGAAGAAATAACTTCTATTCTAGAAAGTTTAAGTTTTTCAGTGGAAGTAAACGGTGAAGAATTAACTGTTAAAATTCCTACACGTCGACCTGATATATCAATTAAACAAGATTTAGTTGAAGAAGTAATTCGTATCTATGGTTATGATAATCTTGCCTCAACTTTACCAAAATTCTCTAAAACTACAAAAGGTGGTTTAACATATTCTCAACGTGCTATTCGTGATTTAAGAAAAGTATATGTTGGGTTAGGATTTAACGATACAATTAATTATTCTTTAGTTTCAGATGAGGAATCAACTCAATATACACTTGATAATCATCATAAAGTAAGATTAATGATGCCAATGACTGAAACACACTCAACACTACGTCAGAGTTTAATTCCAGGATTATTAAATACAGTACAATACAATGTAGCTAGAAAACAAAAAGATTTAAAACTATTAGAAATTGGACGAGTATTCTTTGGTAGTGGTGATGATAATATTCAACCAAAAGAAACGCTTTACCTAAGTGGAGCATTAACAGGTGAAGAAAACAGTACTAAATGGTTAAATGAAAGTAGTGTTATTGATTTTTATACTGCAAAAGGTTATTTAGAAGTCATCTTTGAAAGACTTGGATTAGATGAAAAAGTTTCATACAAAAAAGCAAAAATTGATGGTATGCACCCAGGAAGAACAGCAGAAGTTTATTTAGGGGAAAAACTTATTGGATTTATTGGAGAAATTCATCCAGTAGTTGCATCAGATAAAGATTTAAATGAGACTTATGTATTTGAAATAAACTTAGACGAAGTTATCTCTGAATCAAAAGTTAAACCTAAATATGAAGAAGTTACTAAATATCCAGAAATCACACGAGACATAGCAATGTTAGTAGATTTAGTAGATGAATATCAAAATATTTATGATGTGATTGAAAGTATAAATAGTAAGCTTATTACTAAAATTGAGTTGTTTGACCTATATGTTGGACCTGAGCTATTAGTTGGGAAAAAATCTATTGCCCTAACAATTACATATAGTGATAAACAAAAAACTTTAACTGATGAAGAGGTAACTAAGGTTCATGAAAAAGTACTTAAAGCACTTGATGAGTACGGAGCAATTATAAGGTAGGACAAAAAAATGGTTATGCAAATTATATTGTTTATTGTAATAGCGTACCTCATAGGATCTATTTCTCCTGCATTATTAGTAGGGAAGATATTTTATAATACTGATATCCGAACTATGGGGAGTGGAAACCTTGGAACAACTAATACTTTTAGATGTCTTGGAAAAAAAGCAGGAGTAATTGTATTTGTATTGGATATATCAAAAGGAATAATAGCAACAATGTTACCGTCTCTTGTTTTAGGAAGAGTTGAGTATCTTTCGATTTTTGGAGCATTTGCGATGATAGGACATGTTTATCCTATCTTTGCAAATTTTAAAGGTGGGAAAGCTGTAGCTACTGGTTCAGGGGTATTTATATTTTTATATCCTACTTTAAGTCTAATACTAGTAGCTATCTTTTTCAGTACATTGTTTATAACAGGTTATGTTTCACTAGGTAGTATCTTAATATGTTTAACATCAATAGTTTATTTATCAATTTTTGAATCAGGGATAGATAAATGGATAATGATTGTAATGTGTATTTTTGTAATATATATGCATAAATCTAATATTAAAAGATTACTTAATGGAACTGAGAATAAATCTAAAGCAAAGATAAAATTAGGAGCAAAGAAATAAATGGGGATAATAAGTGGAACACAATTAGCTAAAAAATTACGTGAGGAGATTAAAAACGAAGCATCTCAATTACGTGAAAAAGGAATAACACCAACTTTGGCTGTAGTTTTAGTAGGTGATAATAAAGCGTCAAGAAGTTATGTTAATTCAAAACATAAGGCGTGTATAGAAAATAATATTAATTCTGTAAAGATAGAACTAGATGAATTTATTACTACAGAGCAATTATTAGAAGAAATTGAAAAGTTAAATAATGATAAAAATGTCCATGGTATTTTGGTGCAATTACCTTTACCTAAACATATAGATGCAGAAAAAGTATTAAATGCAGTATCTGTAGAAAAAGATGTTGATGGATTCCATCCTATCAATGTTGGAAAATTAGTTATTGGAGAAGCAAAATTGATTCCTTGTACACCTTTAGGAATATTAGAAATGATCAAATCTACTGGTGAAGATATTTCAGGGAAGCTGGCTTTAGTTATTGGACGTAGTAATATTGTTGGGAAACCAATTTCTACATTATTATTACAAAATAATGCAACAGTAATTACTGCACATTCACGTACAAAAGATCTTGATAAACTAATAGAACAAGCTGATATAATAGTTAGCTGCGTTGGTAGTGCACACTTCTTAACAGGTGAGGAAAAAGTTAAAGAAACTTGTACTATTATTGATGTGGGTAATAACTATAGTGATGGGAAACTAGTAGGGGATGTAAATACAGAAAAATTCTTGGATAGAGTAGCTCATATTTCTCCAGTACCTGGAGGAGTTGGACCTTTAACAATTACAATGTTGATGAGAAATACTCTTACAGCAACTTACGATTTAACAAAATAAAATTATTAATATTATAAAATAACTATGAGATAAAATCAGAATGATGTTTTGGTTTTATCTCATAATTTTAGAGATATATAATTGAAATGTGGTTAAATAAATGATACAATAGTATATTGTACAAGTATGTGCATTTATTTTAAGATTTATAGACTTATAAATTAGACTGTGGTATAATTTATAAAATGAAAATGAGATAAAAAAATTAAAGGAGTGCAGTTAATGTTCAAATTTCTAGGTAAAGTTGCTGCTGAAATGAGAAAAGTAAGTTGGCCAACTTTTAATGAACTTGTTAGAAAAACAGTTATTGTAATTGTTGTAGTTGGAATACTAATGTTATTCTGTTATGCAGTTGATTTAGGTATAACTGCTGGGATTAGACGTTTTAGTAGATAAGAGAGGTTATTATGAGCGATACAGTAAATAAAGAATGGTATGTTATACATACTTATTCAGGATATGAGAATAAAGTAAAAGATAATTTAGAAAAAAGGGTAGAATCTTTAAATATGGAAGATAAGATTTTTAGAATCGTTGTTCCAGAAGAAAAAGAGACTATTATTACTCCAACAGGAAAGAAAAAAGAAGTAAATAGAAAAACATTCCCTGGATATGTTTTAGTAGAACTTGTGATGACTGATGATTCTTGGTTCGTAGTACGTAATACTCCGGGAGTAACAGGGTTTGTAGGCTCACATGGTGGAGGTTCGAAACCAAGTCCACTACTTCCTGAAGAAATTAACTTTATTTTACAACAAATGGGACTATCTAGTGTAGTTGACATCGATATTGAGTTAGGTGATCATGTACGTGTTATTTCAGGTCCTTTTGTTGATATGGATGGAAAAGTTGTAAATATAGATACTAACAATTTCAAAGCTGATGTTATGATTGAACTAATGGGAAGAGAAACTAAAGTTGAGCTAGAACTATATAATATAGAAAAATTCTAAGAAAGGAAAAACTATCATTGATATAGATAGTAGGAAAAAGAGTGGAAAAAATTGCTGTTTTAATAGATTCTACATCATTTTTATCTGAGGAATTAAAAAAAGAATTAGATATTAGAACTGTTTATTTAAATATAGTTATCAATAATCATTCTTATAAAGAGATAATTGATATGACTGCCGATAAATATTATGAATATCTAAGAGATACTAATAATTCATTTCCAACTACTTCGCAACCTGCTATAGGAGAAGTTGTTGCTTGCTTAGAAAAATTAAAAGAAGAAGGATATACTGATGTTATAGCTATTGCTCTTTCTAGTGGAATTAGTGGAGCATGTTCTTCTTATACTGTCGCAGGATTAATGGTTGATGGGATTAATGTTCATCCTTTCGACTCAGAAGTATCTTGTAAGCCAGAAGGTTGGTACGCTATAAAAGCTGCAAACTTAATAAAAGAAGGTAAGAATTCAAATCAAATTATCAGTGCTCTAAATGAAATGAAAAAAGTTTCTAAAGCATACTTTATGGCTGATGATTTATCTCATCTTCAACGTGGAGGTCGCTTAAGTGGTGCACAAGCTCTAGTTGGGAGTTTATTACAAGTTAAGCCATTACTAAATTTTGAAGATAAGATAATTGTTCCTTTCCAAAAAATTCGTACTTATAAAAAAGTTGTATTAAGAATGTATGAGCTGTTTGATGAGTTTTATCAAGAACATAAAGGTGAAAATATTCATGTCTGTGTTCTTCATGTTGATGCTATAGAGAAAGCTCATGAGATAAAAGAGTATCTGGAGGATAAATATCCAGATATCGCTATAGAAATTGATGCTATTAGTCCTGTTATATCAACTCATTTAGGGCTAGGGGCTATAGGTTTTGGTTGGACAATATTATAAAAAATAAATTAATTATGAGGTGATTATCATGACACAAACAATGGCACACACTTGTTATAGAGTAGCTGATTTAAAAAAATCTGTAGAGTTTTACACATCAGCTTTTGATTTTGAAGTAAGTAGAGAAAGAGATTTTCCTGAGTATAAATTTACTTTAGTATATCTTACATTACCTGGTTCAAATTATGAACTTGAGCTTACTTATAACTATGATCATGGTGCTTATGAGTTAGGAGATGGTTATGGACACATTGCTATTTCTGTAGAAAACTTAGAAGAACTACATAAAAAACACGTTGAAGCTGGATATGATGTAACAGACCTAAAAGGATTACCTGGATTCCCTCCAAGTTATTATTTTGTAAAAGATCCAGATGGATACAAAATTGAAGTTATTCGTGCTTAATAAAGAGTAATTAATTGATTTCTTTATTTTAGTATGTTATAATGTATTTACATTGAAATAAATTACCGAAAGGGTGGTGAATTTTGAAAAGTTCTCCGCTCTTTTATGTTGTAATAAAAAATAAAAATAGAGGTGCTGTATGAGTATTGTACAAAAAGTAAAATCAATAGCAACAGAACAAGTTAAAGACTCTAATTATTCACTTTATGATGTTGAGTACGTAAAAGAAGGTAGCGATTATTTTTTACGTGTTTACTTCGATAAAGATGGTGGATTAAGCTTAGATGATTGTGTTTTATTAAGTGAAAAACTAGCTGAAGAATTAGATAAAGAGGATTTCATAAGTGATAAATACTATCTTGAAGTTTCTTCACCTGGTATTGAAAGAGATCTTAGAGATTTAGAAGAAGTTAGTAATTCTGTTGGTAAACATGTGTATATAAAAACATATGAAAAGATTGATAATCAAAAAGAATTTTATGGTGATATTCTATCTGTTGATGGAGATGAGATAACTATAGAATATAAAGATAAAGCTAGAGTTAAAAAATCAGTAGTTAAATATGAAAAAATTGCTAAGATAAGATTAGCTGTAAAATTTTAGAATAAAAGGAGATAACAGAGATGAGCAAGGATTTGCTTAAAGCAATAAAATTAATTGAACAAGAAAAAGGAATTGCAGAAGATATACTAGTAGAAGCTATTGAATTAGCACTACTTTCAGCATATAAAAAGAATTTTAATACTGCTAAAAATGTAAGGGTTGATTTCAATAGAGCTACAGGTGATTATAAATTTATTATAAGAAAAGATGTAGTAGAAGAAGTATACGATGATAGAATTGAATTCGCTTTAGAAGATGCATTAAAAATAAATCCTGCGTATGAAGTAGGAGATATTTATGAAGAAGAGGACCTTCCAAGTGATTTTGGTCGTGTAGGTGCTCAAGCTGCAAAACAAGCATTACTTCAAAGATTACGAGAAGCAGAAAAAGAGATTCTATTTAAAGAATATAGCGAATATGAAGGAGAAATTCTTTCTGGTACAGTTGATAGAATTGATACAAGATATGTATATGTTAAACTTGGAAAAATAGAAGCTATTTTAGGTGAAAATGAGCGTGTTCCTGGTGAAGAGTATGTTCCTCAAACACCAATTAAAGTTTATATTGCAAAAGTTGATAATCCAAGTCGTGGAAGTAAACCGCATGTATTAGCTTCAAGATCACATCCAGAATTTATTAGAAGATTGTTTGAGATTGAAGTACCAGAAATTTATAATGGTGTAGTAGAAATCAAGAGCGTTTCTAGAGAAGCAGGAGATAGAACTAAAATAGCTGTGTACTCTGAAGATAAAAATATTGATCCAGTAGGAGCTTGTGTAGGTAATAAAGGTGATCGAGTAAACCGTATTGTATCTGAACTAAATGGTGAAAAAATTGACATCATAACATGGGATGCGGACCCTGTAAAATTTATTACAAATGCATTAGCACCTGCAAAAGTAGAAAATATCAGTATTGATGAAGAAGAAAAAATCGCTAATGTAAAAGTTAAGGATGATCAACTTTCATTAGCAATTGGTAAAAAAGGACAAAACGTACGTCTAGCTGCAAAATTAACAGGTTGGAAAATCGATATAAAAGCTGCAGAATAGTGAGGTGTTAATATGAAAAAAAGAAAAATACCAACAAGAAGATGTATTTTAACTAATGAAATGTTTCCCAAAAAAGATTTATTGAGAATTGTAAAAAATAAAGAAGGGGAAATTTCAGTTGATCCTACTGGAAAAAAAGCTGGTAGAGGTGCATATGTTGTTACTGATTTAGAAGTTGTTAAGGCTGCTCAAGAAAAGAAACAATTAGAAAAATTTTTCGGTGCTTCTCCAGAAGTTATGGAACCTATCTATAACGAAGTTATAAGATTAATATATAGAAAGTCTATACCACAAAAATAATGATTAAAGTATATAATTTATTAGGTTTAATGCAGCGAGCAGGAAAACTTATAACAGGTGAAGATTTAATAATAAAAAATTTAAAAAATAAGAAGATTAAATTATTAGTTATTGCTGAGGACTGCGGAGTTAATACAAAGAAAAAATTAGAAGATAAGTCTAATTTTTATGGAGTAGAGCATATTGAGTTTTCAAATATTGAAAATATTAGTATTGCTATAGGTAGAGATAATCGTGTTGCAGTCGGAATAACTGATAGTGGATTTATAAAGAAATTTAAACAATTAATAGAAGAAGGAGGAAGACAATAATGAAAAAAGTCAGAGTGTATGAATATGCTAAAGAAATTGGTAAACAATCAAAAGATATTATTTCAGTTTTAAAAGATGCAGAGATTGAAGTATCCAATCATATGTCAATGTTAACAGAAGAGGGGTTAGCAAAACTTGATAGTGTCTTCAAAAAAGTAAAAAAAGAACAACCAAAAGAAAATAATAAGACTGAAAATAATCAGCAAAAAAATGATAATAAAAAAGCTAAAAAGAAAAAAAATAAAAAAGAGAAAAACAAAAAATCACATAAACAACAACCTGCTATCATTGAAGCTCCAACAGAAGAAACTATATCTGAAGATACAATTTTAGTTAAAGATGGTATGACTGTTGGTGAACTTTCTGAAGTTTTATCAGTAAGTTCTACTGAATTAATTAAAAAGCTGTTTATGGAATTAAAAATCATGGCAAATATTAATCAATCTCTTACTTTAGAGCAAATAGAATTAATTGCTATGGACTATGGAAAAGAAATACAAGAAGAAGTTGAAATCAATAAGGAAGACTTAGATTTATACTTTGAGGTTGAAGATCAAGATAAAGATCTTAAAGAAAGAGCTCCAATTGTTACTATAATGGGTCACGTTGACCATGGGAAAACAACTCTTTTAGATACAATAAGAAATACACGTGTTACAGCAGGAGAAGCAGGTGGTATTACTCAACATATCGGTGCTTATCAAGTTCGTGCTAAAGGTAAGAAAATAACATTCTTAGATACACCAGGACACGCTGCGTTTACTACTATGCGTGCTCGTGGAGCAAAAATTACTGACGTAACTATTTTAGTAGTTGCTGCAGATGATGGTGTAATGCCTCAAACTATAGAAGCAATCAACCATGCTAAAGCTGCGGAAGTTCCAATTATCGTTGCAGTAAATAAAATGGATAAACCTCAAGCTAATCCAGATCGTGTTATGAATGAATTAGTAGAGTATGGTTTAATTTCTGAAGAGTGGGGTGGAGATACTATCTTCGTACCTATCTCAGCATTAAAAGGTGAAGGTATTGATGAATTATTAGAAAATATCCTTCTAGTAACAGAAATGCAAGAACTTAAAGCTAATCCAAATCGTTTAGCATTAGGTACAGTAATTGAAGCCAAACTTGATAAAGGCCGTGGAGCAGTTGCGACATTATTAGTACAAAATGGTACTTTAAATGTAGGTGATCCATTAGTTGTAGGTAATACATTTGGACGTGTACGTGCTATGATTAACGATCGTAATAAAAATATTAATGTAGCTAAACCATCTACACCAGTTGAGATTACAGGGTTACAAGATGTTCCTAATGCAGGAGACAGATTCGTAGTATTTGGTGATGAAAAAACAGCTCGTCAAATTGGTGAAAAACGTCAACAACAATATATTGAAACAACTCGTCAAGCAAGCTCTGCTGTATCTTTAGATACTTTATTTGAACAAATGAAACAAGGTGAAATGAAAGATTTAAATATTATCATTAAAGCTGACGTTCAAGGTTCAGTTGAAGCTTTAGCTATGTCATTAGCTAAAATTGATGTTGAGGGTGTTAATGTACGTATTATTCACACTGGAGTAGGAGCAATTAACGAATCAGATATTACTTTAGCTGTAGCTTCTAATGCTGTAGTAATCGGATTTAATGTTCGTCCAGATAGTAATGCAAAACAAATGGCTCAAACAGAACAAGTAGATATTCGTCTGCACAGTATAATATATAAAGTTATTGAAGAAATTGAAGCTGCAATGACAGGGTTATTAGATCCTGAGTTTGTAGAGAAAGTAATTGGTCTTGCTGAAGTACGTCAAGTATACAAAGTTTCAAAAATTGGTACAATTGCAGGTGCATACGTTACTGAAGGTAAAGTATCACGCGATGGAAAAGTTCGTGTAATTCGTGATAGTGTTGTTATTTATGAAGGTGAAATCGACACATTAAGAAGATTTAAAGATGATGTTAAAGAAGTACAAAGTGGTTATGAATGTGGTATGACTGTTGAAAACTTTAATGATATTAAAGAAGGAGATGTCTTCGAAGTATACATCATGGAAGAAGTAAAAAAATAGGAGGTAAACTTTATGTCAGAATTAAGAGTTAATAGACTTGCAGAACAAATCAAAAAAGAAATTACATATGTACTAGCTACTAAAGTAAAAAATCATGATTTAGGATTTGTTACTGTAACAGAAGTAGCTTTGACAGGGGATTACTCACAAGCAAAAGTATTTTACACTGTTTTAGGTGGAGAGAAAGAAAAAGAAAGAACAAAAGAATCATTTAAGAAAATTAAAGGATTTGTTAAATCGGAAGTAGCAAAAAAAATTAAAATTAGAAAATTTCCGGAACTTATTTTTCAGTATGATACTACTGCTGAATATGCATTACACATTGAAAGTTTAATTGCTAGTGTAAGTAAAAAAGAAGAGGAATAAAATTTAAAAGTTTGAGATTTTTTAAAAATCTCAGGCTTTTATACTGAAGTATTCCATTATCTTTTTTTGTAATAAATTTTAGAGGAGAGAAGAATGTTACAAGTAACAAATTTAGGTTTACGATTTGCAGATAGAAAGTTATTTGAAGATGTAAATATTAAGTTTACAAATGGAAACTGTTATGGGCTAATTGGAGCTAATGGAGCAGGAAAAACAACATTTTTAAAACTTTTATCTGGTGAATTAGATTCACAACAAGGGCATGTATCACTTGGTAAAGGTGAAAGACTTGCAGTACTTCGTCAAAACCATTTCGCGTATGAAGAAAATAGAGTTATTGATGTTGTTATGATGGGACATGAACGTTTATGGGATGTTATGAACCGTAAAAATGAAATTTATATGAAAGATCCATTCACTGAAGAGGATGGTATCCTTGCTGCTGAACTAGAAGGTGAATTTGCAGAAATGGATGGATGGAGTGCAGAAAGTGATGCAGCTCAATTATTAGAAGGTCTAGGTATTTCAGTTGAATATCATGATATGTTAATGGGAGAATTAGATAATGCGATAAAAGTTAAAGTTTTACTAGCACAAGCATTATTTGGTAATCCTGACGTATTACTTCTAGACGAGCCTACTAACGGACTAGATATTAGTGCAATTAAATGGTTAGAAGAGTTTTTAATAAACTTTGAGAATACAGTTATTGTTGTCAGTCACGATCGACATTTCTTAAATAATATATGTACACATATTTGTGATTTAGATTTTGGAAAAATTCAACTTTATGTAGGGAACTATGATTTCTGGTATCAATCAAGTCAATTAGCGCGTCGCATGGCTGAGGATTCTAATAAGAAAAAAGAAGAAAAAATCAAAGAATTACAAGAATTTATTGCTCGTTTCTCTGCTAATGCATCTAAATCTAAACAAGCAACAAGCAGAAAGAAAATGCTTGATAAGATTACTCTAGATGATATTAAACCAAGTAGTAGACGTTATCCATATGTTCGTTTCACACCAGATCGCGAAATTGGAAATGACTTACTTATTGTTGATGGTTTAACTAAAGTTATAGAAGGTAAAGAGGTTCTGAGTAATGTGAGCTTTACAGTTAATCCAAATGATAAAGTAATTTTACTGGGTGATGAAGTAGCAAAAACAACATTACTTAAAATTCTTGCTGGGGAAATGGAACCAGATAGTGGAACTGTAAAATGGGGTATAACAACATCAAGAAGTTATATGCCTAAAGATAATTCTGAATACTTCGAAGGATTAAAACTAACATTAGTAGAATGGTTAAGACAATACGCATCTCCTGAAGAAGAATCAGAAGCATATTTACGATCTTTCTTAGGAAGAATGTTATTCTCTGGAGAAGAAGCTCTTAAACGTGCTCATGTTCTTTCTGGGGGAGAAAAAATGCGTTGTATGCTATCAAAAATGATGTTATCAAAAGCTAATGTTTTATTATTAGATGAGCCTACAAACCATCTTGACTTAGAATCTATAACTGCGGTCAATGAAGGTATTATCGCATTTAAAGGATCTGTATTCTTTACATCTCACGACTATGAGTTTATTCAAACAATAGCTAATAGAGTTATTGAATTAACTCCGGAAGGTGCAATAAATAAAGAGATGGATTATGAAAACTATCTTAAATTTAAAGGAATTATAGACTAAAAAAAAGAGGTAGGTTATATGCTTACCTCTTAATTCATTACTAAAATTTTATATTATTAAAAATACTTTTTGTTACTTCACTAAAAGCATTTACTTCGTCATTAGTAAATCTGTTAAATTCAATAGAATCAATATCTAAAAGCGCAACGACTTTAGAATCTTGGATAATTGGAATAACAAGTTCACTATTTGTTGCACTATCACAAGCTATATGGCCAGGAAATTTATGAACATCTTCTACGTAAGTTGTTTGTGCAGTAGTGTAACAATGACCACAGACACCTTTATTGAATGGTATTCGAGTGCAAGCAACTTTACCTTGAAATGGACCAAGTACAAGGTTATTGTTTTTATTATCTACTAGATAAAATCCAACCCAGTTTGTGTTCGGTAAATACTCTTTATATAAGGCAGATAGATTAGATAAGTTAGTAACAAGATTTTCTTCGCCACCTACTAATGATGCAGCTTGTTCTATAAATAAAGACTTATTTTCTAAAATATTCATTAGTGTACCTCCGTAAATATTTTATTCTATTTTCCCATATTAATAAAAAAAAATAAAGCAAAAAGTAAAAAAAAGAATATAATACTATAACGTAATGAAAAATGGAAAAAATATAAAAAAGAGCTAACAATAAACTCTAAATTACTATAAAATAAGCTAAAAATAGAAAAAAATTGAAAAAAAATGTCTGAAATACTTTGTTTTTTCTATTAAAAATGGTATAATTTTGTTAGGTTTATTGTATTAATAAAGATAAAAAATTTAATAAAAAGTTCAGGGGGAAGATATATGACATATATATTTTTATTTGTGTGTATTCTGATTCTTGGTGGGATAGTTGTACTATTCATTTTAAGAAACAGAAAAAAACAAGATTTATACCCTCTTTTAGTTATGAAAGACGAACTAGAAAGAGAAACACTATCTGATGATTTGAAAAAAGTGAAGGCTTTAGAAATTGCTGGGAAAGCTGAAAAGCTTTATGCAAGATGGGAAAGCGAATGGTATGAAATTCAAAGCATTGATATTGAAGAACTAGATCGTGATTTATATAATGCAGAAAGTTATATAGATAAATTTAATTTTAAACGTGCAGATGAAGTAATTATGAATAGTGGTGAGTTGATCGCTTCAATAAAAGATAGAATTGCTAGCATCAGAAGAGAAATTAAAGAATTAAAAGAGGTAGAACCTAGCAATAAAGAAACTTACGAAGAAATAGTTGTAGAGTACAAAGAATTAAATCGTGAGTTACTTGCTAAAAGACATCAATATGGTGCTGCTGCAGAGCAATTTGAGACTAATATCAAAAATCTTGCTCCACAATTAGAGGAGTTTAAAGTACTTACTTCAACTGGTAAATATATTGAAGCTCAAGAGAAAATTAATGATATCAAAGAATCTATCTATGATCTTAAAGAACGTATGGAAGTATTACCAGAACTTCTAAAAGAAATTGAAAAAACTTGTCCAGCACAAATTCAAACTTTAAGACTTAAAGTAGAAGATATGGAGAAAAAAGGATTTAAATTATCTCACTTAGATATAACTGGTAAAATTGAAAATAGTATATGGCAACTTAATGATGCTCGTGAAAAAGTTAAAGTTGGAGATATTGATTCTATTGAAAGTATCTTAGATGGTATTTACGATGTTCTTGATGAAATATCTAGTGATTTGAAAAAAGAACTGGAATATAAAAAATATATTGAAGAAAATTATAGAGAAGTATCAAACAAATTAGACTTACAAGATCAATTAAATGAAGCTTTATATAATAATATTCAAGAAATAAAAAATAGATACCAAATTTATCAAAAAGATGAAGAGATGGTCGCTGCATATTACGATCAATTAAGTAATCTATTAGATATAAAACATGATATTGATGTTTATATTAATAATCAACCAAAATTAAATTATAAAGATTTAAAAGAAAAAGTTCAGCATTTAAGTGAAGATTTAGAAAAAATTGAAGAAGATCAAACTAACTATTCTAGATACTTGAAGAGCTTACGTGAAGAAGAAAGTATTGCTCGTGATAAATTGATTTATATCAATCAAGAAAAAGAAGTTATTAAGAGAAAACTTGATAACTCTAGAGTACCAGGATTCAGTGATAGATTTATAGTTTTATATAAAGATGTAACTGATAGTTATAGATATGCTTTAGAAGAACTTAAAAAAGAGCCAATAAATATTGATTTACTTAAACGATCAGTAGCAGAGGCTGAGGAATCTTTAGAAATTTATGAGTCAGAAGTTAATAATATACTTACTGATATCGAGTTAATTGAAAAATTAATAAGATATGCAAATAGATATAGAAAAGACAATATTGAGTTCCATCAACAGTTAACAGTAGCTGAGCAGTATTATAGAGAATATAGATATAATAAGACTTTAGAAATTATTAGAAATGCTCTTGATAAAGTTGAGCCTGGAGCTTATGAAAGAATTAGAAATTCTATAAAAGCAAATTAATAATAAAAAACAATCTTGAACACTATGTTCAAGATTGTTCAGGCTGTTGACAAATAGGTCAACAGCCTTTTTTTAACTGAAATAAAACCTTTAAAATGGTATAATATAAGTATACAAAGGAGGTTTTAGTATGTTTAATAAAGTAGAAAATATAAAAGATGAAATAATACTAATGACACTATCAGAAATAGTACCTAAAGACCATTTTTTAAGAAAAGTAGATAAAGCTATCGATTTTAAATTTATTTATGATTTAACAGAAAAATACTATAGCCATACGACAGGGAGAAATAGTCTAGATCCTGTTGTATTATTTAAACTGGTATTTTTAAAAGACTTTTATGGAATAAAATCTATGAGAGAAACAATA
>NZ_JNJO01000004.1:27999-180964 GCF_000701685.1 Gemella sanguinis ATCC 700632
TTGAATAGAGTAAAAAGTAGTGTACAAAAGTATACTACTTTTTTTGAGCAAATAAATAGATAATAAGTAAAATTGGTAGTAGAATTAAGTATTATAATTTACAGGAGTGTATCAAGCATGGAAAAAACATTTGAAGAATATTTAGAGAATTTTACACAAATTGACTCAAAAACAGCTTTTGAAAAAGTTGAATTAGAGGATAAGTTTATACTTTTTATTGGTAGAGCTACTTGTCCATTTTGCAGAAGATTTATGCCGAAATTATCTCAAGTTGTTGAAGTTAATAAATTAAGTGCATATTTTATTAACAGTGAAGATTTTAAAGATGCAGAAGGAATTGAAAAATTTAGAGAAAAATATAATGTAAAAACAGTTCCAGGACTAGTAGTCTCTGAGAAAAATAATGTCAAAGTTGTTTGTGATTCAAGTTTATCAGTTGAAGAAATTGAAGAATTTGTAAAATAGTATTAAGAACTTATTACTTATTGTTTTAAAAGTAATAAGTTTTTTCTATTAATTACTGAAAAATATTATATAAAGTGATATAATAATAATTATGAAATTTTACTATTAAAATTATTATCAAGAGTAATTTGAATGGGGTGATAAGGTGAATAATAAGGGATTAGAGATTAAAGATCTAACATTTAAATATGGAGATAAGACTATTTTAGACAATATTTCATTTAAGGTGGAAAATAATGATTTTATAGCTATTGTAGGGAAAAGTGGTGCTGGTAAGTCCACATTATTAAGATGTTTAAATATGCTTAATGTCCCTCAAAAAGGTGAAATAATATTTGATAATAAAAATATTTTATCAAGTAGTAAGAAACAACTTAAAGAAATTCGTCGAGACATATCTTTTATATTTCAAGATTATAATGTATTGGATAATTTGTATACCATAGAAAATGTATTAACCCCATATTTAGCTAAGAAAAATTTTCTGAATTTATTTTTTGGATATACTAAAAAAGATTATAACGAAGGTTTAGAATATTTAAAAAGGGTTGGTTTAGAAGAAGAGGCTTTTAGAAAATCAAAATACTTATCCGGTGGTCAGAAACAGAGGGTTGCTATAGCGAAGGCTTTAGCACAGCAACCTAAGCTATTATTAGCTGACGAACCTGTAAGTAGCTTAGATGAAAAAAATACATCATTAATAATGGATACTTTTAAAAAATTAAATACTGAAAATAATATAACGGTTCTAATAAACTTACATGATAAGGAATTAGCTAAAAAATATAGTACAAAAATATTAGGATTGAAAGACGGAAAAATTTTATTTTATAAAGATTCTGATAAGGTGAATGATTATGAATTTAAAGAACTTTATAATTAAAAAAACATTAAATAAACTTTTATTAGTACTATCTATTATATTTTTAATTAGTATATCTTTTGAATTTTATAGTTCTAATGATTTTTCAGTAGGATTTAGCAGGATTCAAAACTTATTAAAAAGGATGTTTCCTATTGACTTTAGTATATTAGATGAATTAAAACAACCAATATTGGAAACAATAAATATTGCATTATTTTCAACAATTCTAGCATTATTTACAGCTTTACTGGTTTTACCTTTAACAACTAATGTTCTTTTCAAATTGAAGTTTATTCCAAGAATAATAAGTGCTATCTTTTCAATTTTTAGAACAATTCCATTTTTAATTATTGCTGCTATTTTAGTTAGTTTATTTAGTACAGGAGTCTTTAGTGGTTTTATATGTATGTATATAATAAACCTCCTTACAGCCTCTAAATTATTAAAAGAATATGCAGAAGAAGTTGATGTTAAACATTTAGAAGCAATAGAATGTTTAGGTGTTTCAAAATTTGCAATATATAAAACAGCGATAATTTCAAATTTAAAACCAGTTATTATATCAGTTTATTTTCTAATGTTAGAATCAAGTATAAGAGGAGCAAGTGTTCTTGGTTTAGTTGGAGCAGGTGGAATTGGTCAAAGATTATGGCAAGAACTTAATCATCTTAGATATGATAGGGTATCATTAATTATACTAATATTAATTCTATTAATTTTTATTATGGATATGATTAGCTATTATTTTAGAAGTAGAGAATATAATATAAATGTTACATATAACGATTTTATTTTGAAAAAATATAGTGTTAAGGTGATTGTACCTGCAGTATTGTTGGGGAGTGTAATATATGTAAGTAAATTTGTTAATATAACAAATGAGAGATTTTTACTAGGCTTAAAACAATTAAAAGTTTTAATAATAGGATTATTTCATCCAGATACCAACTATTTTGGGAAAATGTTAAGTGAATTATTAGTGAGTCTTGAAATTGCATTATTTGCAACAATTTTCGCAGCACTTACGGCAATCTTCACATCATATTTTTCTTCAGTAAACTTATTCGGAAAGTATAATGCAGTGGTATTTAAGGTAGTTATAAATATTTTAAGAACATTTCCACCAATCATTGTCGCTCTTATATTTTTTAGAGGATTTGGTCCAGGAATGATAAGTAGCTTTTTTGCTCTATATATTTATACAGTTGGTGTAATAACAAAAATGTATTCAGAAGTACTCGAAAGTATACAGGAGAATATATTATTAACAACGAAAAGTTTGGGATTAGGAAGTTTTGTGAGTTATATAAAAATAATATTTAATGGATATTTTCCAGAATTTATTTCAATAGTATTGTATAGATTTGAATCCAATATTAAAAATTCAACAATCTTAGGTATGGTTGGAGCAGGAGGAATTGGTCATCTTCTTGTAAATAATATAGAATATAGAAACTGGAATAGAATCTCAACATTATTAATTGGATTATGTATAACAATAATAATAATAGAAAATATATCATATTTAATTAGAATAAAAGTAAAAAAATAAAAGGAGATTAGCATGCGATTAAAAGTGGGTAAAATTGTAAATACTCATTCATTAAGAGGAGAAGTAAAAGTTATTTCTTCTACAGATTTTGAAGAAGAAAGATTTAAAAAAGGTAGTAAATTATTAATAACAAGAGGGAATCAGGTTATAGAAGAAGTTGTAGTTGAGAGCTATCGTTCTCATAAAAACAGTTTATTAGTTAAGTTTGAAGGAATTGATTCAATTAATGAAGCTGAAAAATTTAAAAATTTACAATTAAAAGTTGATTCCGAGAATATTTCTGAATTAGAAGAGAATGAATTTTATTTTCATGAAATAATTGGTTGTAGAGTCTTTGATGAAAATAATATACTACTAGGTGAGGTTGTGGAAATATTAACTCCTGGAGCCAACGATGTTTGGGTAATAAAAGGGGAAAATGGTAAGGAAATCTTAATACCTTATATTGCAGATGTAGTGAAAAATGTTGATGTACAAAATAAAAAGATTGATATTGAGATTATGGAAGGATTAATAGATTAATGAAAATAGATATTTTAACATTATTTCCAGATATGTTTACATCACTTAATCATTCGATATTAGGAAAAGCTAGAGATAAGAATATACTTGATATAAATATTGTTGACTATAGAAAATTTTCAGGTAATAAGCATAATCAAGTTGATGATTATCCATTTGGTGGCGGACAAGGGATGGTTTTAAAACCTGAACCAATATTTAATGCTGTAGAAAGTTTAAATAAAACAGATAAAACTCGTATAATTTTACTCTGTCCTCAAGGTGAAAGATTTAATCAGAAGAAAGCTGAAGAACTATCAAAAGAAGATCATTTAATTTTTATTTGTGGGCATTACGAAGGGTATGATGAGAGAATTAGAGAGTACTTGGTTACTGATGAATTATCTATTGGTGACTTTATACTAACTGGTGGCGAGTTTGCTGCAATGACGATGGTCGATAGTATAGCTCGATTAATACCAGATGTTTTAGGGAAAGAAGAATCACATAAAGATGATTCTTTCTCAACAGGATTATTGGAATATCCACAATATACAAGGCCAAAAGATTATAAGGGAATGCTAGTACCAGATGTTTTAACATCGGGTCATCATAAAAATATAGAAAAATATCGTATGAAAGAAAGTTTAAGAAGAACCTATATTAGAAGACCAGATATGTTAGAAAACTATGATTTAAGCAAAGAAGAAGCAAAAATTTTAGATGAAATAAAAAAAGAGTTAAGAAATTAACGTAAAATTAATGACATAATATATATTTTATTGTATAATATTAGTATAGTATGTATTGTAAGCACAGGAGGATTAGAAGTAATGACAACTTCATTTGAGGAATTATTAAACAGCTCAGAAATGCTAAAAAAAGGAGATAAAGTAACAGGTACTGTATCAAAGATTGAAAATGATAAAGTCTACGTTGATGTTGCGGGTGCACAGTATGATTGTGTTATTTTACGTAATCAAATCACTAGAAAACCATTTGAAAATATTGAAGAAGTATTATCAGTTGGTGATGAGGTAGAAGCACAAGTAACAGGTATACGTACAGACCGTGAAAAAAGATCTGAAGACGTACCAGGAGTTATTTATTTATCACACAAAATTTTAGAAAACGCAGAATATAGAAAATTAATGGAGTTATCATGGGCTCAATTAATCGAAAAATTCGAAAATGGTGAGTATATCACAGCTACAGTTTCTTCACAAACTAAAGGTGGCTTATTAGCTGATGTAGATGGTCTACGTGCATTTATACCAGGATCATATATTGATACTAAGTTCAGAAAAGATTTATCTAAGTTTGTAGGAAATGAATATACATTCAAAATCGAAGAAGTAGATAAAGCTAAAAATAAAATTATTTTAAATAGACGTGTGATCTTGGAAGAAGAAAAAGCTAAAAAATTAGCAGAAGTATATGGAAATATTAATGAGGGCGATGTAATTGAAGGTAAAGTTAGTCGCATTACAAACTTCGGTGCTTTTGTGAATATTGGAGAAGTTGATGGTTTACTACATATCTCAGAAATTTCTCATAGTCGTCTTGAAAAAGTAGAAGATGCACTTTCAGTAGGAGATACTGTAAAAGTTGCTGTTATTGCAGTAGATAAAGAAAACGAAAAAATTTCATTATCAGCAAAAACTTTATTACCAACTCAATGGGAAGTAGCAAGAGCTACTATTAAAGCTGGAGATGTATTAGAAGGAGTAGTAAGAAATACTACTGCATTTGGTGCATTTGTTGAAGTTATGGATGATGTAGAAGGTCTAGTACACATTTCTCAAATCTCTCATGATAGAGTAAATAATGTAACAGATGTTCTTAACATTGGAGATAAAGTTAGTGTCAAAGTATTAGACGTTGATTTCGAAAATGAAAGACTTTCTTTATCAATTAAAGAGTTACAGGAAAAACCTGTTAAAGAAGAAGTTAAAGAAGAACCAGAATATGATACTTCATTTTTAAAAGAAGAAGATACTTCTTTTAGTGTAGGGGATAAATTCAAAGATTTAGAACTTTAATTTATAAAATAAAGAAATAATGGCAGTAGATTAACTTGTCTATTGCTTTTATTTTTTACAAGAATATAAAATTATGGAGGTAGAAAAATGGCGAAACCAACAGTTGCTATTATTGGAAGACCAAATGTAGGTAAATCAACAATTTTTAATAAAATTATTGGAGATAGACTTTCTATAGTAGAAGATGTAGCTGGGGTAACACGTGATAGAATTTACTCTAAAGCTGAATGGCTTAACTATTCATTCTTTATGATTGATACTGGAGGAATTGAATTAGAAGATACTCCGTTCCAAAAACAAATTAGAGCTCAAGCAGAGTTAGCTATAGATGAAGCGGATGTTATTATTTTTCTAACTAATGGACGTGATGGAGTAACTAGTGATGATGAAGAAGTTGCAAAATTACTATATAAAACGGATAAACCAGTAGTTCTTGCAGTCAATAAAATTGATAATTTTGATATGAATCACATGATTTATGATTTCTATTCATTAGGCTTTGGTGATCCATTCCCAATTTCGGGATCTCATGGACTAGGTATTGGAGACTTATTAGATGAAGTTTGTAAAAATTTTAAAGTTCTTGAGGAAGATGAAGAAGATGAGAAAATTAGATTTTCTCTTATTGGGCGTCCAAATGTAGGGAAATCGAGTTTAATTAATACAATATTAGGGAAAGAGCGTGTTATTGCATCAGAAATCGCAGGAACAACTCGGGATGCTATAGATACAGACTTTAAGTATAATGGTGATGAATATGTAGTAATTGACACAGCAGGTATTAGAAAACGTGGAAAAGTATACGAAAACTGTGAAAAATATTCAGTACTTAGATCGCTAAAGGCAATTGAACGTTCTGATGTTGTTTTAGTTGTTCTTAATGCTGAAGAGGGTATTATTGAACAAGATAAAAAAGTTGCAGGTTATGCTCATGAATCAGGTAAGGGTGTAATTATTGTTGTTAATAAATGGGATGCAATAGCTAAAGATGATAAAACAATGAAAGAGTTTGATGAAAAAATTCGAGATAGTTTTGCGTATTTAGACTATGCTAAAATAGTTTATGTTTCGGCTAAAACAAAGCAACGAGTTTTCAGTATTTTTCCGTTAATTAAAGAATCTTATGAAAATAGACAACGTCGCATTCAAAGTTCAACTCTTAATGAGATTGTTGTAGATGCGGTTTCAATGAACCCAACACCAATGGATAAAGGTAAAAGACTTAATATTTTTTATGCTTCACAAGTTGCGATTAATCCTCCAACATTTGTGTTCTTCGTAAATTATCCGGAACTAATGCACTTCTCATATGAGAGATTTTTAGAAAATAGAATTAGAGATTCATTTAATTTTGAAGGAACTCCTATAAAATTACTCACTAGACAAAGAAATTAATTTTATTATTAAAAAATTGTTGGATTTTAAAAATCAAACGGACATTCTTTATATATGTCCGTTTTTTCTTTTTATGATATTATAGCTATTATACGATATTTTTAATATATAATAATAGTTAATATAAAATAATGAGGATTTTAGTAGGTGATTTTATAGAAATATACTTTAAGAAATTTATAAAAATTTCAATAGTAAAAGATAGTCAAAACACTAGCAATTAATTTTAGAACATGGTATAATTCTATTAATACTTTACTTTAGGAGGTAATATATATGCCTATAGGATATTATGGAATGTCAGGTAGTTATATAATTTACTTTTTACTAGTTATGTTGATCCCGTTATGGGCACAATTTAAAGTAAAAAGAACATATGAAAGATATAAAAAAGTAAGAACAAAATCAGGTTTAACTGGAAAAGAAGTTGCAGAGATTATTATGCAAGCAAATGGTATTACAGGTGTTCAAGTAGTAAGAGGTGAGGTAGAGTTATCAGATCATTACGATCCAACTCAAAATATAGTGGTATTATCACCAATAGTTTACTCACAACCTACTGTAGCATCAGTAGCCATAGCAGCTCATGAAGTTGGACACGTTATTCAAGATAAAGTAGCAGACTACAAACCGATGAGATGGAGACACTCGCTAGTTCCACTAGCAAATCTTGGTGGAAACCTATCAATGATTTTAATAATGGTTGGTTTCTTATTAACAGGATTAATTGGTACGTTTGGTTATACTATTGCTTGGGTAGGAGTTGGATTTATGCTATTTGCAGTATTATTCCAAGTAGTAACACTGCCAGTAGAATTTGATGCTTCTAAGCGTGCTTTAGAACAAGTAGTCGATTTAAATATTGTAGATGAACAGGAAAATAGACATTGCCGTAAAGTTTTAACAGCTGCAGCATTAACTTATGTAGCAGCAGCAGTAGTTGCTTTAATGGAATTACTAAGATTTGTATTTATCTTGTTAGGAAGCAATAGAGATTAATAAAAAAGGATGATTATCGAAAGGTAATCATTCTTTTTTTTAGAAATTTATATAAATTATATAATTACATTCTATAAATATAAGTTAGTTTAATAATCTTAACTTACTAAATACTATAAATTTAATACTTGTATCAAATATTATAGTATTAAATTACTTAAAATGAAATAATATTAGTTATATAGTGAGTTTTAAACGTGTAATTAGCTTGAAAAACGTGAATAATAATGAGATAATTAAGACAACAAATTCTAAAGGAGGAGAACATTATGAAAGGATTTGCAATGAAAAAAATAGGGGAAATCGGTTGGGTTGAAAAAGAAAAACCATATTGTGGCCCAAATGATGCCTTAGTAAAACCTTTAGCACTGTCACCTTGTACATCTGATGTGCATACAGTTTGGGAAGGAGCTATCGGAGAAAGGGAAGACATGATATTAGGTCATGAAGGATGTGGTATTGTTGCTGAAGTCGGAGAATTAGTAAAAGACTTTAAAGTGGGAGATAGAGTCATGGTTGCAGCAATTACACCAGACTGGAATTCTCTTGAAGCTCAAGCTGGATTTGCTATGCACTCAGGGGGAATGCTAGCAGGTTGGAAATTCTCTAACTTTAAAGATGGAATGTTTGGAGAATATTTCCATGTAAATGATGCAGATGGTAACTTAGCTTTAATACCAGAAGGTGTAAGTATAGAAGAAGCATGTATGTTATCTGATATGGTTCCAACAGGATTCCACGGTGTAGAATTAGCTGATGTTCAATTTGGAGATACAGTTTTAGTAGTGGGAATTGGTCCAGTTGGTCTAATGGCTGTTGCAGGAGCTAATTTAAGAGGTGCTTCAAGAATTATCGCAGTAGGTACTCGTGAAATTTGTCGTGAAGTTGCAAGAAAATATGGAGCAACTGATTTTATCGGCTATAAAGATGGTTCAATTGATGAACAAGTCTTAAAATTAACTAATGGCCAAGGTGTTGATAAAGCAGTTATTGCTGGTGGTGGAGTTCAAACTATGGAACCAGTTATTAAATGTCTAAAACCTGGTGGTAAAGTAGGTAATGTTAACTACCTAGGAAAAGGTACTTACATCAACATCCCTCGTGTAGAATGGGGAGTAGGTATGGGACACAAACAAATTCTAGGTGGATTAATGCCAGGTGGTAGATTAAGAATAGAAAAACTTGCTAGATTAATTCAATGTGGAAAATTAGATGTTACTCATTTATTAACACATAGATTCCATGGATTTGATAAAGTTGAAGATGCATTATTATTAATGAAAGATAAACCAGCTGATTTAATTAAACCAATTGTAATTTTGGAAGAAGAATAAAAATAGTAGCGGAAAAGTTGGTTAACTTTTCCGCTATTTTTAGGTGGTGTTTTTATGAAAATTATACTAGTATCAGGGTTTTTAGGCTCTGGGAAAACAAGATTTATTAAGTCACTTGTTGAAAAGACTGATAAAAGTATAGTAATTTTGGAAAATGAGTTTGGTGATTTAAATTTAGATAGCGATTATTTAAAAAGTGATATAGATGATAATGAAGATGATGTAAAAGTATGGGAATTAACAAATGGCTGTATTTGTTGTTCTACAAATCTTGATTTTACACATTCAATTTTGACAATTGCGAATACTTTAAATCCCGACTATCTTATAGTAGAACCAAGTGGAGTTGCTAAAATTAATAATATTATAGAAAAAATAAAAAAAATAAGTTATGAAAGAATAGAGTTGGGACTACCAATATTAATAATAGATGCTAAAAATTATGAAAATATCCTTGAAAACTACAGTGAATATGTAAAAGAAGAATTATTTTATAATGGAATAGTAGTAGTTAGTAAATCAGAAAATCTTGATGAAAGTCAGTTTATTGAAATAAAAAATGCACTCAATATAAATAGAGATATAAAATTCCCCTTCAAACACTATTCTAAATGGGATAATGAGACATGGGAGTATATTTTTTCTACAACGGGTATTTTCTTAGAAACTGATAATAAATTAACTTTGAAATTTAAAATTGACAAAAAGCAACCAGAAAAAAAATTAGAACAATATACTTTAAAAAATATAGGTGTAACTTCCTTAGATAAACTAAGTTATACTTTGCTTTACTTGATGTCTAATAAAGTAG
This sequence comes from Gemella sanguinis ATCC 700632, assembly GCF_000701685.1. Taxonomy (GTDB): domain Bacteria; phylum Bacillota; class Bacilli; order Staphylococcales; family Gemellaceae; genus Gemella; species Gemella sanguinis. The sequence continues at coordinate 37,964 of NZ_JNJO01000004.1, forward strand.
GTAAAGTAGAAAGGGTAAAAGGAAACTTAACAATCCAAGATAATAATTATAAATTCGATCTTGTAGGAAATAATTATGAAATAACAGGTAATAATAACTCTTTAGGTAATAATGCTGTAGTGATAGGGACAAATCTTAATAGAGATATTATTGAAAAACTATTTGAAAATTAAATTGAAAAAAATAATAAATTTCAGTGGAATACTGGGATTTATTATTTTTTTATGTAGGTGGCTTTCATAAAATCTGCATTAATGATATAATAGAAAAAAGGTTAAATAAAGAGGTAACAAATGATTTATGGTATTGGTTGTGATATTGTTGATATTATTCGTTTTGAAAAGTATATTAATAATAAAACACGACTTAAAAAATTATACACAAATAATGAATTAAATGAATTCAATAAAATAACAAATCACCGCCGAAAACTAGAATATCTAGCTAGTAGATTTGCAGTTAAAGAAGCGATGTCTAAGGCTCTTGGAGTAGGTATATCAAAAGAGTTTTCTTTTCATGATATTGAGGTTTTAAAAGACGAAAAAGGGAGGCCGTATATTGTTTATGGTAACTATATTACACATGTAACAATTAGTCATACGGATACAACTGCAGTAGCATTTGTTGTTTTAGAAAGAGAGGACTAATATGATAAATGATAGACCAACACGCTTAATTGTTAATTTAGATGCACTTTTACGTAATTATGAAAAGTTAAATAACCTAAGTGATAAAAAAGTAGGATTAGCTATAGTAAAAGCTAATTCTTATGGGTTAGGCTCTAAAGTAATTTCAAAGTTACTTTATGAAAATGGTGTAAGGCATTTTGCTGTTGCAACTTTTGAAGAGGCGCTTGAATTAAAAGAAGTTATAAAAGAAAGTTTAATTTTAGTGCTTGGTGTTACTAATCCGAAAAATGTAAAATATGCTGTGGAGAATAATATTTCCTTAACATGTCCTTCAAAAGAGTGGTTAGAAGAGGCAATTAAAGAACTTGATTCAATTACTGGAAAATTAAAAGTTCATGTAAAAATTGAAACAGGTATGAATAGAATAGGTACTTTTGAAGAAAAAGAAATTTTAGAAATTGATGAATTACTTGATTATCCAAAAGTAGAGTTTGAAGGTGTGTTCTCGCATTACTCAAATGCTGATGGTGAGAATAATGACTATGATGATTACCAAACTGCTAATTTCAATAGACTAGTTGCTCTATTTAAACATAAACCAAGATATGTTCATATTGAAAATTCTGCAGGTACAGTAAAATACAATGATAGAGATGATAATTATAATTTATCTAGAATAGGAATATCGTTATATGGATGTTATCCAAGTAAAAATATTGAAAAATTAAATAAATTAGAATTAGAGCCAGTAGCATCTTTAGTTAGTAAGGTTACACATGTAAAAAGAATACCTAAAGGAACAAAAGTTGGTTATGGTATATCTTATGAAACTTCAGAAGATGAGTACATTGCAACTGTTCCGATTGGATATGCAGATGGATTATTAAGAAGAGCACAAGGTTTTAAATTGAATGTAGCGGGAGAAGAATGTGAAATTGTAGGAAGAGTATGTATGGACCAACTTATGGTAAGATGCTCAGAAAAAATCAAAGTGGGGGATGATGTTCTTGTCTTTGGTGAATACAATAACCAAAAAATTTCAGTAGATGAGTTTGCTGACTATCAAAAAACTATAAGTTATGAAATATTTTGTTGTATAAATCAAAGGGTACCAAGAAAATATTACTTAAACAATACGGAGTTATAGAATGTACGAAATTATTACAAAGAATCTAGCTGCCAAGCTAAAGATAAAAGAAAAGTATGTTACTAATGTACTTAATTTACTTGAAGAGGGCAATACAATAGCTTTTATCGCAAGATATAGAAAAGAACTAACGAATTCTTTAGATGAAGTTGCTATAAAATTAATACAAGATGAATTTAATTATTTGAAATCACTTGAAGAAAGAAAAGAAGAGGTTATTAGATTAATATCAGAAAAAGGATTATTAACTGATGACTTAAAAGCGGATATTTTAAAACAAGATAAATTACAAAGAGTAGAAGATTTATACCGTCCGTTCAAAGAGAAAAAAAGAACTAAAGCAACAATAGCTAAAGAAAAAGGATTAGAAAACTTAGCTAAATATATATTGAAATTACCTAAATCACTAAGCGAGTTAAACAAAGAAGCTCGTAAGTATATTAATAATGAAAAAGAAGTTAATAATGAAGAAGAAGCCATTAGATTTGCCTTAGACATAATAGCTGAAAATATTTCAGACAATGCTAAATATAGAGAGTATGTGTTAGAAAATACTAAGAAGTTTGGTCAAATAACATCTTCATTAAAAAAAGGTGGAGAAGAAAAAGATGAAAATTCTACTTATAAAAATTACTATGAGTATGGAGAAAGAGTATCTAAGATTGCTTCACATAGAATATTAGCATTAAATAGAGCAGAAAAAGAAGGTATTATAAGAGTTAGTATAGATAATGACAAAGATCGTTTATGTCAATATATATTACGAGGAATAACTCGTAATAGAGATACTGAAATTGCCAAAATTCTATTTGAGTGTATAGAAGATAGTATGAAGAGATTAATCTATCCATCTATTGAAAGAGAAATACGTAGTGATTTAACAAAAAAAGCTGAAGAAGATTCTGTTGTAATTTTTTCGGAGAATTTGAAACAACTATTAATGCAAAGCCCATTAAAAAATAAAAAAGTACTGGGGATAGACCCTGCTTTTAGAACGGGTTGTAAGATGGCTGTTGTTGATGAGTATGGTAACTTTATAGATAAAATGGTAATTTATCCACATAAGCCAGCTTCTATAGAAAAACAAGAAAAATCGAAAAAAGATTTAATAAAATTTATTACTAAACATAATATTAACTTAATAGCGATAGGAAATGGTACAGCTTCTAGAGAAACCGAAAAGTTTGTAGTTGAGAATTTAAGAGAAGCAGGACTTAAAATAGATTATATTATTGTTAATGAAGCGGGAGCTAGTGTGTATTCTGCTAGTGAAGTTGCTCGTGAAGAGTTTCCAGATTTCAATGTTGAGGAAAGAAGCGCTGTTTCAATAGCGCGTCGTATTCAGGATCCGTTAAGTGAGTTAGTAAAAATTGATCCTAAATCAATTGGCGTAGGACAATACCAACATGATATAACACCAAAATATTTAGAAAAAGAGTTAACTTTTGTCGTGGAAACTGCGGTTAATAAGGTAGGTGTAAATATAAATACTGCCTCTATTTCTCTATTATCTTATGTATCGGGTGTTAATAAGCAAATAGCTAAGAATATTGTGGCTTACCGCCAAGAAAATGGGAAAATTGAGACAATTAAAGAAATATCAAAGGTCCCTAGACTTGGGAAAAAAACATATGAACAATGCGTAGGTTTTTTAAGAATACCAGATAGTAAAAATATTTTTGATGCAACAGGAATTCACCCCGAAAGTTATAAGGCTGCTGAAAATTTACTAAAAGAACTCAACCTAACTACAAAAGAAGTCGGAACAGAAGAATTCTCTACTAAAATTGAAGAAATTGATAAAAAGAATATTGCAGAAAAAATTGGTGTTGGAATGGAGACTCTTGAAGATATTATTAAAGATTTGAAGCAACCGTTAAGAGATGAAAGAGAAAACTTTTCTAAACCATTGTTAAAATCTGATATTCTTACACTTGACGATTTGTCAATAGGTATGAAGTTATCAGGAACTGTAAGAAATATTACTCAATTTGGGGCATTTGTAGATATAGGTCTAAAACAAGATGCAATGATTCATATTTCTAAAATCAGTAAGAATTATATTAAAAATCCATTAGACGTACTTAGTGTAGGTCAGATTGTTGATGTTTATGTTATTGATGTAGATAAAGACCGATCAAGAGTCGGGTTAGCTATGTTTAAGGATTAGGGGGAATGATAGATGAGTAAAAAAACAAAATATTTACCGAGTATAGATAGTTTAAGGGCTATAGCCGTTATAGCTGTAATAATCTATCATATCGATGCGAATTATCTCCCTGGAGGATTCTTAGGTGTAGATTTATTCTTCGTATTATCGGGATACTTAATTAGTTCATTAATAATAAAAGAATATAAGAGTACTGGAACGGTTAATTTATACAATTTCTATGTAAGAAGAGCAAGGAGATTATTACCAGCAGTTTATTTTATGATAACTGTAGTCTTAATAATAATTACACTTTTTAATGGTGTTCTACTTAAAAAAAGTTATTTGGACGCTTTATTTGGTTACATTTATAGTAGTAACTGGTGGTATATATTCCATAAGTTAGACTATTTTGATAGTTTTGGATCACAAAGTCCTTTTAAACATTTATGGTCTTTAGCAATTGAAGAACAATTTTATATGTTTTTCCCATTAATCTTTCTAATATTTAATAGAAAAAGTAAATCTAATAATGGTAACAGTAAATTAAATAAAAATTTTATTTATGTAGTTTTATCATTAATTTTAGTATCATTAATTGCTCATATTCTATTATTTGATATTAATAATATTAATAGAATATATTTTGGTACTGATACAAGAGCATTTTCTTTACTTGTTGGAGTAGTTGGAGCTATATTGTATCCAATGGATAGATTATCAGAAAGAACTACAAAGAAAGATAATATGATATACAGTATTGTTTCACTTGTATCTATTCTAGTTTTAATAGGTATAATGATAAACACTTCTGAGTATAATACATGGTTGTATAGAGGTGGTTTCTTATTAGTAGCAATAATAGGACTTATTATTATAATAAGTAGTGGAAGACAGTATACTTTCATGTCAAAACTATTGTCATTTAAACCATTTGTTTTTATTGGGAAAATATCGTATAGTTTATACCTATGGCATTTCCCAATATTGGTTGTAACTACACCAGTTTCAGAAATAGGTAATCCAAACTTATTTTATGTTACATTAAGAATAGTTTTAATTTTCCTAGTAGCAACTGGAAGTTATATGTTTGTAGAAACTCCAATAAGAAAGTTAGGATTTGTAAATTATATTAATTTACTATTTAAGAGAATAATGAAATTTAAAAATAATACAAAAAAAATAATTTTTGCTTCAATAGCTTTAGTTGCTGTTGTGTTTACAATGGGAGTATTTGGTAAATCTGTACCATATCTTTCTACAGCATTTGTAACTGAGATGAGCAATAATAAAGAGAGTCAATTCATTTCAAATAATAATGAAAATAACACTAATAATAGTAGTGAGCATAAAAGTGACAATAATAATCAAGAAGGTAATAAATCTGAAGACAAAAAGTATAGTTCTCTTTTAGTTATCGGTGATTCACTTACTGTAGATATTGGTGAAAAAATAAAAGAAAAATACCCTGGTGCAATAATTGATGGAAAAATTAGTAGACAACTAACTGCTGCTACTGCGTTAGCAGATCAATATGCTAATTACAATAACGAGAATACAGCAGTAATATTCCAGCTGGGTACTAATGGATTTTTCACTGAGTCTCAAGTAGAAGAACTAGTGAAAAAATTTGATAAAGCAGATATTTACTTTGTTAATGTTAAGGTTCCAAGAACTTGGGAAAAAACAGTTAATAAAGAGTTAGACGCCCTTAAAGAACGCCACTCTGATATTACAATAATTGATTGGTATAGTGTAGCAAATAATAATCAAAACTATTTTGAGCCAGATAAAGTTCACTTGAACTCAGAGGGTGTGGAAACTATGGTATCATTAATTGAGAAGAGTTTGAAACATCCAGTAGAAATAAAATAATAAATAATAAGTGCTAAGTTTAGAGATCAAACTTAGCACTTATTATATTTATAAATATTTAAACATTCATTGAAAAATAATTGCAATTTATGTTATAATTATTTAGTATATAAATTTTAAGAAACTAGAAGGTGATAACTATGACAAAAGTGAGAGTAAGATATGCACCATCTCCAACAGGGAATTTGCATATCGGAAATGCAAGAACAGCATTATTTAATTACTTATTTGCTAAACATTATGGTGGGGATTTCGTACTAAGAATAGAGGATACAGACTTTAAACGTAATAAAGAAGAAGGTGAACGAAGTCAACTTAAATATATGGATTGGCTTGGTCTTGATTATGATGAGGGAATCGAAAAAGAAAAAGAATTTGGTCCTTATCGCCAATCAGAAAGATTAGATATTTACAGAAAATATGCTGAGCAACTTTTAGCAGAAGACAAAGCATATAAATGTTATATGACTGCAGAAGAATTAGAAGCTGAAAGAGAAGAACAAATTGCTAATGGACTTCCTCCACGTTATAGTGGGAAACATGCACATTTAACAAAAGAAGAACAAGAAGCGTTTGAGAAAGAAGGAAGAAAACCATCAATTCGTATTCGTGTTCCTCAAGACAGAACATACAGTTTTGATGATATGGTAAAAGGAGAACTTTCATTTGAAGGTCATGATTTTGGTGATTTTGTAATTGTTAAAAATGATGGAGTTGCAACATATAATTTTGCTGTGGCAATTGATGATCATTTAATGGAAATCTCTCACGTATTACGTGGTGATGATCATGTTTCGAATACACCAAAGCAATTAGTTGTATATGAAGCACTTGGATTTGAACCACCAAGATTTGGACATATGACATTAATAGTTAATGAAAATAAGAAAAAATTATCAAAACGTGACGAGACTATTATTCAATTTATAGAACAATATGATGATCTTGGATATTTACCAGAGGCACTATTTAACTTTATTACATTATTAGGATGGTCACCAGAAGGAGAGCAAGAAATCTTTACTAAAGAAGAATTTATTAAGATTTTTGATGAAAAACGTTTAAGTAAATCTCCAGCATTCTTTGATAATAATAAACTTACTTGGATTAATAACCAGTATATTAAAGCACAACCATTAGAAAGAATAGTGGAATTATCATTACCATTCTTTGTAAAAGAAGGTGTAGCGACAAAAGAAGAAGTTGAAAATAATAGAGCTTGGTTTGAAAAATTAATCTCATTATATCAACCACAAATGAGTTATGGTGCAGAGATTGTCGAATTAACAAAACAATTCTTTAATGAAAATATTGAATTTGATGAAGAAGAATTAGAAATATTAAAACAAGATTCTACAAAAGTTGTATTTGAAGACTTTTTAGGAAAGTTAGATAGTATACAAGAATTCACTGCTGATAATATTAAAGCCCTAATAAAATCGATTCAAAAAGATACAGGAGTGAAGGGTAAAAATCTATTTATGCCTATACGTATTGCATCAACAGGTTCAATGCACGGACCAGAATTAAACACTAGTTTAGAATTATTAGGAAAAGAACGTGTATCAACACGCGTAAAAGTTGCATTGGATCTTATAAAATAATATAATAGAAAAGTCGAAAAAAGAATTAAATCTATTTAGATTATAAACCTAATTTAAATAGATTTAATTTCTGATTTTTTTGTGGCAAAAATTTATGAATATATATAAACAAAGTAAAGAAAAAAACTTGACATTTACCGTTAAATAAGGTAATATATCTAGTGATATTGTTTATATATCTTCACGAGTAAGCCCCGGAAAACTTAGTCGTTATGACAGATTAAAACAACATCTAGGAGGAAATAAAGACATGCGTCAAACATATATGGCAAAGCCATCAACTGTAGAAAAAAAATGGTATGTAATCGATGCTGAAGGACAAACTTTAGGTCGCTTATCATCAGAAGTAGCTTCAATTTTAAGAGGGAAACACAAACCTACTTATACACCACATATCGATACTGGGGATAATGTTATCATTATCAATGCTGAGAAAATTGTGTTAACTGGTAAAAAATTAACTGATAAAATTTACCGTCGTCACACAATGCACCCAGGTGGGTTAAAAGAAAGAACTGCTGGATTAATGGTAGAAAAATATCCAGAAGAACTTTTAGAACTATCTATCAAAGGTATGTTACCAAAAAATACTTTAGGTAGAGCTCAAGGAATGAAACTTCACGTATATCGTGGAGCAGAACACCCACATGCAGCACAAAAACCAGAAAAATACGAATTACGTGGATAATATAGGAGGAAATAATTAAATGGCACAAGTAGAATATCGCGGTACAGGACGCCGTAAAAGCTCAGTAGCACGTGTAAGATTAGTACCTGGAACAGGGAAAGTTGTAATTAACAACAGAGAAATGCGTGAATACTTACCATTAGAATCATTAGTATTAGATTTAATGCAACCTTTAGAAGTTACATCTACTACAGGTAACTATGACGTTTTAGTTAACGTTATCGGTGGAGGATACACTGGACAAGCTCAAGCAATCCGTCACGGAATTGCACGTGCTTTACTAGAAGTAAACCCAGAATACCGTAAAGATTTAAAACCTGCAGGATTACTAACTCGTGACCCTCGTATGAAAGAACGTAAAAAATACGGTCTTCGTGGTGCGAGACGTGCTCCTCAGTTCTCAAAACGTTAATATTGGTCTTATACCAATTGCGTCAAGACATCAAAGAATCTCTTTGGTGTCTTTTTTTTAACTTTATATGATTAATATATTTAAGTTGAAAGTTAACTTGACAATATTAATTAAAATTTATATAATATATAACTATAAACTTTTTAAAGTTATATTATAAATAAGATAAGGAGGACTAACACATGAAAATAATTGCAATTTCGGGAAGAAGTGTCGATTATAAGTCTGCTACAGGTTTGGAAAAAAGAAGATTATATGTGAATGGATATTTTTCTGACGTAGCAGAAGGAGCAGGATTCATTTTATTTCCTGTATGCTCACAAAATGGAATAGAGGAAATTGCTGCCATGTGTAGCGGCCTTATTATTGCTGGAAGAGACAGGGACATTCACCCTAAATACTATGGCGAAGAACCTGATGAAAATATAGAGTATCCAGAAGATGATTATGAAGATGAATTAGACTTTAAATTAATAGAAACATTTAATAAGTCAAATAAACCAATTCTTGGTGTTTGTAGTGGGTTACAGAGTTTAAATGTATATTTTGGAGGAACACTAAAGCAACATATAGATAATCACACAAGTGAAAATGGCTTAATAAAACATAATATAACAGTTGAGAAAGATTCATTTTTATATTCTATTTATGGAGAAAAATCTCTTGTAAATACTATTCATCATCAAGCTATTAACAAAGTAGCAGATGGATTTAAAGTTACAGCTATTGCTGAAGATGGAATAATAGAAGCTATTGAAAATGGCAAACTAATTGGAATTCAATGGCATCCAGAAGTTGATTTAGAATTTGATACATTTAGAAAATTTTTAGGATTATGTGATAAATAAAATTTTAATTAAAATAGTTGACTATTATTTAAAATAATGATAAACTATTCTTTGTGTAAAATAATAGCAGTAGATTAATTGTTATTGCCTCTATGTTATACATTTTTTAATGTGGCAACTCGTAGCCTATGCTGCTAGGCGAAGTTCCAGTTTTATAACATATACAACAACGATAATCGTGCTTTTTGTTTTACTAAATACATAAAAACAAAAAGAAAAAGGAGGAGCACAAAATGGCTCGTTTTACAGGTTCAACTTGGAAAAAATCTCGTCGTTTAGGTATTTCACTAAGCGGTACTGGTAAGGAGTTAGCAAAACGCCCTTACGCACCAGGACAACATGGTCCTAACTTAAGAAAAAAACTATCTGAGTATGGTTTACAATTACAAGAAAAACAAAAACTTCGTTACTTACACGGAATGAATGAAAAACAATTCCGTAAATTATTCGATAAAGCTGGTAAACTTCAAGGTTTACATGGTGCTAACTTTATGGCATTACTTGCTACTCGTTTAGATTCAGTAGTATACAGCTTAGGATTAGCTAGAACTAACCGTCAAGCTAGACAATTAGTTAATCACGGACATATTCTTGTAGATGGTAAAAAAGTAGATATCGCTTCTTACGCAGTTAAACCAGGACAAGTAGTTTCAGTAAGAGAAAAATCTAGAAACCTAGACATCATTAAAGAAGCTGTTGAAATTACAAACTTCGTTCCTGAATACTTAACTTTTGATGCCGATAAATTAGAAGGATCATTGGTAAGATTCCCTGAAAGAAGTGAATTACACCCAGAAATCAACGAACAACTTATCGTTGAGTACTACAGCAGATAATAAATAAAAAACTTTGTTATGTTATTCACATAACAAAGTTTTTTATTTTAAATAAGAACATACTATTAAAATGAAAAGTAATTATTTATTTTTAAACAATAATTTAATGCTTTTTTTTATTATTTGAAACTAAACAGTTATAAAACATTTTAAAATTGTGTTTCATATTAATTTAATTAATTTGAAAATGAAAATATTATTTTCAGAAGAATTTGTTGTTTCAAATTTCTTTTCATTTTTTTGTTGTTATCCCTATGAACTTATATTATTTATACAAATTAATAAAGAAAAAAATAAATAATGATTAATAATTTATTTACAATAATCCGATAAATAAACTGTATGAATTGAAAAACAATTTCTGTTTTTCTATATTCTTTTCATTTATAAAAATAAATATATTTTGTATTCTTAAAGAGTAGTATCCCTATACTTATGGCTTTTTTCAATACTTAAAAAATAAATATTTAAAGAAAATAGTTTCAAAGACATTTTCATCAGAAAATCGCTTTCATTACAGAAAAATATGTGTTATTATAGAAGTACAAAGAAATTAAGGAGGTAAGGGAAATGATTATCGGAGTACCAACAGAAATTAAAAATAATGAAAGTAGGGTTTCAGCAATACCTGGTGTAGTAGGGGAATTAGTTCATGACGGACACACAGTATATGTTGAAAAAGGAGCAGGACTTGCTTCAGGGATTTCAGATGCAGAATACGAAAAAGTAGGGGCTGTTTTATTAGATAAAGCAGAAGATGTATGGAATAAATCTGATTTAATCTACAAAGTTAAAGAACCAATTCCTTCTGAATACAAATATTTCAGAAAAGGATTAATTATTTATACATACCTACACTTAGCAGCTGATCCAGAATTAACTAAAGCAATGGTTGATTCAGGAACAATTGGTATTGCTTTTGAAACAGTTAAAGTAGGTCGTGGTTTACCATTATTAAGACCTATGAGTGAAATAGCTGGTAGAATGGCTATTCAAGAAGGAACTAGATTCTTATCTAAAGTTCAAGGTGGTAAAGGTAAATTATTACAAGGTGTTCCAGGGGTTCAACCAGGACATGTTGTAGTTATTGGTGCAGGGGTAGCAGGTACTGCAGCAGCAACTGCAGCTTCTGGATTAGGAGCTCGCGTAACTATGTTAGACGTTAATCTTGATCGTTTAACTGAGTTATCACACATCTTTGGTGGTAAAGTTGAAACAGTTTACTCAAATAAATTAAATATTGCAAATGCAATTAAAACAGCTGATTTAGTAGTAAGTACAGTTTTAATCCCAGGAGCTAAAGCACCTAAACTTGTTACTAAAGAAATGATTAAAGATATGCCAGATGGTGGTGTAATTGTTGACGTTGCTATCGACCAAGGTGGTACAACTGAATATACTGAAGGACGTCCAACAAGTCACGATAACCCAATCTTCGTTGAAGAAGGAGTATTACACTACTCAGTAGCTAACATTCCTGGTGCAGTAGCTGAAACAGCAACTTACGCTTTATGTAATGCAACAGCTAAATATGCTAAAGTTATTGCTAACTTAGGTCTTAAAGAAGCAGTAGCAAGATTCCCAGAATTAGTTCCTGGTATTAACGTAGCTAACGGTAAAGTTACATTCAAAGCTGTAGCAGACGATTTAGGATATGAATATACTCCTGTAGAAGCTGCTCTTTAATAAATACTTTTTAAAATATAAAAATAAGTAGGAGCGGAGAAGTTGTTTTCCGCTCCTTTTTCTAAATAATAGTAATATATATTTATAAAAGGTATAAATATTGTTTATTTCTTATAGAAAAAGTTTTGAAAACGTGTTATAATGTACTTACTTATAACATATTATTTCAAAAATAATTAAATAATTAGGAGGTTATTATGAGTGTTTTAAGAAAAAGATCAGTTGAATCTATTTTAGAAGAAGCTAGAAAAAAAACATTTAATCCTACTATGAAAACACTTGATTTAGTACTATTCGGTATTGGAGCTATTATTGGTTCTGGGATACTAGTACTAACTGGTAAAGCTTCAGCAGAAGCAGGACCAGCTGTTGTGTTCTCATTCTTAATTGCCGGATTAGCATGTTGTTTAGCTGCTTTATGTTATGCGGAATTAGCATCGACTATTCCTTCAAGTGGTAGTACATATACTTATTTATATGTTTCAGTAGGGGAAATCGTTGCTTATGTTGTTGGTTGGGTACTAATCGGTGGTTACGTACTTACATCTGCAACAGTTGCAAATGGATGGTCAAGTTATTTTGCAAGATTATTGGCAGGGTTAGGACTTGATTTACCTAAAGAATTTATTACTTTACCATCTCAAGGTGGTTATGGTAATATACCAGCTGTAATAATTGTATTAGTTATTACATTTATCTTATCAAAAGGTACATCAAGCAGTAAAACTGTTAATAACTTAATGGTAGCAGCCAAAGTTGGTATTGTAGTTCTTTTCCTAGTTGTTGGATCATTTTATGTAGAACCAACTCACTGGACAAATGATTTTGCACCTACAGGATTCCAAGGTGTAATGTTAGCTGCAACAACAGTATTCTTTGCATATTTAGGATTTGATGCTATTTCTACATCTGCTGAAGAAACTATCAATCCTGAAAAAGCAGTTCCTCGTGCGATTATTATCACTATGATAATTTGTACAGCTTTTTATATCTTAGTATGTTTAGTTTTAACTGGTATTGTAAACTACACAGAACTAGGACAAGGGGATGCACTAGCTTACGTATTAGAAGTTGTTGGACAACATAAAGTAGCTGGTATTGTTTCTCTTGGAGCAGTTATAGGTCTAATGGCTGGTATTTTATCATTCATGTTTGCAGGTATTCGTATTACTTATACTATTGCACGTGATGGATTATTACCAGAAAACTTAACTAAACTTAATAAAAACAAAGTTCCTAGTATAGTTACATGGGGACTAGGGATTACTATTTCTTTATTAGCTGGATTCTTACCACTAGGACAATTAGCAGACTTAGCTAACCTTGCATCAATTATTGCATTTGCCTTAGTAAGTTATACAACTATTGTATTCTCTAAAAAATATCCAGATTTAAAACGTGGATTTAGAGTTCCATTAATGCCATTCTTACCAATTGTTTCAATAGTTTTATTTGTTGGATTATTAACAAGTATAACAGTAACTACTTGGACTATTTTTGCGGTATGGGTAGCATTTGGTATAGTAGTTTACTTTGCATATTCTTATAAAAATAGTAAACTTAAAGACAAATAGTAAAGAAAGAGTAGAGATAATTAAAATCTCTACTCTTTTTTCTTCTTAACTCCATAAATTTTTTTTATTTGCTTTCGCTGAGTTTTGCGCTCTTTGATATTCAGCTAAATATCTTGTATCAGGTTCTTTTACATATTTAATTTCAGCTAAGCCTTGTTCTAAAAGTTGTTTTTGAACCGATTTACCATCCGCATAAACATAACAGAGAGCACGATGGTATTTATCCTCTTTTTCATATATATCAAATTCAATTTCAACATTCTTAGCTTTTGAAAGTATTTCGCCATTTAAATTACTAGCTTCTGGACCATATTTTTGTACTTCTACACCTTTTTTAACTGTTTCAGGAGTATCTATAAGTAAATATCTTACTTTTAAATCCTTTTTATTAAAACGAACAACTATTGTATCTCCATCAACTTTTTCAACAAAATTCACTTTATATCTTGTAGTATCACCTTTAATGGAAACATTATTAATTGTTACAGTTTTATATTTAGTATTAATATTATTAGAAATAATAAATAATAGAATAAAGATACTAGTAAAAAACCCTAAAAATATATAAAATATCTTTTTATTCATAATTATTCCCCCTTAACTTATATTTTATCATTTTAAGAGTAAAAAATCATTTTAATTAAGTAGATTTAACAACTTTATTTGATGTTGGAATAAATCCATAAATATGTTATTATAGATTATGGTAATAAATTATAGATTTAGAAGGATGTAAAATGTTAAATATTGTAATTAGAAATTTAGAAGATACAAAACGTTTAGCAGAGATTGTTGCTAATAGTATAGATGATAAACTTATTTTAATGTTGAATGGTGATTTAGCCGCTGGGAAGACGACATTTACTAAATATTTAGCAGAATATCTAGGTGTAAAAGCAGTTGTTAATTCACCGACTTTTAATATTATGAAAGAATATAAATTTCCAAAAGGCAGATTGTACCATATTGATGCATATAGATTAGAAAATAGTGATGAAGACTTAGGCTTTGAAGATATTTTCTATGAAAATAATATATGTGTAGTGGAATGGGGAGAATTTATTGAAGAATACTTACCAGCGGAGCGTTTAGTTTTTAATATACGAATTAAAAATGATGTTCGAGAAGTGGAAATAATCTCAAGTGGTATTTACAGTAAAATAGAAGAAAGGATAAAAGCAGAGTGGTCAGTTTAGTGGTGGAAGCGTCGAATGGATTTTGTTCGATAGCATGTATAGAAAACAAAAACATATTAGCGGAAAAAAACTTGGAATGTAATAATAATCTATCAGCAGTAATATTATCTGAGATCGATAATTGCTTAAAAGCAGCAAATAAAACTAAGTCTGACTTAACAGAAATTATTTCAAGTGAAGGCCCAGGATCATACACTGCAATTAGGGTAGTAGCCGCAGTATGTAAAACAATGGCATTTACTTTAAAGTTACCACTTAAAGTAGTTTCAAGTTTAAAACTATTAGCACTATTGGAATTTAACAGTAATAAATTAATAGTACCTCTTATAGATGCACGTCGTGGTAATGTTTTTTCAGCTGTTTATGAAAAAACAAATAATGAGCTGAGTGTTGTTAAAGAGGAAGGTTATTATTCACTTGATGAATTAAATGATTTTTTAGAGTCTGAAGGTAAAGATTTTATATATGTTGGGCAAGATATAAAAAAATTGAAGGAAAAATTGTTAGATGCTGAGTATAATGAAAGTCCAGTACGCTCTGGGAATATAATAGAAATTTATGATGCATTAGAAATAAAAGACTTCTATAACATGAAACCAAAATATTTGAGAAAAACAGAAGCAGAAAGGGAATTAGAAAATGATAAAAATAAATAGAGTTGATGTAAATGATTTAGATGCATTATCAAAAATTGATGTAGAAAACTTTGAAGATGCTTGGACATACGATATGTTCAAATCAGAATTAGAACATGAGAATTCAGAATATTATGGATTGTTTAATGATGGAGAGATTATTGGTTTTTGTGGAGGTTGGTTAGTAGCAGATGAGTATCAAATTAATAAAATTGTCATTGATAAACCTCATCAAAACAAAAAACTTGGACAAATATTTTTTACATATGTTATGCAAATGTTAAAATTAAAAGGTGTAAAAAAAGCATTAGTAGAAGTGAGAGTTAGTAATATGCCTGCAATAACTGTTTATGAGAAAGCAGGATTTTCAACTATTGATATGAGAAAAAACTATTATAAAAATAATGGTGAAAATGCTTATGTAATGGTAAGGGACTTTAGCAATGAAAGAGATTAATAAAATAGATAATATAAGTATCTTAGCTATTGAAACAAGTTGTGATGAAACGAGTGTCGCGGTAGTTTGTAATGGGAAAAAAGTACTTTCTAATATAGTAAGTAGTCAGATAGAAACACATAAACAATTTGGAGGAGTTGTTCCAGAAATTGCGAGCCGACAACATATTGAAGTTGTTATTCAAATTGTAGAAGAAGCACTTGAAGAAGCGAAAATGACTTTAGATGAGATTGATGCGATATGTGTAACCCAAGGACCAGGACTAATAGGGTCTCTTTTAGTAGGTGTGAATGTTGCAAAAACATTAAGCTATACTCTGGATAAGCCATTAATTGCTGCTCATCATATAGCAGGACATATTTATGCAAGTAATATAGATAATAATATAACTTATCCATCACTAGCTTTAGTAGTAAGTGGAGGACATACAGAGCTAGTTTATATAAAAAGTGAACTTGATTTTGAAATTATAGGATCAACTCACGATGATGCAGTAGGAGAGGCATACGACAAAGTTGCCCGTCAATTAAAGCTAGATTATCCGGGTGGCCCTAAGGTTGATAAACTTGCAAAACTGGGAGAGGATAAATATAAATTCCCTCGTGCAATGATTGATAGTGATGATTATAATTTTAGTTTTTCTGGGATGAAATCAGCAGTAATAAATTTTGTTCATAATGCTAATCAACGTGGAGAAGCAATTGTTCCAGAAGATCTAGCATGTAGTTTTCAAACTGCAGTAGTTGAAGTTTTGATTACAAAAACAAAAAAAGCTATAAAAAACTTAGGTATTAAGCAACTAATCCTTGCTGGTGGAGTTGCAGGAAATAGTGAATTACGCCAACAAATTCTAAATTTAGAGCAGGAACTAAATATAGAGGTACTAATTCCACAGATGGCATATTGCAGTGATAATGCGGCTATGATGGGTGCTGTAGGATACTTTTACTATAAGAATAAGTTATTTACTAATCCATTAACACTAAATGCTAAATCTACACTAGATTTAGAAGAAATACTTAAGTAGCTTGTTTTTAGGGAGTTTATTATGAAAGAGAAATTAGAAAGAAGATTTTTAGCAAAATTAGAAAAAGTAAACCATATTTCTGAAAATAAACATTATGTTGGGTATTCCAAACTATATGAAAAAAATATATTTATAAAAATATTTAAAGATGAAAATAAATTTATTCTTGAAAATGAAATTTTAAAGAATGAAAGTTCACTTTATATAACTAGTGATTATTTGAATAACATATTAGTACTTACTTATAGAGAGTATAGTGATTTAGTTACTTGTGATATGGGGAATGATGTACTAAAAAATATAGCTAAGCTAATTTCTAATTTCCATAAAAAAAAGTATATAGATGAAGGGAAATATAAAGAGACATCTTTAAAAAAGATTTTAGAATATAATCTTACTCGCTTAGTAAAAAGAGAAGAATATGATTTGCTTAGTAGAATTTATTATGAATTTTTCAAATTATTATGTGATTTAGAAGGAGAATATAAGAATTCGTTAGTGACTATTCATGGGGATTTTTGCTTAAGAAATATAAAAGTATATAACAAAAATATAATACTTATCGATTTTGAAAGAGCAAAGTATGCTAGTTATTATTTAGATTTTATAAAATTTTTCTATAATGATTTAGATAATAATAAGGAGAAAAAAGACATATTTTTAAAAGAATACTATCGAGAGTCAAACAAAAAGAAAATTTCTAGAAATTTGGAGTATTGTTTAATTTTTATTAGTTCAATGGGGATTTTAAACTATACTATGAGAATTGAAGATAGAGAATTTGAAAAATTAGGTTTAATTATGTTAACTGATGTGAAGAACTTTTTACAAATATAAAATAAAAAACAGAGAGGTAGTAAGTGAATAATAATATTGATGAAAAAGAAGCGGAACTAAGACATAACTATAGAATTGCAAGAGCATTACTAAATAAATTATATTTTAATATTAATGATTTAAAAACATGGCAAGAGCTTTTTGATTTGGTAAAAAAGAATCCTGAGATTGATGATGATTTTTGGTGGGAACTTTGTAAATTAGATTTTACTAAAATTAAATATTTTCCAATAAAGTCTTTATTAGCAGGAATGTTAAACTTAAAAAAAGATGATCCTAATATATCTAAAATATTTGATTATATATATTTTGAGAATACAGTATATTTGGAAAAATACGAGGAAAGAGTAAAGAATAATAGAATACCTACTTTTATTATTTATATGGCAGGTATGTTTGGAGTTGCTTTTTTTAATGCAGTTAATTTTTTATTATTGTTTTACGCGCCTTTAAATTTTAAAGAAATACTTTTTAATTTAATTGTGGGATGTTATCTAAGTGGTCTTGTTTATGAAATAATAGAGAGACAAGATCTGTTTAAATGGGAGATACCATATTTTGAAAATAGTAAGTTCTTAATGTATAAGTGGGCATATATACCAATTATTATATTTTATTTATATATGAATATTTTATCACTGTATACACAAGGAGCGTATTATAATATTGAATACAAATATAAAATATTTTTAACTGTATATGTTGTAGCTTTATTTGTATGTAATTCATTATTTAAATTAGTAAATTATAGTGGTTTTGTTTATAAATTTTATGTAGGTTTATTTAAAATAATACTAACTTTAATTTGGCTTTCACTTATATCTGCTTATTTATTTGTAAATATAAATTATATTTCTTTATTACTTATTATAGTAACAATAATTATTTTTATTTGTTTTAGATCATTAAAAAAAGTTACTATTGGTAGGAATTTAAAATTATTATTATATCCAATGACATTTTTTTATTTAACTTACATGATAGTCTTATTTGCTATTTCTTTAGATTTTATTACTACTAACTATAATATAATGGGATCATTTAGTATATTGTTATACATTTCCGGTGCTTTAGCAGTAGTAATAAGAATTTTCTCAAGTAAAAGTTCAGTGGAATTCTAAATTATAAATTAATCCTTCTCTTAAATAATAAGGGAGGGATTATTTTTTAGTTTAAGTAAAAATATTTAGTATTTATAGCTGAAAATTAGAGTGAATTGAAATATTTAATTGCTCTTCTAAAGTGTAATTGATTTAATTTGACCTTTATTTATGATAAAATATAGTAGATTAAAAATAGGAGGCGATGTTATGGCAAATATATATTTAGATTATGCAGCAACATCTAGGAAACATTTTGATATTATAGAGAAGAACTTAAATATATTAAAAGAAATTTATGCGAATCCTAGTAGCGGACATACATTAGGAAAAAAGAATGCCAAACTAGCACGAGAAAGTCGAGAGAAAATTGCTAACTTTATTAATGCTACATCAGAAGAAATAATTTTCACATCTGGGGGGACGGAAAGTAATAATACAGTTTTCAATCATGTTTTAAGTAGATTCAACAGTGGAGAAGTAATCATTTCATCGATAGAGCACCCTTCAGTTAAATCTAGTGCTAAACATTTAGAAAAATATGGATTTAAAGTTCATGAACTAGATGTAGATGAAACAGGGGCTATTAATATTGATGAATTAGAAGAAAAAATTAATGAAAATACAGTTTTGATCTCAATTATGTTAGCTAATAATGAGACAGGAGTATTAAATCCTATAAAAGAAATCTCAGAACTTATTGTAGATAAAGATATTCTTTTACATAGTGATATAGTTCAAGCATTTGGAAAAGTGGAAATTGATGTAAAAGAATTGGGGCTTGATTTCGCTTCAGTATCTGCACATAAAATCGGTTCACTTAATAATTTTGGATTTTTATATGCAAAAAATGGGGATGTTGAACCATTTATTTTAGGAGGAGGGCAAGAAAATGGTCTTCGCTCGGGAACTAGTGATTTACTAGGAACACTGATTCTTGCAGATTGTACAGAAGAAACACTAAGTTCAATTCCAAAACTAAGAGAATTAAAAAACTATTTCATTAGTAAATTAGAACAAAGTGGTATAGAATTTGAGGTGAATGGATCAGTAAAAAATTCTTTACCAAATATATTAAATATTTACTTTAAAAATATAGAAGCACAGAGATTAATAACATACTTAGATGCACAAAATATCTATATTTCTGGAGGTTCGGCGTGTAGTTCCGGTAATATTAAAGGGAGCCGAATCATTACGGAGATGTATAATATTGAAAGAGCTGCGCACTCAGTAAGAATTAGTGTAGGTTTTGATATTACTAAAGATGATATTGATGAAGTTATTACAAAAATAGATAAATTGGAAAAAAGATTGATAGAAAGGAATTAGTATGAGCAACGGAAAAAAAGTAGTAGTTGGTATGAGTGGTGGAGTAGATTCATCCGTAACAGCATATCTATTAAAAGAACAAGGTTATGATGTTATAGGTGTCTTTATGAAAAACTGGGAAGAGAAGGATGATAAGGGAGTATGTGTCGCAGAGAAAGATTATGCGGATGTAATTAAGGTTTGTGAGCAATTGGACATTCCTTATTACTCAATAAATTTTGAGAAAGAGTATTGGGATAAAGTATTTACATATTTTTTAGATGAGTATAAAAAAGGTAGAACTCCAAACCCTGATATTATGTGTAATAAGGAAATTAAGTTTAAAGCCTTTTTAGAATACGCTGAAGATTTAGGTGCTGATTATGTGGCAACTGGACACTATGCTCGAGTTAAAGATGAGAATGGTCAAAGGTTATTATTAAGAGGTGTTGACAATAATAAAGATCAAACATATTTCTTATCACAATTAAAACAGCATCAAATTAAAAATATTCTATTTCCAGTTGGAGAACTAGAAAAGAAAGATGTAAGAAGAATAGCAGAAGAAGCAGGATTAGCCACAGCTAAGAAAAAGGATTCTACTGGTATTTGCTTTATTGGAGAGAAGAACTTTAGAGAGTTTTTATCGCAATATTTACCTTCTCAAAGTGGGAAAATGGTAGATTTAGATGGTAATGTTCGTGGAGAACATATTGGATTAATGCACTATACAATCGGACAACGTCATGGATTAGGTATTGGTGGTACAAAAGATACAGATGGTGAAGCATGGTTTGCATGTGGAAAAGATTTAGAAAACAATATTTTATATGTTTGCCAAGGATTTCATAATGAAAAATTATATTCAGACAGTTTATTAGCAAGTTCTTTATCATTTACAACTAAAGATCCACAACCTAATAAATTTACTTGTACAGCTAAATTTAGATATCGTCAACCTGATACAGAAGTTGAGGTTGAGATATTAGAAGGTGATAAAGTAAGAGTAGTTTATAAAGAGCCTGTAAGAGCTGTAACACCTGGCCAAGCAGTAGTTTTCTATGATGGAGATATCTGTTTAGGTGGAGCAACAATTGATGAAGTTTATAAAGATGGTAAAAAACTTCAAGTATAAGTAAAAAATAAAGGTTACACATCAAAGTATAAGTTATGTGTAGCCTTTTTATTATTCCTTAGTATACATAAACTAAGGAAAATTAATAATAATAAATTTCTAGTATAAATCTTATTTATTTAATGATATAATATAGTTATTAAGGGGGAATAAATATGAAAATAACTAAA
Organism: Gemella sanguinis ATCC 700632; assembly: GCF_000701685.1. Lineage (GTDB taxonomy): Bacteria > Bacillota > Bacilli > Staphylococcales > Gemellaceae > Gemella > Gemella sanguinis. The sequence continues at coordinate 59,280 of NZ_JNJO01000004.1, forward strand.
GAGGATTTTGTTATTTTTATTAAACAAAATATTAAAACTATATTTTTAGCATTAATTTGTAGTTTATTTATTGTTGGAGGAGTATATTACTTTTTCTTTTCTGGATCTAAAACAGAAGATTATAGTGACGCTAATTTTTCTGCACAAAATTATCAAATCAATTCTGATAAAGATAAAAATGATAAGAAAGAATCTGGTGAAAAAGTTATTGTTGATGTAAAAGGAGCAGTTAAAAATCCTGGAGTTTACGAATCCACAAAAGATAAGAGAGTAAAAGATATAATTGAAGAAGCAGGCGGATTATTAGAGGATGCAGATACTTCCAATATAAATTTAAGTGAAAAGCTTAAAGACCAAATGGTAGTTTATGTATTAAAAAATGGGGAGAAGCCTAAACAGATTATGAATTCATCAAGTTCTTCAAATGGATCTAATAGTGAGGTAATAAATATAAATACAGCTACTAAAGAACAACTTATGAAAATATCTGGTATTGGAAAAACAAAAGCTGAAGCAATTATAGAATATAGAGAAAAAAATGGGGATTTTAAAAGTAAAGAAGATATAACAAAAGTTAAAGGAATAGGAAAGTCAACTTTTGAAAAAATAAAGGATAAGATAGAGGTTTAATTGTATGCAAAGAATTAGTTGGGATGAATACTTTATGGCACAAAGTCATTTACTATCGCTTAGATCAACGTGTAGTAGATTGTCTGTAGGTGCAACTATAGTTAAAGATAAGAGAATAATAGCGGGAGGCTATAATGGTTCAATTAAAGGCGATGAACATTGTATAGATGTTGGTTGCAAAGTTATAGAGGGACATTGTGTAAGAACGATTCATGCAGAAATTAATGCAATACTTCAATGTTCAAAATTTGGTGTTTGCACAGAAGGTGCAACTATTTATGTTACACATTTTCCATGTTTAAATTGTACCAAATCAATAATACAAGCTGGCATAAAGGAAATATGCTATGCTAATGATTACAGAAATAATGAATATGCTCAGGAGTTATTAGAAAAATCTGGTGTTGTAGTAAGAAAAGTAGACTACGATGTTAAAGCAGTAGTAGAAAGGTTATTAGATAATAATTAAAATGTATTATTTACAATATTCATTACTAGCATTGGGAGCGATATTATTAAATTTTAATTTGATAGTGTCGATGCTATGTATAATTATTTTTCTACTAATAACTTGGAAAAATAAAAATTTAAATGCTAGGAAAACTATTATTTGTATAATAGTATTCTTAGTATTTTTTATTAGGGGAGCATATATACAAAAAAATAATACTACTAAACTTATGAATGTGGAGAATAAGGATGTAGTATTGAGGATTAACGACAGGGTAGATATAAATGGTAATTATTTGAGGGGAGTAGGCTATATTAATAATGAAAAAGTATTAATTAGCTATACTTTACAAAATGAAGATGAAAAAGTCTTTTTTAAAAAGAAATTTTATGGCGGGAAAGTCTTTGCTAATGTTAACATAGAAGAATTAAAAGAAAAGACTAATTTTTATTCTTTTGATTATAAGAAATATAACGAAAACAGGGGAGTTTTTAAACAGGTTAAGTTGAATCAGATAAAAAATATAAAAAGTGAAGATTCTATAGTTGGTAAAATTAAAAGTATACGTGCAAAAATGAGCTTAAAAATTAGTAATGAGATTACTTTCGATAAAAGTGGTTATTTTGAAGCATTAATATTGGGAGATAAAAACTATTTGCAAAGAGAAGACATTAATTCATTTAAAAACTTAGGAATAAGTCATCTTTTAGCGATATCAGGCCTGCATCTAGGACTGTTAATATCAATAATTTATTATATATTACAGAAATTAAACTTTAGCAGTAATTTAATAGAAAATATTATTATAATAATACTACCTTGTTATATGGTGATAAGTGGGTTTAGTCCATCGGTTGTTAGGGCAGGATTAATGATAATAGTATATCTAATTTTAAGAAGGAAAAATATAGCGAATATAGATAGTTTACTCATCACATTTTTAATAATGACAATCATTAATCCACTGTATATTTTTGATATAGGATTTGAATTATCTTTCTTTATTACTTTTAGTTTATTGATGTCGGCAGAATATATAAAAAAATCTAAAAATAAATTACAAAGTAGTTTAATGATAAGTGTAATTTCTTTTTTAGCAAGTATGCCGATTTTAATAAGTAATTTTTATACTGTGCCTTATATCTCAGTACTAAGTAATATAATATTAGTTCCTATATTTAGTATTATAATATTTCCATTGGTTGTTTGTAGCTATATAGTATTTTTATTAAGTACAACTATATTTAGTATTCTTTGCAAACCATTATTAAATATAGTATTCTATATTTTCGATGAGATACAAAGTATATTACTTAGAGTACAGCCTATAAGAATAGGGAAGCAAAATATTTACGTAATTATTGCTATTTACTTAATTATACTTTTTATTTTAATATGTCTTAATAAGAATAAATATAAAGTTTCATTATGTTGCCTTGCTACTATAGTTAGTTTCTTAGCTGTAAATAATACATTTAATTCTTCAAAAGATCTTTTCGAAAAGTTGGAGGTAGGGAAATCTCAAGTTTACTATTTGAAAGAAAATGGTGTGACTACATTAATTAATACTTCAAATAATTTAGAGAATTTTTATTCTGATTTTAGAAAAAAAGATAGAGTATATGATATAATAAACGAATATGATTCATTATTAAATTATGAAGGAAGAAACAAAATAGATTATTTGATCTTAACATCTACAAAAAAGGGTGAAATTGGATTTGCCGAAACACTAATTGGTAAAGGAATAATTAAAAAGGTAGTTATTTTAGATATACATAAAGAAAAATTCAATGATTTAATTAATTTAGCAAAATTTAAGAATATAGATGTATTAGTATTAAAAGAAAATAATGAGTTGATAAAGTCTATTTATTATTATAATAAAATAATAAAAATAAAAGATATTGAGATAGAGGTAGTTGATTGATGAAAAATATCTATATAGTTTATGGAGAAAATTTTGAAGCTATAAATGATTTTGAAAAAAAAGTTGCTCAAAACTATTTAAAAACATTAGATGAATTTAATTATATAAAGCTTAATATGAATGATACTACAATAGAAAATTTGGTCTATGAATGTCGTAGCAGTGGCCTTTTTGGAAATGAAAAAGTAGTAGTAGCTGAGAATTGTAATTTCTTATTAGCGAAACCTAAAAAATTAAAAGTAGATCATAATATTGAAGTATTAAGTAATTACTTAGAAAATATAAGTGGTGAAGTGATACTGATATTAAAATCTAACGAAAAAATTGATAGTAGAAAGAAAATAGTAAAAAAAATAAAAGAAATAGGGGAAATAAAGGAATTTTCAAATTTTAATGAAACTCAAATAGCGGATTATATTGTTGAAGCGGTAAAAGAAAAGAATTTGAAAATATCTAAAGAAAATGCACAATTTTTAGTTAATTATACTCGACTAGATTTTGCTAATATTAAACGAGAAATAGAAAAACTAGTACTATATTGTCAGGGAAAAAGTGTTATAGAAAGAAATGATATAGAGTTATTAGCAGTTAGAAGTTTAGAATATGATGTTTTTAGTCTAACAAATGAACTATTCTCTAGAAATTATATTAAGTTAAGAGAAGTGTATAATTCACTGGTACTAAAAAAAGAAGAGCCAATTTTTCTTTTATCATTAATAAGTGGTCAACTTAGACTTTACTACAAGGTGAAAGTACTTTTAGATGAGCATTATTCTCAAAAACAAATAGCAAAAGAGCTAGGAATACATCCATATAGAGTTCAATTGGCTGCACAAGGAATTAGGAATTATAGTATAGAGAAAATTATGAGGTGTCTTATATTGGCAGCAGACTATGATAAATTATTAAAGTCATCATATATGAATAAATATATTATTTTAGATTTATTTATAAATAAATTAATAGATGAACTGAAATAAAGTATTTTGTTGAAACAATAGAATAAATAGTGTATTTAATACCTTTAGCATATTAATATTATGTTAAAGGTATTTTTATATGTAAATATTTCTTGTGAATTTTTTAAATATATTTTAGAAATAGTAGAAAATATATTTATTATAAATCAATAAAATGTTATAATGTATAGTAAATATAATGCACTATTATAATAATATTTATAACAGAAAAGAGGATTGGTATTAGTGAAACAAATTGAAACAAAATTAGCTCAGTTAGGTAATAGAAAAGATAAGGTTACAGGTGCCGTAGTTACCCCTATTTATTTATCAGCTGCTTATGCGCATCCTGGTTTAGGAGAAAGTACAGGTTTTGATTATACAAGAACAAAAAATCCTACGCGTACAATTTTAGAAGAAGGGTTATGTGAATTAGAAGAAGGATGCTGTGCTATTGCAACTAGTTCAGGTATGAGTGCTATTCAGTTAGTATTTGAGCTTTTTGATCTTAACAGTGAATTTTTAGTGTCACGAGATTTATATGGTGGAAGTTTTAGATATTTTGATGAGTTGGAAAGAAAAGGCCAACAAAATTTTGTTTACTTTACAGATGAAAATGATTTAGAGAATAAAGTTACTGAAAAAACTACGGCGATATATATTGAAACGCCTACTAATCCGCTTATGCAAGAGGTAAGTATTGAGAGGATTTCTAAAATTGCAAAATCTAAAGGTGCATTATTAATAGTAGATAATACATTATTAACACCATTAAGACAAAAGCCTTTGACTTTAGGTGCAGATATTATTATTCATTCAGGTACGAAATATTTAACAGGACATAATGATATATTAGCAGGTGTAGTCGTAACTAATGATGAAAAAATAGGAGAAAGACTTGCTTGGTTATCAAATACAACAGGCGCTGTATTGTCAGCATTCGATAGTTGGTTATTTATTAGAAGTTTAAAAACTTTACCTTTACGTTTTAATCAACAAGAAAAGAATGCTAAACGATTAGCTGAAACTCTGAAATCACATCCAAATGTAAAAGAAGTCCTTTACCCTAATAAAGGAGCAATGTTAAGCTTTAAATTAGTTGATGCTAGTAAAGTAGATAAATTTTTACGTTCTTTAAAAGTTGCTACTTTTGCTGAAAGTCTTGGAGGTGTTGAAACGTTAGTAACGTATCCAACAACGCAAACACATTTTGATATTCCAGAAGATTTAAGATTATCATATGGATTAACTCCAGATTTATTAAGGATATCTGTAGGTATAGAAAGTGTTGATGACTTAATTGAAGATTTTAAAAATGCACTTGATTCATAAATGATAAAAGGAGATAATAAGATGAGTATAGTAGAACAATTTGTTGATAAATATTATGTTGAAAGAAGAAACACTAATTGTTTAAAATGGGACGCTTTGGAAGAACGTTTTGGGGATAAAGATTTATTAGCATTATGGGTTGCTGATATGGAATTTAAAACCCCTGATAGTATAAGAGAAGCATTGAAAGAAAGGGTTGAGCATGGAGTATTTGGTTATACTAAACTCCCTGAAAGTTATTATAATGAATATAAAAAGTGGCATAAAGAAAACTTTAATACTTCGGTAGAAAAAGAATGGATAAGATTTGCTCCTGGAATTGTTCAAGCTATATTGTGGGTTATCCATGCATATACAGACGCTAATGATTCTATTGTTATTATGCCACCTGTGTACTATCCATTTGCAAATTCTATAAGAAATAGTGGAAGAAAGTTAGTAGAGTCTCCATTAATAGAGAAAGATAAAAAATTTGAAATAGATTTTGATACTTTTGAGAAAGTAATAAAAGAGAATAATGTAAAATTATATATTCATTGTTCACCACATAATCCTGTAGGAAGAGTATGGACAAGAGAAGAACAGGAAAAAGTTTTAGAAATTTGTAGAGAAAATAATGTATTAGTACTTTCAGATGAAATACACCAAGATTTTGTTTATAATAATAATCAAATATCTGCACTATGCGTAAAAGAAGGAAAATATCATGATATGTTAATAGTTGCTAATTCAGGATCAAAAACTTTTAATTTGGCTACTCTAACACATTCGACATTATTAATACCTAATGATAAAGTAAGAGCAAAATTTGATGAATTTAGTAAAAAGAATCTGGGAGCAGAACCCAGCTTATTTGGTCAATTAGCATTAGAAGCAGGTTATAAAGGTGGAAAAGAGTGGCTAACAGGATTAAAAGAAGTTGTAAAATATAATTATAATATTTTAAATGAAACTTTAGCTACTGAATTACCGGAAGTGAAAGTTTATCCACTTGAGGGAACTTATTTAGTATTTATTAATATTGAAGCAATACTAAAAGGTAGAACAACTAAGCAATTTATTCAAGATGAATGTGGTTTAGCTATTGATTTTGGACACTGGTTTGGAAAAGGTTATGAGAATTATATTCGTATTAATCTAGCTACAAGCCCTGAAAATATTAAAGAAGCAGTAAAAAGAATAGTAGAGAATGCTTAATATAATTAAGGTAAATTTGAAGATCAATCGTAATGATTGATCTTTCTTTATATATATTTCTTCAAAAAAAAACTACTCAAATTAGAGTAGTTTTAAAATTATTTAGCTAGGTTTGATTTGTATCTAGCAGCTGCATTTTTGTGGATTAAGTTTGTTTTAGCAGCTTTATCGATTTTTTTGTAAGCAAGGTTTACTAACTCTGCAGCGTTAGCAGCACCTTCAGTTTTAGCTAATTTAGCTTTTTTAATAGCTGTACGCATTTCAGATTTTTTAGCTGTGTTAGCAGCATTTGTTTTAGCATCTTTTCTTACGCTTAATACTGATGATTTAATGTTTGGCATTCGATTCACCTCCTGATATATTATTTTTATTACTAAGAAATATTAATTAATATTCTTAATTACTATGAATTAAGTGTTGTTAAAATACAACTACCTCATTTTAACACAATAAAAAGCTAATTGCAAGGTGTTTTTAAAAAAACATTTAAATAACTCTTTATAATTTGTTATTTTTGTGTTGACTATTAAGTGGCAAGTATGATAGTATATAGAACGTTGATATTTAATTTCATAACATTGAGATTATTTGTCTTCTGACTTTATTATAATAAAAAAAAGATGTTTGAGAGATCCATCTATAAAAAAAACTGCTTAAGCATTGATTTCTCATATCGATGCTTTTTGTTCTCTTAAACAAGATAAGGAGATTTAAATGAGAAATAATACAGTTAAAACTTTAACTATCCAAGCATTAATTGCTGCAATATATGTTGTGCTTACTGTTGTCGTAGCTCCATTTGCTTACGGAACAATTCAATTTCGTATAAGCGAATCGCTTGCACAATTAGTTGTGTTTAGTAAAAAATATTGGTTCCCAATTACTTTAGGTGTGGCAATTGCTAATATTTTTAGTCCGTTAGGAATTGTTGATGTCTTCTTTGGGACATTAGGAACAGGTTTAGCACTAGCGATAAGTATTTTTGTTTTTAAATTTATTAAAAATAGACTAGTAAGACATATAGTTAATATTATTCTTTATTTAATAATTTGTATGCCAATAATCGCTTATGAACTTACAATTTTTGGTGGTGTAAATTTATCGCGTGTTCCATTTGAGTTTAAAGTGTATATGGCTAATTACATATCATTAGTTCCATCTCAAACAATTGTTATGGTATTAGGTATTTTAATAACTGAAGCGTTAAATAAAGTAGTTAACCTAAAAAAAGTATTTAATGCATAATATAAAAAACTAATCTTAATTATTTTAAGATTGGTTTTTTTCTATATAATAAAATATATATGTTGACTCTAACGTAACGTAATAGTTTATAATAAAAGTATCGCTAGTGGTAAAGGAAAAATGAGGAGGAAAAATGAAAATTAATGAAGTATCAAAAATAACAGGGGTAAGTTTAAGAACATTGCATTATTATGATAAAATTGGTTTATTAGTACCTGCTAAACTTGAAAATGGCTATAGAGTATATAGTAATGATGATTTAAATAAATTGCAGAAGATTTTATTTTACAAGTATTTGAATTTTAAGTTGAGTGATATTGCTAATATCATAGAAAATAATAATGATAGTTTAATAATATTAGAGGAACAACATAAACTGCTTTTAAAAGAAAAGCAAAAAATAGAAAATGTAATAAAAACAATTGAGAAAACAATAAAAGATTATAAAGGAGAAATTCATATGACTATAGAAGAAAAGTTTGAAGGTTTTAAGAAAGAGGATATGAAAAAGTATGAGATAGAAGCAAAAGATAAATACGGAGAAGAGGTTATAGAAGAATCAAAACGACGTCAGAAAGGTCAAGAAAGTAAAGCGGAAGATGAGTTTAATAATACATTCAAAGCATTCGCTAATTACAAGAAAGAAGAAATAGATATAACAAGTGATAGAGTTCAAAAAGAAGTTGAAAATTTATATAATCACATAAATAAATATGGTTTTGATTGTAGTTTAGAAGTATTTTCATATATTGGAAAAGGATATTATGAGAATCCAGAATTTAGAAATAATATAAATAAGTTCGGAGAAGATGTTGCAGAATATATTAGTTCTTCAATAAAGTATTACTGTAATAAAAATAGATAAGAATATCTTAGAAAAAAAATTATAATTTTTTTAAAAAAGACTTGACAAATAAAGACATATATATTATCATAAAAAAGTCAGTTGAAAATGTACCGTAGACAGTAGGGGGAGAAATCCTTAATTAACCTACCGAGGACAAAATTCGAAAAGAAACTTATGTGCCTTTTTGTATGTTCTCGCATGCAAAAAGGTTTTTTTATTGGTACTGAGATTGATAAATCTACTTAGGAGGAAGTTCAATGTCAAAAGCTATTGAGAAAAAACAAGAGTTAGTAAACCAAATCGCTGAAGAAATTAAAGCTAGTACATCAGTTGTTATTGCTGACTACCGTGGATTAAACGTTGCGGAAGTAACAGAATTACGTAACAACATGCGTAACGAAGGTTTAACTTTTAAAGTTTATAAAAACTCACTAGTTCGTCGTGCGATGGAGCAAGCAGGAATTGAAGGTTTAGACGAAGTTCTAACTGGACCAAATGCTTTCGCTTTTTCAACAGACGATGCTGTAGCTCCTGCTAGAGTTTTAAACGATTTCGCTAAACAACACGAAAACTTAGAACTAAAAGCTGGTGTTATAGAAGGAAAAGTTACAGATCAAGCTGAAATTAAAGCAATCGCGTCATTACCAAGCCGCGAAGGATTACTTTCAATGTTACTATCTGTATTAACAGCGCCAATGCGCAATACTGCTTTAGCTGTTAAAGCTGTTGCAGACCAAAAAGCTGAACAAGAAGCTTAATAAATACAAAAAATATATAAAACATAATTAAAAAATCGGAGGAAAATTATAATGACTAAAGAACAAATTTTAGACGCTATCAAAGAAATGTCAGTTTTAGAATTAAACGACTTAGTAAAAGCAATTGAAGAAGAATTCGGAGTAACTGCTGCTGCACCTGTAGCTGTAGTTGGTGGAGCTGCTGGCGGAGCTGCTGAAGAAAAAACTGAATTCGACGTAGTATTAACTTCAGCTGGAGATTCAAAAATTAAAGTAATCAAAGTTGTTCGTGAAATCACTGGAGACGGACTAAAAGAAGCTAAAGAAAAAGTTGACGGTGCACCATCAACTCTTAAAGAAGGAGTTTCTAAAGAAGAAGCTGAAGAAATTAAAGCTAAATTAGAAGAAGTTGGAGCTTCTGCAGAAGTTAAATAATTTCTAATCTAAGTAGATAAAATTAAGATAGATGTAAATAAACAAAAATATTCTATTATAGAATATTGATACGATGATAATAACAAAAATAGTATATCTCATGTCTCTAACTATGAGGTATACTATTTTCTTCTATTTTATACGAGGTGTCTTTATTATGGAACATTATTATACAAATAATCCAACAACTAAAAGTTGTGAAAAAATTATTAGCTCAAAAATAAAAGACATAGATTTTAGATTTTATACAGACAATGGTGTCTTTTCTAAAGAAAATGTCGATTTTGGAACAAAGGTACTATTAGAAAATTTCCATAGTGAAAAGCAAAGTGCTGATGTTGCAGATATAGGTTGTGGGTATGGAGTTATTTCTATTTTCTTAGCAAAGAATAATCCGAACTATAATTTTACAATGGTTGATGTAAATAATAGAAGTCTTGAACTGTCTAAAAAGAATATTGAGCTAAATAAAATTAATAATAAAATAGAAATTATCGAAAGTAGTTCCTTTGATAATGTTAAAGGAACTTTTGATATAGTATTAACTAATCCACCTATCAGAGCTGGTAAACAGATTGTTCATAAAATTATGATTGATAGTTTTGAACATTTGAAAAGTGATGGGGAATTATGGGTTGTAATACAAAAAAAACAAGGGATGGCAAGTTGTAAAAAGCTTTTAGAGAATTTATTTAATTCTGTTGAAGTAATAGCAAAAAATAAGGGTTATTATATCCTGAAAGCTGCTAAGTAATTGACATCTTGTCTTTACTATGATAAAATGATATATTGCAAGTAATTCTATTTTTTGCTAATAGAATTGCGAAAATTATATAAGTAAGTAAGAGAAAATGTAAATTTTCTTTTTAGTTTTATAAGAGAAAAGCTGAGAGGTGACACAGTTGCAAAAAGTTAAATTTGGTAAGCACAGAGAAAGACGTAGCTATGCTAGAATATCAGAGGTAATTGATTTACCTGACTTAATTGAAATTCAGACATTATCTTATGAAAAATTTTTAGAAACTGGTCTTAAAGACGTTTTTAAAGATGTTTCACCAATAGAAGGTAATAATGATAAATTAAGTTTAGAATTCATAGACTATAAATTAGGGACTCCTAAATATAATGTAGATGAATCTAAAGAACGCGATGCTACATATTCAGCACCTTTAAGAGTGCGTGTCCGTTTAATAAATAAAGAACGAGACGAGATTAAAGAACAAGAAGTATTTATGGGTGAATTACCATTAATGACAGAAACAGGAACGTTTATCATTAATGGAGCTGAACGTGTAATTGTATCTCAATTAGTACGTTCACCTTCTGTTTACTTTACAGAAGATGATAAGCTTAAAGTGAAGAATATCCCTAATGCGTATAAAACAACTGTTATTCCTAACAGAGGAGCTTGGTTGGAATTTGAAAAAGATATTAAGGGACTAGTTTATGCTCGTATAGATAGAACTAGAAAAATACCTTTAACAACGCTAATTAGAGCACTAGGTTTTGAATCTGATGAATCAATTATTAAATTGTTTGGAGAAGATACAGAACTATTAAACACTTTAGAAAAAGATGAAAATCTTGATACAGGAACAGCGTTAAAAGTAATTTATGATAAATTACGTCCCGGAGAACCAGCTAACGTTGAAACTGCAAAAGCGACTTTATATGGAAGATTCTTCGATCCAAGAAGATATGATCTTGCTAAAGTGGGTAGATATAAACTTAATAATAAACTTCATGTTGGAGAACGTTTAGAAAACCAAATTTTAGTAGAACCAATTGTTGATACTGAAACTGGAGAAATTTTAGTAGAAAAAGGTACTAAATTAACTCGTGAAATTATAGATGAAATTTATGAAGAACTAGGAACTTCAGCTAACGTAGTTGAGTTTGAAATGAACGAAAGTCTTGATGGAAGTGACAGCCTAAAATTACAATTGTTTAAAGTTGTAAATCAAGTAAAAGTTGGTAATGATTTTAATGTTGATGAATTATTAGAAGATCAAGTTTTACATATAATAGGAAATGGTGCTCCAAATAAAGATATCTTAACATTAACTATTGCAGATATAGTCGCAAGTATTAACTACTATTTACTATTAATAAGAAATAGAAGAAATAGTGATGGATTTGAATATGAGTTAATAGGTCGTGTTGACGATATTGATCACCTTGGTAACCGTCGTTTACGTTGTATTGGAGAATTGCTTCAAAACCAAATTCGTGTAGGGATTTCACGTATGGAACGTGTTGTTCGTGAGCGTATGAGTATTCAAGATACTAATGAAATAACTCCACAACAACTTATTAATGTAAGACCTGTTACAGCTATTATTAAAGAATTCTTTGGAAGTTCTCAACTTTCTCAATTCATGGACCAAACAAACCCATTAAGTGAGCTTACTCATAAACGTCGTTTATCTGCACTTGGGCCTGGAGGTTTAACAAGGGAACGTGCTGGAATGGAAGTGCGTGACGTTCACTACTCTCACTATGGACGTATGTGTCCGATTGAAACTCCTGAAGGACCAAACATTGGTCTTATTAACTCATTATCTTCATTTGCAAGAATAAATGAGTTTGGATTTATAATGACGCCTTATAGAAAAGTAGAAGTTGACTCTGAAGGTCGTCCATATGTAACAGAAAATGTACAATATTTAACAGCTGATCAGGAAGATAAATATGTGGTAGCACAGTCTAACTCAAATGTTGATGAAAAAGGATATTTCTTAGATGATGAAGTTGTTTGTCGTTTTAGAGGAGATAACACTGTTAAACCTCGAGAAATGATGAATTATATGGATGTTTCTCCTAAACAAGTAGTTTCTGCTGCAACTGCATGTATTCCATTCTTAGAAAATGATGACTCAAACCGTGCATTAATGGGTGCGAACATGCAACGTCAAGCAGTACCTCTAATGGTAACAGAAGCTCCATTTGTTGGAACAGGAATGGAACACTTAGCCGCTCGTGACTCAGGAGCTGCTGTAATTGCTAAATATCCTGGTATCGTTGAATATGTTGATGGTGCAAAAATCAAAGTTCGCCGTATAGAAATATTAGATGGTAAAGAAATTGAGGGAGATTTAGACACTTATGTAATACATAAGTTTGTTCGTTCAAACCACAGTACATCATATAACCAAAAACCAATTGTTAAAGTTGGAGACAGAGTTGAGAAGAAAGACATTCTTGCAGACGGACCTTCAATGGACAAAGGGGAATTAGCATTAGGTAAAAACTTAGTTGTTGCATTCGTAAACTGGGATGGATATAACTATGAGGATGCTGTTATTATGAGTGAACGTCTTGTAAAAGATGATGTTTACACTTCTATTCATGTAGAAGAATATGAAACAGATGCTCGTGATACGAAGCTAGGACCTGAAGAAATTACACGCGAAATACCAAATGTTGGAGAAAATGCGTTAAGAAACTTAGATTCTCGTGGTATTATTCGTATAGGTGCTGAAGTAAAAGATGGTGATATCTTAGTAGGTAAAGTTACTCCTAAAGGATTAACTGAGCAAACACCAGAAGAGAAATTATTATATGCAATTTTCGGAGCTAAATCTAAAGAAGTACGTGATACTTCATTACGAGTACCACATGGTGCTGATGGAGTAGTTGCGGATGTTAAAATCTTTAAACGTGAAGATGGAGCAGAACTTGCTAATGGTGTTAATGAACTTGTTCGAGTATTTATTATCCAAAAACGTAAAATACGTGTTGGGGATAAAATGGCAGGACGTCACGGTAACAAAGGGGTTATCTCTAATATCTTACCTGAAGAAGATATGCCATATTTACCAGACGGTACACCTGTAGATGTTATGTTAAACCCACTTGGTGTTCCATCTCGTATGAATATAGGACAAGTATTAGAGCTTCATTTAGGTATGGCGGCTAAACAATTAGGAATTCACGTTGCAACACCAGTATTTGATGGTGCAAGTGATGATGATGTTTGGTCAACAGTAGCTGAGGCGGGGATGGCAAAAGACGCTAAAACAGTTCTTTATGACGGACGTACTGGTGAGCCATTTGATAGCCGTGTTTCTGTTGGGGTAATGTACATGATTAAATTATCTCACATGGTTGATGATAAACTTCATGCACGTTCAATTGGTCCATATTCATTAGTTACTCAACAACCACTTGGTGGTAAAGCACAATTTGGTGGTCAAAGATTTGGTGAGATGGAGGTATGGGCACTTGAAGCATATGGTGCAGCCTATACACTTCAAGAAATCTTAACATACAAATCAGACGATACAAACGGTCGTGTTAAAACATATGAAGCAATTGTTAAAGGTGAAAATATTCCTCGACCTGGAGTACCTGAATCATTCCGAGTTCTTATGAAAGAACTACAAGCTTTAGGTATGGACTTTAGAGTTATGGATAAAGATGATAACGAAGTAGATATGGGTGATATTGATTTAGGTGATACTATTGAATTCCATGGTCATCATGAATCAGAAGGACATAAAGAAGAAGTAGAAGAAACACAAGATGTTACTTCAGAATCAGGAGATTACTCATCACTTGCAAATATGATTACATCAACTGATTCAGAAGAAGTAGTAGAAGAAAGTGATGATAGTAACTCAGGATATGCATCACTTGCTAGCTTATTATTATCTGATACTGATGATTATGCAGATGTAGAAGATATAGATGACGAATTTGATGAAGAATAATAAAAATTTTACAAACAATCACAATAAACTATTCAAGGCTTTTATACAAAAAAATAAAGGAGGTATGCTCCTTGATAGACGTAAATAATTTTGCATATATGAAAATTAGTTTAGCTTCTCCAGAAAAAATAAGAAGTTGGTCTTATGGAGAGGTTAAAAAACCAGAAACTATTAACTATAGAACTCTTAAACCCGAAAATGATGGACTATTTTGTGAGAAAATCTTTGGTCCAACTAAGGATTGGGAATGTGCATGCGGAAAGTACAAAAGAGTAAGATATAAAAATATAAAATGTGATAAATGTGGAGTTGACGTAACTTTAGCGAAAGTACGTCGTGAAAGAATGGGGCACTTAGATTTAGCTGCCCCTGTCAGCCACATTTGGTATTTTAAAGGTATTCCTAGTAGAATGGGATTACTACTTGATTTAAGCCCTAGACAATTAGAAGAAGTTATCTATTTTGCTTCTTATATAGTAATTGATCCAGGTGAAACGGACTTCATGAAAAAACAAATTGTTTCTGAACGTGAAGTACGTGAAGCTCGTAGTACATTCGGAGCTAACTCATTTGTTGCTAAAATGGGGGCTGAAGCTATTCAAGATTTACTAGCGGAATTAGATATTGAAAAAGAACTTAAAGATTTAAAAAATGAACTTAAAGAATTAAGTGAAAGTAACTATAAATCAGGTCAAAAAGTTGTTAAAATAATCAAACGTGTTGAAGTATTTGAAGCATTTAAAAATTCAGGAAATAAACCAGAATGGATGATTATGAGTGTTCTACCTGTTATACCACCGGAATTAAGACCTATGGTACAGCTAGATGGTGGACGTTTTGCAACAAGTGACTTAAATGATTTATACAGACGTGTAATTAACCGTAATAATCGTCTGAAAAAACTTATCGAACTTAAAGCGCCAGGATTAATTGTACAAAATGAAAAACGTATGTTACAAGAGGCTGTTGATGCTTTAATCGATAATGGACGTCGTGGACGTCCAGTAACTGGACCAGGAAATAGAACATTAAAATCATTATCTAATATGCTTAAAGGTAAGCACGGTCGTTTCCGTCAAAACTTATTAGGTAAACGTGTTGACTATTCTGGTCGTTCAGTAATTGTAGTTGGTCCAAACTTAAAAATGTACCAATGTGGATTACCTAAAGAAATGGCACTTGAATTATTCAAACCATTTGTAATGCGTGAACTTGTTAAACGAGAATTAGCTAATAATATTAAAAATGCTAAGAATCAAATTGAAAGAATGGAAGATCACGTTTGGGATATTCTAGAAGATATCATTCGTGAACATCCGGTACTACTTAACCGTGCCCCAACTCTTCACAGACTTGGAATTCAAGCATTTGAACCAATTTTAGTAGAAGGTAGAGCAATTAGATTACATCCACTTGTAACTACTGCGTTTAATGCCGACTTTGATGGTGACCAAATGGCGGTACACGTACCTTTATCAAAAGAAGCGCAAGCAGAAGCTCGTATGCTAATGTTAGCAGCACAAAATATCCTTAACCCTAAAGATGGAAAACCAGTTGTTACTCCGTCTCAGGATATGGTACTAGGTAACTATTACCTAACATTAGAA
This sequence comes from Gemella sanguinis ATCC 700632, assembly GCF_000701685.1. Taxonomy (GTDB): domain Bacteria; phylum Bacillota; class Bacilli; order Staphylococcales; family Gemellaceae; genus Gemella; species Gemella sanguinis. Next base: position 75,362 of record NZ_JNJO01000004.1, read on the forward strand.
AGACCAGGTGCTGTAGGTGAGGGTATGATATTCAAAGATGCTGATGAAGCTAGAATAGCATATCAAAATGGATATATTCACCTTCACACACGTGTAGGAATTGCAGCAAAATCATTTAACAATCCTACATTTACTGAAGAACAAAATAAAAAGTTATTAATTACTACAATTGGTAAAGTTATTTTTAATGACATACTACCAGAAGGGTTCCCATTCTTAAATGAACCAACTAAAGAAAACTTAGAAAAAGCAACACCGGATAAATACTTTGTATCTCCATCTGAACTTTCAGAAGGGGGACTAAAAGCGTTTATTTCTGAAAAAGAACCTACAACACCTTTCAAAAAAGGATTTTTATCTAAAATTATTTCTGAAATCTTCAATAGATTCCATATAACAGAAACATCAATGATGTTAGATAGAATGAAAGATTTAGGATTCAAATATTCATCAAGAGCAGGTATAACTGTGGGTGTTAGTGATGTATTTGTCTTACCTAATAAATATGAAATTTTAGCTGAATCACAAGAAAATGTTGATAAGATTACAAACTTATTTAGACGTGGATTATTAACTGAAGAAGAGAGATATCAAAATGTTATTGCACAATGGGCAAAAGCAAAAGATATAATTCAAGATCAACTTATGGACTCACTTCCAGCGACTAACCCAATATATATGATGAGTGATTCAGGTGCTCGTGGTAACGCATCAAACTTTACTCAGCTAGCTGGTATGCGTGGTCTGATGGCATCTCCTTCAGGACGAATTATGGAAATGCCTGTTCGTTCATCATTTAAAGAAGGACTAACAGTATTAGAATACTTTATCTCTTCTCACGGTGCTCGTAAAGGTCTTGCTGATACAGCCTTAAAAACTGCCGATTCAGGTTACTTAACACGTCGTCTTGTTGACGTAGCACAAGATGTAATAGTTCGTGAAAATGACTGTGGAACATCTCGAGGATTACGAGTTTCAGCATTGAAAAATGGAACAGATGAAATTGAAAGTCTACAAGAACGTTTAGAAGGTAGATATAGTAAAGAAACAGTTGTACATCCTGAAACAGGAAAAGTAATTGTTGAAGATGGACAGTTAATCACATTAGATACTGCAAAAGAAATTGAAGCTGCAGGTATTGAAAGTGTAGTTATTAGATCAGCCTTCACATGTAATAGTCGTCACGGTGTATGTGAGAAATGTTATGGTAAAAACTTAGCTACTGGTGAAAAAGTAGAAGTTGGTGAAGCAGTTGGTACAATTGCTGCCCAATCTATCGGTGAACCAGGAACTCAGCTTACAATGCGTACTTTCCATACTGGAGGGGTAGCAGGAGCCGATATTACACAAGGGTTACCTCGTATTCAAGAGTTATTTGAAGCACGTAATCCAAAAGGTAAAGCACTAATCTCAGAAGTTGACGGAACAGTTACTAAAGTAGAAGTTGATAATAACCATGTTCGTAGAATTTATGTATTAAGTGAGATTGGTGAAGAACGAGAGTATCAAGATTATGGTACAAGTCGTATGCTAGTTAAAGAAGATGACAAAGTTAAACGTGGTCAAGCCTTAACAGAAGGATCTATTGAACCTAAAGAACTTCTAGCTATTGCAGGTTTAGAAGCTGTACAAAGTTACTTATTAACTGAAGTACAAAAAGTTTATCGTATGCAAGGGGTAGAAATTAGTGATAAACACGTTGAGGTTATGGTACGTCAAATGTTAAGAAAAGTACGTGTTATCAATGCAGGGGATACAGATTTATTACCAGGATCACTTGTAGACATTCATAAATTTACAGATGAAAACAAAAAAATACTTGAAAAACGTGGGAATATGGCAACAGCTAAACCAGTTATTTTAGGTATTACTAAAGCATCTCTAGAAACTGAAAGTTTCTTATCTGCTGCTTCATTCCAAGAGACAACTCGTGTTCTTACAGATGCAGCTGTTAAAGGAAAAGTAGATAAACTTATGGGACTTAAAGAAAATGTTATTATTGGTAAACTAATTCCAGCAGGAACAGGTATGACTAAATATAATGATATAGATATTAAGTTTGAAGACGATTTAGAAAAAGAAATGGAAAATGAATTAAATAAACCTATTGAAGAAGAATTACATGAAGAATTAGGTACTATTTAATATAAACTGTCAATAGGAGTATAAAATTATTATATTCCTATTGACAAACATAAAAAAAAATTGTAAAATATATAATGTTGAATACAAAAGTAGAAGCACCCGTTTCTCACCTGCCAATGTTGATTGTTCAGGTTTATGTAGATGAAATGTAGAATTTTATGCTGGGTGTTTTGCACTCAGTTTTTTTTAATGCTTTTAGTATTTAATAAAATTTAAAAATAGGAGGTGCTGATCATTAGTAAAGATACTGCACAAGTAAATGAAGGTATTAAAGCGAAAGAGTTTCTTTTAATTAGTCAAAATGGTGAACAATTAGGGGTGAAAACAAAAGCAGAGGCTATGCAAATTGCAGAGCGTATGAATTTAGATGTTGTTTTAGTTGCTCCAAATGCAAAAACACCAGTTGCTAAAATTATGAACTACGGTAAGTTCAAGTTTGAACAACAAAAGAAAGATAAAGAAGCTCGTAAGAAACAAAAAATCGTAACAACAAAAGAGATAAGATTATCTCCAACTATTGAGAAACACGATTTCGAAACTAAGTTGAAAAATGCACGTAAATTCTTAGCAAAAGAAGACAAAGTTAAAGTTTCTATTCGTTTTAAAGGGAGAGCAATCACCCATAAAGAAATTGGACAGAAAGTTTTAGAAAACTTTTCTAACGAAGCTAGCGATATAGCTACTGTCGAACAAAAACCTAAAATGGAAGGTCGCAGTATGTTCTTAGTTCTAGCACCAAAAAAAGAGAAATAAAGGTTTAATATAGGAGGAATTTGATAATGCCAAAAATGAAATCTCACCGTGGTTTAGCGAAACGTGTGAAAAAAACAGCAAGCGGTAAATTAAAACGTAGCCGTGCTTATACTTCTCACTGGTTTTCAAGAAAAACTACTAAACAAAAACGTCACTTACGTAAAGCTTCATTAGTATCTCGTGGTGATTACAAACGTATTAGAACTTTATTAGTTAAATAATATTATAGAAGATTAATTATAGCGTAAATACTTATTTAAGTTATACATAAGGAGGAATTTGATATGCCACGTGTTAAAGGTGGAACTGTGACTCGTCGTCGCCGTAAAAAAGTTTTAAAACTAGCTAAAGGATATTTTGGTTCAAAACATACATTATTCAAAGTTGCTAAGCAACAAGTTATGAAATCTGGAATGTACGCATTTAGAGACCGTCGTCAAACTAAACGTAACTTCAGAAGATTATGGATCGTTCGTATTAATGCAGCAGCAAGATTAAACGGATTATCATACAGCCGTTTAATGAACGGACTTAAAGTTGCTGGAATCGATATTAACAGAAAAATGTTATCAGAAATCGCTATCCACGATGCAGCAGCATTCACAAGTATTTGTGAACAAGCTAAAGCAGCTTTAGCTAAATAATTATAGAAAATAAAAAAGAACAAACACTTTTTATTAGTGTTTGTTCTTTTTTTAATATACAATTGATCTTGGATTTTTCAAACTATTATATTTAGTCATAAGGATTTCATTGTATACTTCTTCGCCACGCTTTTCATATAATAATGAGGCCCATGTATACCATAATAAATCACAGAATCTAAGAAATACATCTAACTTTTTAAAATCACATTCTTCATCTGTGAAGTAAGCTTTTAGAAATGTAACAGTTTCTTGATAATCAAGATTATTTTCCGATATAAAACTTGCAATATCAAAATAATAATCATTTAATCCAGCATATTCATAGTCTATTAAAAAAATGTTATTTTTTGTAAATAAAAAATTACCTTCTACTAAATCATTATGACACAATCTATCAGGTTTATATACTTTTTTTAGTTCATCAATTATATATATGAAATGACTAATATCCATCTTGAAGTCTTCAATATCATTCAAATATTTTTCAAATACATTTATTGGGTTAAAAGTATTTTTTGCTTTGAATTTTTTTGAATGAAATTTTTGTAGTAGTTTAGCTATATTAACAATACTAGAAAGATTTCTTTGAGAAATAAAAGTTTTTGAATTCTTTTGGTATGGAGTTATTAAGTTATCATTTTTATAATAAATAGGTTTTAAAAAATAAGATTCGTCTTTAAGTAAATCCATAGCTTCTTTTTCATTATCTTTATCATTAATTTTCGTAGAATCTTTTGAAGTGCGATAAAAGTATTTATTATTTTCAGTAGTAATAATGTAATTCTTATTGCTAATACCATAACTAGTCTCATCAATTGAAATAATTTTTTCATTTAGTATTTTTTCTAATTTTTCACAACTATACATAATTTACCTCCTTCATACTAAACTTTATAAAAGCTCAGTTTAATTAATAAAAGTATAGATAATATTATACTTTTATTATACAATAGGTAAGTAAAACTGTAAAATAAAAAAGGCTTTCATAATTTACCTTCCAATAATAAAATTTAACATTAAAATACTATTTTTTTAATTATTATATTTAAAAACTTAACTAACATTTATGTATTTTTTTATTTAATATTTTTTTGAAAAAATAGTATTATAAATCATATGAAAGTATCTATGAATCAGTAATTTTACAGTATAAAGTTCAACAGGAAAATGCTCATTTTCTTGATAAAATATACCTTTTTTGGTATAATTATAATGTATAAAATATATTTATATACATTATGTTTCATTTTAATTATTTGGAGGTGTAAAATGAAAAAAATTTTTATTAATAGTGAGTATATTACATTATCTCAATTTTTAAAAATTGAAGGATTTATTGCTTCAGGAGGAGAAGCAAAATATTTTTTACAAGAAGTTGAGGTAGTTCTAAATGGTGACTTGGAAAATAGACGAGGGAAAAAACTATATTCTAATGATGTAATAGAAATTGAAAATCAAAAATATATAATTTCAAATGAAAATTAAAACTTTAAAATTATTGTATTTTCGTAATTATTTATCTTTGAATATAGAGGTACATCCCTCGCTTAATGTTTTAGTTGGTGATAATGCAAATGGAAAAACTAATATTATTGAGTCAATATTTTGCTTAGCATTAGGTAAGAGTTATAGGACGAAAAGCGATAGTGAGTGTATTATGTTTGGAGAAGAAGCCGCTGCAATGTCGTGTGTACTAGAAAAGAATGATAAAACACTAGATATAATGTTAGGTATAAATAATAGAGGGAAAAGTGCAAAAATTGCAGGGTTAAAAAAAACTAAGTTAACTGACTTTGTTGGAGAATTAAACGTTGTTTTATTTTCTCCAGAAGATTTGCAAATTATAAAAGGATCACCTTCTCTGAGAAGAGAGTTTATAAATAGAGAGTTTTATCAATTTTCTCGTATTTATCATAAGTACTATTTACTTTATCAACACTTGTTAAAACAACGTAATTCATATTTAAAAGATATGAGAAAAAATCCAAAAGATGAACTTTCTTTAGCGTATCTTGAGACTATTACTAGTCAATTAGTAAAAATAGCTATGTATATTACTAAAGAACGTGCCTTATTTATAAAGAATTTATCTAAACTAGCACAAAAAAATATGCTAAATATATCTAATCATAAAGAAGATTTAGAATTAAAATATAAAAGTTCTATATTAGATATGCTTAATATAAATAGTGTGGAAGATAAAGATTTTAATGAAGAAAATATTATTAAGAAAATAATGGATAAATCTTACGATGATATAATGAGAGGTAGTACAAGAATAGGACCTCATCATGATGATTTAGAATTCTTTATAAATAAGTTAGACGCAAAAATGTATGCTTCTCAAGGACAACAAAGAAGTGTTGTTTTGTCACTTAAACTCTCTGAAATAGATTATTTAAAATCTAAGACAGGTAGTTATCCCATTTTGCTCTTGGATGATGTATTGAGTGAGTTAGATAGAAATCGTCAACTAAAACTTTTAGATGCAATTAATGAAAATGTTCAAACATTTATAACAACACCTTCGATATCAGATATAAAAGAAGATTTATTAAAAAAAGCTAAAGTTTTTAAAATTAATAATGGAACTATTAGTGAAATTTTATAGGATATTTAATTAAATAAACTTTTAAAAAAACGAAAGGAAAAATTATGGTAGAAAAAAAACAAATGCAAGAATATAATGCTGATCAGATTCAGGTTCTTGAAGGATTAGAAGCTGTAAGAGTCCGTCCAGGGATGTATATTGGTTCTACTTCTAGTAAAGGGCTACATCACTTGGTTTGGGAAATAGTAGATAACTCTATTGATGAAGCTTTAGCAGGACATTGTGATACTATTACAGTCGCAATTGAAAAAGATAATTGGATAAGAGTTGAAGATAATGGTCGTGGTATTCCAATTGATATTCAAGAACAAACAGGTAAACCTGCCCTTGAAGTAATATTAACAGTGCTACATGCGGGTGGTAAATTCGGTGGAGGCGGATATAAAGTATCTGGTGGTCTTCACGGAGTTGGTGCCAGTGTAGTTAATGCATTATCAACAAATTTAGAAGCTTATGTTCATCGTGATGGTAAGATTCATTCGATGATGTTTGAGCGTGGAGATGTAGTTCAAGGAATTACTGTTATTGGGGAAACTGATAAAACAGGAACAACTATTCGATTCAAAGCAGACCCAGAAATTTTCCAAGAAACTACAGTATATGAATATGATATATTAAGAACACGTATAAGAGAACTTGCTTTCTTAAATAAAGGTATTACAATAATACTTAAAGATGAGAGAGAAGGGCAAGAAAAAGAAGAAACTTTCTGCTATGAAGGTGGATTATTAGAATATGTTGAAATGTTAAATGAAAATAAAGATTCATTACATGAAGCTATTTATGTGCATGGCGAGATGGAAGGAAAAGAAGTAGAAATCTCAATGCAGTATAATACAGGATATGCAAGTAATATTTTAAGTTATGCTAACAATATAAATACACATGAAGGTGGTACACATGAAAGTGGATTTAAAACAGCATTAACACGTATTATAAATTCTTATGGTAAGAAAAATAAACTAATTAAAGAAAAAGAATCACTTACTGGTGATGATGTAAGGGAAGGTTTAGTAGCTATTATATCTATTAAACATCCAAATCCACAATTTGAAGGACAAACAAAAACTAAACTAGGAAACTCAGAAATGAGTACAATTACTAATAAACTTTTTTCAGAAGAATTAGATAGATTTTTATTAGAAAATCCTAAGGTTGCTAAAATTATAGTTGAGAAAGGACTTCAAGCATCACGAGCTAGAATAGCAGCAAAAAAAGCAAGAGAATCAACTCGTCGTAAAAATGCATTAGAGTTTACTAATCTACCAGGGAAATTAGCAGACTGCTCAAGTAAGGATGCTGCAGAGTGCGAATTATTCCTAGTCGAAGGAGACTCTGCTGGTGGAAGTGCAAAACTGGGTCGTAATAGTAAATTCCAAGCTATACTACCACTAAAAGGTAAAATTTTAAATGTAGAAAAAGTTAGAATTGATAAAGTATTATCAAATGATGAAGTTCGTTCGCTAATTACTGCAGTAGGTATGGGAATAGGAGAAACTCTAAATATTGACAAACTTCGTTATCATAAAATAGTAATTATGACCGATGCTGATGTCGATGGAAGCCATATTAGAACATTATTATTAACATTCTTCTTTAGATATATGAGAGAATTAATAGAAGCAGGTTATGTGTATATTGCAAGACCACCGCTATTTGGACTTAAAGTTGGTAAAAAAGAGTACTACTGTCATACAGATGAAGAGTTGAAGGAAAATATTGAAAAATATGCAGCAGATAAAAAGTATACAGTTCAACGATACAAAGGGCTAGGAGAGATGAATGCCGAGGAACTTTGGGATACAACAATGGATCCAGAACATCGTTTAATGTATAAAGTTAGTATTGATGATGCACAAAGAGCAGACGCAGCGTTCGATACGTTAATGGGTGAAAAAGTAGAACCAAGACGTAAATTTATCGAAGAGAATGCTCTAAATGTTGTAAACTTAGATATTTAGTAAGAAAGGATAGAACATGGAAGATAATAAAAATAATATTACCTTACGTAATATAACTACGGAAATTGAAAATTCATTTCTTGACTACTCTATGAGTGTTATTGTATCACGTGCTCTACCAGATGTTAGAGATGGATTAAAACCAGTACATAGAAGAATATTGTATGCATTTAATGATCTAGGGTTAACATATGATAAACCTTATAAAAAAAGTGCCTTCGTAGTCGGAGAGGTTATGGCAAAGTATCACCCTCATGGTGACTCTGCAACATATGGTACGATTGTACGTTTAGCTCAAGATTTTAACAGTAGATATCCAATGGTAGATGGTCAAGGGAACTTTGGTTCAATTGATGGTGATGGTGCGGCAGCAATGCGTTATACAGAAGCAAGAATGAGTAAAATTGCTTCAGAGATGTTACGAGATATCAATAAAGATACGGTTGACATGCAAGATAACTATGATGGTACAAAACAAGAACCAAAAGTTTTGCCATCTCGAATACCTAATTTACTAGTAAATGGTAGTAGCGGTATTGCGGTTGGTATGGCTACAAATATTCCGCCTCATAACTTAGGTGAGGTTATTGATGGTGTTATTGCTTTAGCAGATAATTCTGAAATTACAATTGCTGAACTTATGACTAAGATAAAAGGTCCTGATTTTCCTACAGGTGCATATTTATTAGGTCGTAGTGGTATTGTAAAAGCATATACTACTGGACGTGGTTCAGTTATTATGCGTGGTAAGACAGAAATCGAACAAATGAAAAATGGTAAGGAAAGAATTATTATTACAGAAATTCCTTACCAAGTAAATAAAGCAAAATTAGTTGAAAAAATAGCTGAATTAGCTCGTGATAAAAAAATTGAAGGTATTACAGATTTACGTGATGAAAGTAACCTAAAAGGTATGCGTATAGTTATTGAATTACGTCGTGATGTAAATAGTAATGTAATATTAAACAATCTTTATAAATTAACACCACTTCAAGGTTCATTCGGTGTTAACATGATTGCACTTGTTAATGGAGTACCAAAGCTTCTTAACTTAAAAGAAGTACTTTATTATTACCTAGAGCATCAAAAAGAAGTAGTTGTTCGTAGAACAAGATTTGATCTAAATAAAGCAAAAGCACGTGCTCATATTTTAGAAGGATTAAGAATTGCTTTAGATAATATTGATAGAATAATAAGCTTAATTCGTGGTTCTCAAACTACTGAAGAAGCTAAAAGTGGTTTAATAAGTGAATTTTCACTTTCTGAAATTCAGGCACAAGCTATTTTAGACATGCGTCTACAAAGACTTACAGGTTTAGAGCGCGATAAGATTGAAGAAGAGTATAAAAAACTTATGGAATTAATTGAAGATTTAGAAGATATCTTAGCTAAACCTGAGCGTGTTCTTGAGATTGTTAAAGAAGAATTACTAGAAGTAAAAGAGAAATTTGGAGACAAACGTCGTAGCGTAATTATTGAAGGTCAAGTAGATCAAATAGAGAATGAAGATTTAATTGAAAAAGAACAAATTATTATTACTTTATCTCATAATCAATACATTAAACGTTTAGCAGCTAGTACGTATAAATCACAAGGTCGTGGTGGCCGCGGAGTTAATGGAATGACAACTAATGATGAGGATAATGTAGCTTATATGTTAAGTTGTTCTACTCATGATCATATTCTATTCTTTACTGATAAAGGTAAGGTTTATACATTAAAAGGATATGAGATTAATCAAATGAGTCGTCAATCTAAAGGAATTCCAATTATTAATTTACTTGAGATAGAAAAAGAAGAAAAAGTAAACTCAATTATTGCTATTTCTGACCTTCAAGAAGAAGGTACAAGTTTAATGTTCTCTACAAGATTTGGTATTGTTAAAAAATCTAAATTAGGAGACTATGCAAGTATCCTTAAAAAAGGTAAAATAGCACTTAAACTGGATGAAGGTGATTCATTAATAGATGTTCAAAGAATTACTGATGAACAAGATATTATGATTGTTACAGCAAACGGACAAGCTATAAGAATTAATGCTGAAAAAGTACGTCAAATGGGACGTGTTAGCCGCGGAGTCAAAGGTATTACTCTATCTCCAGATGATTATGTAATTGGTATGGAAGTTGTAGATGAATCTAAGAAAATTTTAACAGTTACTGAAAATGGTATAGGAAAAATATCTAAATCTACAGAATTTAATGTAATAAACCGTGGTGGTAAAGGTGTTAAAGTAGCTAAAGTAACTAAGAAAACAGGAAAAATAGTTGCAGTAAAATCAGTATCAGGAAATGAAGATTTAATGATAATGACTGATCAAGGAATAATAATAAGAATTGATGTATCTGCAATTAGTACATTAGGTAGAACAGCTACAGGAGTAAAAGTAATTAATTTAGTTGATGACCAAAAAGTAGCGACAGTTACACTAGCAGCTAAAGAAGAAATATACGAAGAATAATTTAAAGACAGCCATTTTATATGGCTGTTTTTTTGTGAATTAAAAGTGAAAAATTAATGTTTATTTGAAAATGAATTGTTTTATTGCAAAAAAAAATATATAATGGAATATGTAGTATTATTAATATTAAATTTTAGTTTATACTAATTAACTACATGTATATTAAATTATATACAAAATAAAAATAAAGAGGTATATCTTAATGCAAAGTATGAGATTAGAGAGTAACATAAATCAGAATATTGTAGAAGAAGAAATACAATTATTAACAGATATGTTACTTGAAGCAACTAAGAAAATAACTTCAACAGTTACATTTAATAAAATAGTTGAGTTAAAAAAATTAGCTGATAGTAAAAAATACGATGAGTTAAATGAAATTATAAAAACATTGAATCAAGAGGAAATGGAAATAATAGCAAATTTCTTCTCAACACTACCATTGCTTATTAATATTTCAGAAGATGTTGATTTAGCATTTGAAGTTAATTATAAAAATAATTCAGAAGAGTCATATGTTGGGAAACTATCTGATTCAATTAAGAATTTAAAGGATACTAATATTCTAAATAATATTAATGTAGTTCCAGTACTAACAGCTCATCCAACACAAGTACAAAGAAAAACTACATTGGATTTAACTGAAAATATACATAATTTATTAAGAAAACACAGAGATGTTAAAAATGGATTAATAAATAAGAGCAAATGGAAAGAAGATTTACAAAAACATATTGAAATATTGCTTCAAAGTGATATAATTCGTGAGAAAAAATTAAAAGTTGCTAATGAAATTACAAATGTATTAGAGTATTATAATAGATCATTTATTAAAGCAATAACAAAATTAATGATAGAATACAAGAAATTATTAAGAGAAAACTCTATTGATTTAGTAAATGAAACACCCATTACGATGGGTATGTGGATTGGTGGAGATCGTGATGGGAATCCATTTGTTACAGCAGATACATTAAAATTATCTGCAATGAAACAATGTGAGTTAATAATTACTTACTATATGAATCAATTAAACATTTTATATAGAACTTTTTCTATGTCGTCTCAGTTAATTAAAGAAAGTGAAGACTTAAGACAATTGGCTGACAAATCTAATGATTCATCAGTTTATAGAGAAAAGGAATACTATAGAAAAGCAATTTATTACATAAGAGAAAAATTATTAAACACTAAAAAATACTTACTTAATAATGAAGATAATGATGAAAAATATCTAACCGCAGAAGAGTTAGAACAAGATTTACTAATTATTAAAAATTCATTATTAGAAAATAACGGTGAAACATTAATAAAAGGTGATTTTGAAGAATTATTAAGTGCTGTAAAAATATTTGGTTTTTATTTAGCTAGTATAGATATGAGACAAGATTCAAGTGTTTATGAGGCTTGTGTAGCAGAATTACTTAAAAGTGCTAACATAGAAAATAATTATAGTGAGCTATCAGAAAGTGAAAAATGTGATTTATTATTAAATATACTAAAAAAAGATCCAAGACCATTAAGCATAAATGATGAAAGTAAACAATCTGAAGAATTAAAAAAAGAATTGTTAATTTTTAAAACAGCAAGAGAACTTAAGGATAAACTAGGAAATAATATAATAAAACAAAATATTATTTCACATACGACTAGTATTTCTGATTTATTAGAATTGGCAATTATGTTAAAAGAAGTAGGTTTAGTTGGAAGTGATTTTGCGAGATTACAACTAGTTCCATTATTTGAGACAATTGAGGACTTAGAAAATTCATATGAAATAATGGATAATTACTTGGCTTTAGATATTGTTAAAAAATGGGTAAAAGATAATAAAGATTATCAAGAAATAATGCTTGGTTATTCGGATAGTAACAAAGATGGTGGGTATTTATCATCAGGCTGGTCATTATATAAAGCTCAACAAGACCTTTCATCATTAGGAAATATACATGGTATAAAAATAACATTTTTCCATGGTCGCGGAGGAACAGTAGGTCGTGGTGGTGGACCAAGTTATGATGCCATAATTTCTCAACCTTTAGGAAGTGTTCAAGACAGAATTCGCTTAACTGAACAAGGAGAAATAATAGCTGCTAAATATGGTAATAAAGATGCCGCTTATTATAATTTAGAAACATTATTCTCAGCAGTAATCGAAAGAATGAATGCAGATATGGTTAATATAGATATTAGAGATATCCCAGAGATTAAGGAAATGATGGATGAAATTGTGGAAGATAGTTATAAAACATATAGAAAACTAGTTTTTGAAAATCCTAATTTTTATAATTATTTCTTCGAAGCAACACCAATTAAAGAAGTATCAAGCTTAAATATTGGCTCACGTCCTGCATCACGTAAGAAAATTACAGATATTGGTGGCTTAAGAGCTATTCCTTGGGTATTTTCTTGGTCACAAAGTAGAATTATGCTTCCTGGATGGTATGGTGTAGGTACTGCATTTTCTAATTTCATAAATAAAGAAAGTGGCAATATAGATAAATTACGTACTATGTATAAAGATTGGCCATTCTTTACTTCATTACTATCTAATGTTGATATGGTAATGTCTAAATCAGATATGGAAATAGCAAAAGAGTATGCTAATTTATGTAAAGATGATGAAACAAAAGAAGTTTATAATGAAATTTTAAGAGAATGGAAATTAACTAAACAAGTTGTATTAGATATTTCTGAGCATAAAGAGTTTTTAGAAGATAATACATATTTAACTAAGAGTTTAGAGAATAGATTACAATATTTCAATACGTTGAATCTATTACAAATAGAGCTTATAAGAAGAGCAAGAGAAGCAGAAACACTTGAATCTCAAATAAACACAATTCATATTACTATAAATGGAGTAGCGACAGGACTTAGAAACTCTGGATAAGTATAAAATAAAATTCTTATTAAAAAAAAGTGGAAATTATTTTTATAATTTCCACTTTTTTTACAATCTAAATAATTTTAATAGCTGAATATGAGTTTGGCGGCACTATCATTCCAAATGGTGTAGAGTAAATATCATTATTACCGAATAATTTTTCTCCATGATAATTTTCAATAAAGTGAGCTTTAGTATCAAGATTAATTACACAAAGTATATTATTTCTTTTGTATGCAACACAATTATCTTTTGTATAAACCCATTCAAAGTTTGTGACAAATTCAGATTTATTTTTATTACGGAATGAAGATAATTCAATATAATGATTTAGTAAATCTTTATCAATATTATCGTGAGTAAAACCTAATCTATTATAAGGATCTCTAAAACCGTACATACCAATTTCATCCCCATAATATATACAAGGAACACCAGGTAGTGTAAATTGAATAAAACTAGCAAATTTTAAAAGAGATTTAGCTCTTTGATATTGCTCTGTAGATAATTTATAAGTTGGACGTTGCTCCACTGGTACACTTTCTGGATTATTAAAAGCAAGTAATGTTAAAACACGTTCAGTATCATGACTATCTAGTAGGTTCATTATACAGTCAAGAGCAGGACGAGGGTAATTTTCTACTAATTTTAAAATTTCTGTTGTAAAACTAACTGCATCCTTATTTTTTACAAAGTTTATAATAGCATCCTTCCAAGGATAGTTCATAACACTATCGAGTTGTTTACCTAAAAAATATCTACGACGAGTATTGTAAGAAAATTTATTTGTTGCATCTTCCCATACTTCACCTATGATAAGTGCATCTTTATCATAATATTTGGCACTTTCCCTAATTCTATCTAGGAATTCATCAGGGAATTCGTCTGCAACATCTAGACGCCATCCAGAAATCCCTAGTTTTTGCCAGTAATTAACAACTCCTGTATCTTTGTTGTTGATAAAATCACTGTATTCTTTATTTTCTTTTTTTACTGTTGGTAAATTATCGAATCCCCACCATGAATGATATCCATGAGGAAAGTTATTAAAATCAAACCAAGGATAGTAAGGTGAATTTTGAGAGTTATAAGCTCCAACACTATTATAGTTATTGTATTTATTAAAGTAAATACTATCAGAACCGGTGTGACTAAAGACACCATCTAAAATTATTCTAATGTTATCTTTTTTGAAATCTGAACAAAATTTTTCAAATTGCTCATTTGTACCGAAATACGGATCAACATTAAAATAATCTGCTGTAGAATATCTGTGATTTTCAGGGCTTTCCATAATAGGATTTAAGTATATACTTTCTATATTTAGTTTTTTAAAATAATCTTTTTCTTCTTCAATACCTAAAAGGTTACCCATATAGAAATCTTTTGCACCATAATTTTCATGTGTAATAGAAGAGTGAGGAATGTCATTCCAATTATCATGGCGGATTCTTGTTTCTTCGTTTTTCGCAATAGTTGCTTTGTATTTATCACTGCGCTTGAACCTATCTGGGAAAATTTGATACATTATAGTACCTTTATACCAATCTGGGGTAGTGAAGTTATAATCATAAACTGTAAGTTGCCAATCAGGAAGTTCGTCAGAATTTTGAACCAATTTAGAATTTAAATTATCATTTTTTAGATAAGCTGTGAAACTATCAAAATGAACTTCAAAATGATAGTAATATAAACCTATATCAAAAGGATCTAATTTTATAGAATATTTAAGATAATCATTCTCAGTTTTTTCGACGAATTTCAAACTTTCTGATATATAGTTTCCAGTAAATTCATTTTTTAAAATAATACGTAAGTCATTAAAATAAAAATTCTCTTTAATAAAAATATCAAAATTTACAAAGTCTTTATTAGTGACTGCACCACTAGGTTTTTTGTTGTGAATAGGGTTATAGATTAACATAGCTATCTCCTAAATAATTATTATATAAATTAATTTCATATACATTGTATAATAAAAAAAGACGAATGTAAAACTTTTGAAATGTTAATATTTAATTTTATTATTATAGTGTTAATGTAAAGAATATAAAAAATTTTAATGTAAGTTAAGAAATTAATTTACTAAATATACTATGTATGTTATAATGAAAATGTATAAAGATAAAAGAAATGTTTTTATTTTTTTATATTTGATTTTTTTTTGAACGAAAAGAAAGCGTTCACAAAAAAAGAACTTTTATTTAATTTAGAGGGGGTTATACAATGAATAGTATGGCAGAATATCTATTTCACGAAGGAACAAATTATCATTCTTATGATTTTTTAGGTTCATTCTTGGTAGATGATAAATGTACATTTAGAGTTTGGGCACCAAATGCAAAAAAAGTATATGTGACAGGTGATTTTTGTGATTGGGATGCCAGAAAATATGAAATGTCACCAATAAATGATAAAGGTATTTATGAAGTTACTATTGAAAATATAAAGGAGTTTGACGCATACAAGTATGTAATAATATCTAGTTATGGACAGGAAATTTGGAAAGCTGATCCATATGCTGTACATGCTGAAACAAGACCGAAAACAGCTTCAAAAGTCTATTCTTTACCTGATTATACATGGAATGATGAGAAGTGGATGACTAAAAGAAGAGTTCCATATCATGAAGCTATGAATATATATGAAGTTCACATAGGCTCATGGCGTTATGATGAAAATGGAAATCCTTTAAGCTACCGCCAATTAGCAGAGGAACTTATTCCATATGTAAAAGATATGAGTTATACTCATGTTGAATTATTACCAGTTACAGAATATCCTTATGATAAATCGTGGGGTTACCAAGCTACAGGTTATTTTGCACCAACATCAAGATATGGTACACCAGAAGATTTTATGTACTTTGTAGATAAGTGTCATCAAAACAATATAGGGGTTATTTTAGACTGGGTTCCAGGGCATTTTACAAAAGATGCACATGGTCTTTATGAATTTGATGGTACATGCTGTTATGAATATTCTGATACTAGAAAAATGGAGCATAAAGGTTGGGGTACAAGAGTATTCGATTATGGAAGAAATGAAGTTATGTCATTTTTAACTTCTAGTGCTGTATACTGGTTAGAAAAATATCATATAGATGGTTTAAGAGTTGATGCTGTTAGCTCAATGATATTCTTAAATTATTGCCGTGAGGAACATGAATCAGCAAGAAATATACATGGAGGTTTTGAAAATCTAGAAGCAATAGAATTCTTAAAGAATTTAAATCTTTATGTGAAAGAAAAATATCCGGGTGTATCAATGATTGCTGAGGAATCAACAAGTTATCCAAAAGTAACTGCAGGTGTAGACCAGGGTGGACTAGGTTTTGACTTCAAGTGGAATATGGGATGGATGAATGATAGTCTTGATTATATAGAAGTGGATCCTTTCTTTAGAAAAGATTCACACAATAAATTTACGTTTTCTATGATGTATGCTTTTTCAGAAAACTATATTTTACCAATTTCTCATGATGAAGTAGTTCATGGAAAAAAATCATTAATTGATAAAAACCCAGTAGCGTACGAAGATAAATTCTCAAGCTTAAAAGCATTCTTAGGATATATGTATGCTCATCCTGGGAAAAAACTAGCATTTATGGGGATTGATATAGCTCAGTTTATTGAATGGGATGAAGAAAGACAATTAGATTGGTTCTTGCTACAATATCCTAAACATGGATTTACACACCGCTATGTGAAAGAATTAAATAAATATTATAAGAATACTGCAGCACTTTGGCAAAATGATTGTAACTGGCATGGATTCAGATGGCATGTAGTGGATGATAATGTTAATAATATATTTGCATTTTCTAGAATTGATAACAGCGGTAAAGAAGTTTTAGTAATTAGTAATTTCTCAGGTCAAAGCTTGCATTCTTATCCAATAGGAGTAAATACTTGGGGGAGTTATAAAATAGCATTAAATTCAGATGCTAAGAAATTTGATGGAAGTGCATTACAAAATAGGAATTTAAAAACAATTAATAAGAAAACTAAAGACTTTGAATATACATTAAATGTTAACATACCAGCATTTTCGACTATGTATATTGAGAAAAAATAAGAAATTTATAGAATGGGGGTCTAATTTATGGGACGTAAAAAAGAAATCGTAGCTATGTTATTGGCAGGAGGTCAAGGGACAAGACTTCAAGTTTTAACAAAGGATATGGCAAAACCAGCAGTTCCATTTGGAGGAAAGTATAGAATTATTGATTTTCCTCTTTCAAACTGTGCAAACTCAGGAATTTCAACAGTAGGAGTTCTAACTCAGTTTATGCCTTTAGAGTTAAACTCATATATGGGAAATGGTTCACCTTGGGACCTTGATAGAATGGATGGTGGGTTATCAATACTACCTCCTTATACAGCTGGAAAAACAGGTGAATGGTATAAAGGAACAGCTAATGCAATTTACCAAAATATTAAATATATTGAACAATATGATCCTGAATACGTACTTATATTATCTGGTGACCATATTTACAAAATGAATTATAAGGAAATGCTAAATTTCCATAAGGAAAAGGGCGCTGATTTAACTATTGCACATATTAATGTACCAATTGAAGAAGCAAGTCGTTTTGGAATTTTAAATACTGATGACAATTTAAAAGTTACTGAATTTTTAGAAAAACCAGAAAATCCAATCTCTACTAAAGCATCAATGGGAATTTATATCTTTAGTTGGAAACAACTTAAAGAATATTTAATTAGGGACGAAGAAAATGAATTAAGTGAAAAAGATTTTGGTAAAAATATTATTCCGATGATGTTAAATGAAAATAAAAATATTTATGCATACCCATTCTATGGATATTGGAAAGATGTTGGTACAATTGAAAGTTTATGGGAAGCTAATATGGATTTAATTAAAGCTAAAGAAAGTTTTAATATCGATGATAAATTATGGAGAATCTACTATCGTCATGCTGGTGTTATGCCACAATACTTAAGTGAAAATGCTAATGTTAAACGATCAATGATTTCTGATGGAACTAGTGTTTCTGGTACAGTTTTAGATTCTATTATTTCTTCTGGAGTTGTTATTGAAGATGGAGCAGAAGTAATAGGGAGTATTATAATGCAAGATGCTGTAGTTAAAAAAGGTGCAAAAGTTTACAATTCTATTATTGCAGAAGGTGCAATAATAAATGAGAATATAGAAGTTGGTAATAAAGAAATTACATTAGGGAAAGAACAAATTACAGTTATCGGAAAAGACGAGGTTGTTTCTAATAATATAAGAGTGGAGGGAAAATAATATGGTAAATGCTTTTTGTGTATTATTTGCAGATAATTATAGAAATGATGATTTACAAGGATTAGTGAGAAATAGAACATTAGCTTCATTATCAGTAGCCTCAAGATATAGAATGGTTGACTTTATGTTATCTTCACTAGTTAAAGCAGAGGTATCTAATATAGCAGTTGTAACAAACCATCATTATAAATCTTTAATGGATCACTTAAGTTGGGGGAAAGACTGGGATTTAAATAGAAAAAATAGTGGATTAAAATTTATAACGCCAATGTCAAATCACCTTTCTAACAGAGTAAATCATAATAAGATAGAGGCTTTGGAAGACACATTACTTTATGCAGATGGTTTATTAGAAGAATATTGTATATTAGCAGATGGAAATATCGTAGGGAACGTTGATTTTAAAGATATGTTAAGATATCATAAAGAAACACATGCAGATGTAACATTAGCATATACTTATAGAAAACCTCAAGCTTATGAATCACAAATTATTTTTGATGAAAATGGAAAAGTTTATGATTCAATGTACCATCCACAAGGATATAATGAAACATGTGCAACTCAAGTAAAAATTTATATTATGTCTAAAGAACTATTTAAAGAGGTTGCAAAAAAAGGAATTTCTTTAGGATGGGAAGATATATTAAAAGATTTTATTTCTAAAAATTTACATGGTTTAAATGTTTTCTCATATGAAATTAAAAATTATAATAGAACTATAAATAGTGTACAAGAATACTATAATTTTAATAGAGATCTTTTAAAACCTGAAATTTTAAGAGAACTATTCTTATCAGGAACAGATATACTTACAAGGGTTCAAGATAGTGTACCAACAACTTATGGAGAAAATGCTATTGTAAAAAATTCAATACTGGGAGATGGCTGTGAAATTAATGGTATTGTTGAAAATAGTATTCTATTTAGAGATGTTGTAATTGAAGAAGGTGCAGTTGTAAGAAATTCAATAATAATGCCTAATACTGTAATTAAAAAGGCTGCATATATAGATTATGTTATTTCTGACAAAGCAGCAGTAGTATCAGAAAAAGTTGAATTAAAAGGGACAGAAAATTGTCAAGTTATTATAGAAAAAAATAAAGTAGTAGAATAATAATTAGAGTTAGAGTAATAGGGAGCTTATAAATCTTCGATTTTATTATAAAAATACAGTATAATAAAAGAAGTAGTAATTTCGATTACTCTAACTCTAAATTTTTTAGGTAAAATATAAATAACGAATAAGGAGAAATTAAAATGAAAGTATTATTCGTAGCAGCAGAGGCAGCACCTTTTGTCAAAGTTGGAGGATTAGGTGATGTTATTGGATCTCTACCAAAAGCGTTACAAGATGAAAATGTAGAAGCAAGGGTTGTACTGCCATTGTACTCATCAATTGATAGAGAAAAATATAATCTTCAATACAAACAACATATATTTATTGATTTAGGTTGGAGACATATTTATTGTGGTATATTTGAAACAGAAGTTAATGGTGTAAAATATTATTTTATTGATAATGAACATTATTTTAATAGAAGTAGTGTATACGGACAAGATGATGATGGTGAAAGATTTGCATTCTTTTCAAAAGCAGCATTAGAAATACTACCATTTATAGACTATAAACCAGATATTTTAAATGCTAATGATTGGCACACAGCATTATCTATTATTTATTTAGATGATTTTAAATCAAGAGGATTAGATTTCTATAAAGATATTAAGAGTGTCATTTCTATTCATAATATAGAATTCCAAGGTAGATTTAATCCATATGAAATGGGTAATTTATTTGGACTAGATAATAAATATTTTGATGCACTTATTTATAATGGTGATTTGAACTTGCTAAAAGGTGCAATCCAATTATCAAATAGAATAAGTACTGTTAGTGAAACTTATGCACATGAAATATTAGATCCATATTTCTCTTATGGATTAGATAGCATTCTAAAAATTGAACAAGGAAAACTACATGGTATTGTTAATGGTTTAGATATAGATAAATTTAATTCAGAAACTGATGAGCATATATATAAAAACTTCAGTATAAGTACTTTAAAAGACAAAGTAGAAAACAAATTAAAATTTCAAGAAGAACTTGCCCTTGAAGTTAATGAGAATATACCGATGATTGGTATGGTTACACGTTTAACACATCAAAAAGGAATTGATTTAGTTTTACATGTTGCAGATGAAATATTAAAAACAGGTGCGCAGTTAGTAATTTTAGGAACTGGAGATAGTCATTATGAAGATGCACTTCGTGCATTAGAATATAGACGTCATGATAAAGTTCGTAGCTTAATAATGTTCTCATCAGCAATGTCGTCGAAAGTTTATAGTTCATGTGATATGTTCTTAATGCCGTCTAAGACAGAACCATGTGGTTTATCTCAGTTAATTTCAATGAGGTACGCTACTGTTCCTATCGTCCATAGAGTAGGTGGATTACGTGATACTGTAGAACCATTCGATGGTAAGAATGGAACAGGATTTACATTTGAAAGCTTTGATGCATATGATATGTTAGATGCAGTTTATAGAGCAACATATTGTTATTATCAAGAAAGACATAATTGGAACAAGATAATGAAAAACACAATGAAACAGGATGTAAGTTGGAAAAAATCTGCACTAAAATATATAAATATGTATAATGAAATAGTATAATTGTGGTACAATAAACGATAAAAAAATTATAGGAGAGAATTTTAATGAAGAATAAAAAATTCGTAGAAAAACTAGAGAAGTATCTTAAAAGACAATTTGGGGTAACTATCTCAAATGCAAGTAAACGTCAAGTCTATGAAGCATTAATGAGCACAGTAAGAGATGATCTATCAGAAAAGAAATTTTCTTATGAACAAGAGTTAAAAAAAACAAAACAAAAAAGAGCTTACTATATGTCAATGGAGTTTCTTGTTGGTAGAACATTAAGAAATAATTTATTTAATCTAGGATTAGAAAATGATGTTAAAGAATATCTTGATAAAAATAAATTTAATTTAGATGAGATTTATGACATCGAGCCAGATCCAGGATTAGGGAATGGAGGTTTAGGTCGTCTTGCTTCATGTTATTTAGATGCTTTAACTAGCAGTGATTATCCAGTGACTGGATTTTCTATATTATACGAATATGGTATTTTCAAACAAGTAATAAATAATGGTTGGCAACAAGAATTTCCAGATTATTGGTTAGATTTAGGTAAATATGGACTTGTATATCGTAATGATGAAGAGGTAGAAGTAAGGTTTTATGGAAGAGTAGAAGAAAAATTAACAGAAAATGGATTTGTAGTTGAACATAAAGATTATACTTCTATTCAAGCTGAACCTTATGATTTACTAATTTCAGGCTACAAAACTGATACAGTAAATACTCTTCGTTTATGGGAAGCAAAAGCAAAAACTGGTTTTAATATGAAATTATTTGAACGTGGTGAGTATTCAAAATCTTCTGAAGCGGAAGCAATTGCTTCATCAATTTCAAAATTATTATATCCAGCAGACAGTACAAATGAAGGTAAAGAATTACGTATTAAGCAACAATACTTCTTTATAAGTGCATCTTTACAACAACTTCTTAAAAATCATTATAATGAGTTTGGAACACTTGAAAACTTATCAGATCATGTTGCTCTTCATATAAATGACACACATCCAGCTATGGGTGTACCTGAACTTATGCGTTTATTACTAGACGAATATGGTTATTCATGGGATAAAGCGTGGGATATTACAACAAAAACATTCGCATACACTAATCACACAATTATGGCTGAAGCATTAGAAAAATGGTCAGTAGATCTATTTAGACCTTTATTACCACGTATTTACTCAATTATTGAGGAAATTAATAAGAGATTCTGTCAATGGGTAATAGATCAAGGTAAAGATTATACATTAGCAGAAACAGCAATTATTTATGATAATCAAATAAGAATGGCTAACCTTTCGATAGTAGGTAGTCACCATGTCAATGGAGTATCTAAGCTACACAGTGAAATATTAGTTGAATCTACTTTTAAAGCATTTTGTGAGTTATATCCTACTAGATTTGGAAATGTTACAAACGGTATTGCACATAGAAGATGGTTAGGTCAAGCAAACCCAGAGCTTGCTGAATATTTAGAAGAACTTATTGGAAATGATTTTATTAAAGATTTATCTAAAATAGATAAATTAAATAAATATAAAGATGATAAAAAAGTAACTAAAAAATTATTAGAAATTAAGAAAATTAAAAAAGAACAATTAGCTAAGTATATACAGAATACCACTGGTATAACTGTGAATACTGATTCAATATTTGATGTTCAAGTTAAGAGACTTCATGAATATAAACGTCAACTATTAAATGCATTACACATCGTTTATTTATACCGAGAAATTAAGTATAATGGACTACGTCCAGTGCCAAGAACATTTATATTTGCGGCAAAAGCCTCTTCAGGTTATCAAATGGCTAAAAATATAATTAAATTTATTCATTCAATATCACAAATGATAGAAGCTGATGAATTAGTACGTGAATACATAAAAGTTGTGTTCCTACCAGACTATAAAGTTACTCTAGCAGAAAAAATTATTCCTGCAGCTGATGTTAGTGAACAAATTTCTCAAGCAGGGAAAGAAGCAAGTGGAACTGGTAATATGAAACTTATGTTAAATGGAGCATTAACTCTCGGAACTCTTGATGGAGCGAATGTTGAGATACATGAAGCGGTTGGAGATGAAAATATATTTATCTTTGGTTTAGAAACTCCTCAAGTTGAAGAATTAAATCGTCAAGGATATAAACCTTGGGAATACTATATGAATTCAGAAAAAATTAAAAATACGTTAGATTTCATTAGAACAATGACTGTAGGCGGAATGAATTTTAGTTTCATTGTAGATTACTTATTAACTAAAGATAATTATATGTGTTTAGCTGACTTTGAGAGCTATGTAGCAGCACAAGAACGAGTTGCAGAAACTTATAGTAATAAAGAAAAATGGGGACGTATGAGTCTTATTAATACAGCTAATGCAGGTATATTCTCTGCAGACCGTTCAGTTGAAGAATATGCAAAAGATATTTGGAACATAAAAAAAGTAAAATAGTTATTTATAGAACTTAGTATAGCATTATGTTATACTAAGTTTTATATTTTATTTTATAGGGGTGAAAAAACAATTAAAAATAATAAGATACCTAAAAAAGGTAAAATTAGAAGAAAAAAATCAAAAAATAATAATATAAATCCAAATAAAACAAAAAAATATAATAATAGAGACAATAAGAGCAAGATTACTTTAATATTTACGGCAATCCTGTTGTTATTATGTGGAGCATTTTTGGTAGGGGAATATTATAATGGAAAATCTAAAATTATTATTCAAAGACAGTTAACTGGAAGTAATAATATAGAGAAAGCTTGGAATTTTTATATAGCGGAAGGATTTAGTAAAGAAGCTACAGCAGGAATATTAGGAAATTATATGAGAGAAAGTAAAATGGATCCTACAATTGAGGAGAAAGGAAATAATATAGGTTTTGGACTTGCACAATGGAGTTTTTCTAGAAGAACAGATTTGGAAAAGTGGACAAAAGAAAATGATTTTCTACCATCTAGTTTAGAGGGACAACTTAATTTTAGTCTCATAGAAATGGAAAAAATGAAATTTGGAAAATATAAATATAATGATTTTAAAAGAGTAAATAATGTAAAAGAAGCAACAATTTTATTTGAGAAATATTATGAAAGAGCTGGGGTAGTTGCTTTAGAAGAGCGGATAAAAAATGCTGAGGAAATTTATAAAAAATATTCATAAGTATAAATAAAATTAAAAACTATATGCTAAAATAGTCTTTGAGAAAACTATGATAATAGTAGAATTAACATCTATAAACTATAAATTAAGAAAAGTACACTAAAATTCTTAAATACATTAGAAATTGTAATTAAAAGAGACTAATTTAAAGTACTTTTAAGTTAATATTAATTAGAGATGATAGAATACTCTTATAATGATACGTTAGGAGTGATTACAATAAATATAAATAATATTAACATAAAAAAAAGAGGATTGTTTATAATAACTGCTTTTGTTGTAGCATTAAGTATGATAACGTTTACTAGTCAATATTGTGAAGCTAGAACAAAAGCAACTAATCAAACACAGATAGCAGCAAGTAATAATGTCGAAAAAGCGTGGAATTTTTATATTTCACAAGGATTTAGTAAAGAAGCTACAGCAGGTATATTAGGGAATTATATGAGAGAAAGCAGAATGAATCCATCTATTGTAGAAAGAGGAAATAATATTGGATTTGGAATTGCTCAATGGAGTTTTGCAAGAAGAATAAATCTTGTAACTTGGTTGAATAAAAACAATTATGCTGCATCTAGTCTAGAAGGACAACTTAGATTTAGTATTGTAGAAATGCAGAAAATGTCATTTGGAAAATATAATTATTCTAGTTTTAAACGAATAAATAATGTAAAAGAAGCTACAGCAGTCTTTGAAAAGTATTTCGAAAGAGCTGGGGTAGTAGCAATTGATGAACGAACTAAGTATGCTGAAGAAATTTATAGAAAGTATGCATAAAATAAAAATAGAGAAAACTTATTGTTAAACATATCGCGTTAACGATAAGTTTTTTATTTTAGATAAATTATTTTAAATTTTATTATTAAAATATCTTAACACATAGCGAAAAATATATTAATATGGTAAAATTAAATAGGTAATAATTATAATAATAAATGTAATAGGTAATAATTATAATAATAAATGTATTAGTAATTTAAAGAGGTATTTATGGCAAAAGAAAGAGCAGATGTCCTTTGTGTTAATCAAGGATTGTTTGAATCAAGAGAGAAAGCAAAAAGAGCAATTATGGCAGGGATTGTCTTTAATGATAATATAAGAATAGATAAGGCTGGAGAAAAAGTTGAATCAACAGCGGAATTAAGAATAAAAGGTAAACAAATGCCCTACGTTAGTCGTGGTGGATTAAAACTAGAAAAAGCTATAAATGAATTAGGATTTGATGTTAAAGATAAGGTAATGTTAGATATAGGATCTTCTACTGGTGGCTTTACTGATTGTGCTTTGCAAAATGGAGCAAAGTTTGTTTATGCATTAGATGTTGGAACTAATCAATTAGTTTGGAAATTAAGAACTGATGAGCGTGTGAAAGTAATGGAACAGACTAACTTTAGACATTCTGTGAAAGAAGATTTTGATGTTTTTGATATAGATATAGCATCGATTGATGTTTCTTTTATCTCATTATCACTAATCTTACCCAATCTTTCAGAGATAATTAAAGAAGGTGGAGAAGTTTGCGCATTAGTTAAACCACAATTTGAAGCTGGAAGAGAAAAAGTCGGTAAAGGTGGAATAGTAAGAGACAAAAAAACTCAAATTGAAGTAGTAGAGAAGGTGCTCCTTTTGGCGAACAGTGTAGGGTTTAGTATGATTAATTTTTCGTATTCACCAATTACAGGGGGAGAGGGAAATATTGAGTTTCTTATGATTCTAAAATATAATTCTGAAAAATTAATAGAAAATAAAAATATTAATATTGAGCATATTATCAATAATGCTCATAATCATTTTAAATAGGAGGTTTAGGTGTGCTAATTCAATTAAATATAAAGCAATTTGGAATTATAGAAAATGCTACTATAGAGTTGAAGAATGGATTAACTGTTCTTAGTGGAGAGACTGGTGCAGGGAAATCTATGATTCTAGCAGCTATTTCACAGTTATCAGGTCAAAGGACATCAACTTCTTATATAAGGTATGGTGAGGAAAAAGCAAGTGTAGAAGGAGTTTTTGATTTTCCTAAAAATAAAGCTGTTGTTAATATTTTTAAAGAGTTGGATTTGGATATAGAAGATGAAGTTATTATAATTAGAAGAGATATATATAGTAGCGGGAAAAGTGTCTGTAGAGTAAATGGGACAATAGTTAATTTATCAACCCTAAAAAGAATATCAGCATACTTACTAGATATTCATGAGCAGCATGATAATCAAATTTTACTGGTTGAAAAAAATCATCTTAATTTAATTGATTCATTTAATAAAGAAAATATTAATCCAATTTTTAAGAATTATCAAGAAAAATATAAAGAATACAAGTTAATTAATGAAAAAATAGAAAATTTAAAACAACAAGAAAGTGATGTCTTACAAAAGGTTGATTTTTTAAAATTTCAATATCAAGAATTAGCTCAAATGAAATTAAAGAAAGATGAAGATTTAGTCCTTGAAAAAGATATAGACTATTTGGAAAATTTTGAAAAAGTAAATACCTTGGCTTATAGTATTACTGATGGAATAGATGGAGAATATGGAATACTATCTAAATTAGCAGATATTAGATCTAAGTTAGGTGAATTAAGTAGATACAATTCAAATTTTGAAGAAAAATATGAAGAAATTACTAATTTATACTATATATTAGATGATTTAAAATATGAAGTCTCTAGCTATACAGATGAAATTGAATACGATGAAGAAAAATTAGATCAGTTTATATATCGATTGGATAAAATTAAAACTCTTGAGAAAAAATATTCTAAACCTTTGAATGAATTAATAGTTTTTAAAGAAACTATTAAAGAAGAGTTAGAAGAACTTGAAAATTATGAAGAAAATTTTGAAAATTATTTAGAAGATCGTAAAAGAATAGAAAAAGAATTAAAAGTAATAGCTCAAGATTTAACAAATATTAGAAAAGAAACAGCTCAAAATTTAGAGAAATTAATTCAAGAAGAATTAAAATTTTTATATATGGATAAAAGTACAATAAAAGTAAACTTTAGAGAAAAAGAGTTTTCTAATGACGGTCAAGATGAAGTAAAAATATTGATAAGTGCCAACTTAGGCGAACCATTAAAATCTTTATCTAAGGTTGCATCTGGTGGAGAACTTTCTAGGGTAATGTTAGCATTAAAAATAATTTTTTCTAGAAGTATTGAAGCTACATCTATTATTTTTGATGAAATTGATACAGGAGTTAGTGGTAGAGTATCGCAAAGAATGGCAGAAAAAATGTATCAATTAGGAGTTGATTCTCAAGTATTATGCATATCTCACTTACCACAAACTACTGCACTAGCAGATACCAATTTATTAATAAGTAAATCTGTAACTGATAAGAGAACAATTACTTCGATAAAAGAATTAAATAAAGAACAAAAAATTGAAGAAGTTGCTAGAATGGTTTCGGGTGACTCAATGACAAAAATTTCTGAAGAACATGCAATTGAAATGTTGAAGATAGCGGATAAAATTAAAGCGGAAATTAGAAGTAAAAGTATATAATATATTAAGTATAGGAGGATTAATGACTAAAGAAGGAAAAATATTAAAGGCATTAAGTGGTTTTTATTACGTTCAATGTGAAGAAGGACTTGTGACTTGCCGAGCACGTGGGAATTTTAGAAATGATAATATTACTCCACTAGTTGGTGATAATGTTATAATTCAAATGAGTGATAATAATACAGGTTATGTAATAGAAATTCTAGAGAGAAAAAATGAACTATTGAGACCTAAAGTGGCAAATATCGATTATAGTGTTATTATTGTATCTGTGAAAGATCCAGATTTCTCGAGTAAACTTTTAAATAAGATAATCTGTTTAAATGAAAATAGTAATGTTGAGATAATTATTATATTCACAAAGCTAGATTTATTGTCATCTGAAGAATTTGAAAATATTCAAAGAATAATGAACTATTATAAAGAAATAGGATATAACGTTTTTAGTAATAATGATGAAGATATTGATGAATTTAAAAATCTAGTTTCTCAAAAATATGTTTCAATATCAGGACAATCAGGAGCAGGTAAATCAACATTTATTAATAAAATTTCTAGTAATCTAGATATAGAAACAGGAGAAATCTCAAAACATTTAGGGCGTGGTCGTCATACAACAAGACATACAGAATTTTATAGAATAGATGATTTCTATATTGCTGATACCCCTGGTTTTTCATCGTTAGATTTAACATTTATAGAAAAAGAGGATATTCAATATTTATTTAAAGAATTTTCTAAATATGAATGTAAATTTAAGCCTTGTAATCATATAGAAGAAA
This sequence comes from Gemella sanguinis ATCC 700632, assembly GCF_000701685.1. Classification (GTDB taxonomy): domain Bacteria; phylum Bacillota; class Bacilli; order Staphylococcales; family Gemellaceae; genus Gemella; species Gemella sanguinis. Next base: position 104,223 of record NZ_JNJO01000004.1, read on the forward strand.
TACAATGTGGAGTTAAACATGCAGTAGAAGAGCAAGCTATACTACAAAGTCGTTATGATGATTATAAAGCATTATTTAAGGAAAAAGAAACACAAAAAAGAAAATATATAAAGGAGAAATAAAATGAAAAAAATACTACCATCAATTTTATCAGCTGATTTTGCAAATTTAGAAAGAGATATTAGTGAGCTTGAAGAAATAGGAATTGATATGTTTCATATAGATGTTATGGATGGGAATTTTGTTCCCAATATTTCATTTGGTTTTCCAATTATTGAGGCAATAAGACCTAAAACAAATAAAATATTTGATTGTCATTTAATGATTGCTAATCCTGAAAACTATGTTGAAAGATTTTGTCAAGCAGGCTGTGATATGGTCTCATTTCATATAGAGGCAACTAACCATGCTGATAGAGTGATTCAAGTTATTAAAAATTGTGGTAAAAAGGCAGGAATAGTTTTAAATCCACAAACTCCAATAGAGCAAGTTAAATATTTATTACCAAAATTAGATTATGTACTAATAATGACAGTAAATCCAGGATTTGGAGGTCAGAAATTCATCCCTGAAATGTTAGAAAAAATTGAAGAATTAGCTAATATTCGAGTGAAAAATAATTATGACTTTTTAATTCAAGTTGATGGTGGGGTAAATACGGAAACATCAAAACTTTGTCGTGACAAAGGTGCTGACTTATTAGTTTGTGGTTCATTTTTATTTGGAGCTGAAGATAAGAAACATACTTTAAGTGAGTTGTTAAAATAATGGGAAATAATAATGTAATGAACGTAATGTTAGGAGGGCAGTTCCCAGAAGAACTGCCTGAATCTAATTTATGGTGTGGAGTAGATAGAGGAGCTTTGTATTTAATTGAAAATGGAATTAAACCAGATATTAGCTGTGGAGATTTTGATTCTGTTAGCAATGAACAAATAAGTAGTGTAAAAGAATATTCTAAAAATTTTTTTGTAAAAGATAATCAAGACGAAACGGATACAGACTTTGCTTTAAAACAAATAATTAAGCTATATCCTGAAGTATCGAAAATTAATCTATTTGGAGCGACAGGTAAAAGATTAGATCATTTTTTTGGTAATATACTATTATTAAATAATAATTATGATAAATTAGATTTAAGAATAATGGATGATTATAATATTATTTTTGTATCAAAATGTGGAGAAAGTACGTTTTCAAGTAAAAAAAATTATAAATATTTTTCTATTGTTCCAATATATCAAGATACTATTATGACTATCAAAAATTCAAAATATGAAGCAGAGAATATGCTCTTAAGTTTCGATAGACCTAATGCAACGAGTAATGAATTCGTAGAAGGTAAGGATATAGTTTTAAATGTAAATAAAAAAGTATTGGTTATATATTCAAAAGACTAGATAAGTGAGGTTATTATGGTAGAAATTCTACAATTTATGGTTATAGCTATTCTGGCAGGATTTTTGGGATCCCTTGTTGGAATTGGAGGAGGAATGATAATAACTCCAGCTTTAACTATTTTGTTTGGTATAGATATAAAATATGCTATAGGAGCAAGTATTATTGCAGTAATAGCGACAAGTAGTGGATCAGCAATAGCATTTGTTAGAGACCATGTAAGTAATATGAGAGTAGGTATGCTTCTTGAAATATTTACAACTGCAGGAGGAATTGTTGGTGCATTAATGGCAGGAGTCTTTTCTTCAAAATTATTATATATCTTCTTTTCATTGATTTTACTTAATTCATTTTATGGAATGTTGAAGAAAACAGGATTAATTAGTAAGAAGAAAATTAAAGAAGAAGTTGTAAAAAATGATAAATATGCAGATAAATATCGATTAAACTCTGCGTATTACGATAAAGCTACTGGACAAATGGTAGAGTACAATGTAGATAATGTTCCACAGGGTTCATTAGTTATGTTTGGTGCAGGATTTGCCAGTGGTCTACTAGGAATAGGAAGTGGCGCATTTAAAGTAATTGCTTTAGATAATTATATGAAACTCCCAATTAAAGCGAGTACTGCGACAAGTAATTTTATGATGGGTGTTACTGCTACAGCAAGTGCATTAATATATTTTTTTAATGGGACAATTAATCCTATGATTGCTGCTCCTATAGCTGTAGGGACTTTAATAGGTTCAAGAACAGGAGCAAAAGTGATGCAACATTTAGAGGCGAAGTATATTAGATATATATTTTTACCAATTTTATTATTTACTATTGTTAATATGTTTTTAAAAGGAGTGGGGGTATTGTAAATGAAGAAAGAAAAAGATATTACAATTACAATCTCTAATATTTTAAAAGTTGGTGTGTATATTAGTTCGTTTTTAATATTAGTAGGTATTATATTAACATTTATATCAGGTACAGGAGAAAATCTATCGATAGAGAGATATACATTTCAAGAAATGATAACAGGTTTGTTTAAATTTGATCATTATTCATATATGATGTTTGGAATTTTTGTTTTAATACTAACACCAGTATTAAGAATTTTAGGATTACTTGTTGTATATTTAAAAGAAAAAGATTATAAATTTGTGTGTATTTGTATTATAGTGTTACTAATTTTGTGTATTAGTTTAGCCTTAGGTGTTACACATAATTAATTAAAATAATATGATTTAGCCTTAATAATTCAATATTACGACTGTTTGTGTCTAAAATGTGAACAAAAGATGTTAAAATGTAGTTTTATACTATATTTTAGCATTTTTTGTTTTGAAATATTTCATATATATTATACAATGATTATTGTAATATTTACTTAAAATATAATTTAAATCAAAAGGAGGTATGTTCATGTTGGATCCACTATTACTTGCTAGGATACAATTCGCAGCAACAACAGTGTTCCACTTCTTCTTCGTACCTATTACTATAGGTATGGTATTCTTAATCGCGATTTTTGAGAGTATTTATGTTAAAACAGGCGATGAGCATTACAAAAGAATAACTAAGTTTTTTGGGCACCTATTCCTAATTAACTTTGCAGTTGGTGTTGTAACAGGTATCTTGCAAGAGTTCCAATTTGGTATGAACTGGTCAGAATATTCTTCATTCGTAGGAGATGTATTTGGACCATCACTTGCGATAGAAGCATTACTTGCATTCTATCTTGAATCAACATTTATAGGTATTTGGATTTTCTCTTGGGAGAAAATTAATAAAAAACTACATGCAATGTGTATTTGGTTAGTAGGGATTGGTACAGTAATGTCAGCATTCTGGATTTTATCAGCTAACTCATTTATGCAACACCCAGTTGGTGTTAAATATGTAGAAAATAACGTAATTGGTACAAAAGCAGAGATGGTAGACTTCTTTGCAATTATAAAAAACCCATACTTATGGAATCAATTCCCTCACGTTATAACAATGGCAATAACTGTAGGTGCATTTACAATTGCTGGTATTGCAGCATGGAAAATGGTTCGTAAGCATGAAGTTGCAATATTTAGAAAAGCATTTAAAGTTTCAATAGTTGCTGCTTTAATAGGTTCTACAGGTTTACTATGGACAGGGCATTCACAAATGCAATATTTAGTAAGAGAATATCCTATGAAAGTTGCTGCTGCTGAGGCATTATATGAGGATACAGGAAATCCGGCACCATTCTCAGTATTAGCTAAAATTGATCAAAAACAACAAAAAGCTGATCACTATATGGAAGTACCTGGACTATTAAGTTTCTTATCATACGATAAGTTTGAAGGAAGCTTAAAAGGTATGAAAACTCTTCAAAAAGAAATGGATGAAAAATATTATCCAGTAGTTGGAAAGCATATTGATTATACACCACATGTTCCTACTATTTATTATACATTTAGAATAATGTCAGGATCAGCAGGTATTTTATTCTTAGTATCACTTCTTGGAACTATTTTCTCATTTAGAGGTACAGAAATTAAGAAACGTTGGTTCTTAAAATTAATGCCTTGGATGCTTTTAGTTGCTGAAGTTGCAACTGCTTGTGGATGGATTATGGCTGAGATGGGACGTCAACCATTCTTAATCTTCGGTGTAATGACTACTGAATCTGGAGTTTCACCAAACTCAGGAGCATCAGTACTATTCTCATTATCAGTATTCTGTGTATTATATACAATCCTTGGAATAGCACAATATGTTCTATTCAAACACATGATGAAGAAAAAAGAAGTAACTGTAAGGGAGGTAGCATAGTATGGATTGGTCAGTAGCATTACCAAATATATGGTTCTTACTAATTACAGTATTATTCACAGGGTTTTTCGTATTAGAAGGTTATGATTTTGGTGTTGGGGTACTAGCTCAACTACTTGGAAAAGATGATGTTGAAAAACGTGTTTATTTCAATACAATTGGACCTTTCTGGGATGCCAACGAAGTTTGGCTATTAACTGGAGGAGGAGCAATGTTTGCAGCATTCCCTATCTGGTACGGTAAATTATTCAGTGGATACTATATTGCCTTTGTTTTAATGTTAGTAGCATTAATCTTACGAGGTGTATCATTTGAATTTAGAGGTAAATTAGGGGATAATAGAAAATGGATTAAAGCTTGTGACTTCGCAATGTTTATTGGTAGCTTATTACCGCCAGTATTATGGGGTGTAGCTGTAGCTAACTTTATGACTGGTGCAAATCTTGACAAAGGAAAAAATCTTGTTGATGGATTCCTAGGTTTATTATCACCATTTACAATTTTAGGTGGAATAATGATGTTACTATTAATGTTAGTTCATGGAGCTCAATTCTTAGCACTAAAAACTACAGGTGAATTAAGAAATGCAGCTCGTGCTACATCAGCATTATTGTTCCCATTCGCGGCAATTGTAACATTGATATTTGCAATTTGGGCATTATTTAAAACAGATATTTTCACTGGAAATTACTACATTGGATTAATATTAGCTGTTATTGCAGTAGTATTTTTCGTAGTATCATTTGTATTAAACTTCCAAGGGAAAGATCTTAAAGCATTCTTATGTACTTCTGGTACATTAGCGTTCTTAACTTTAAGCGTCTTCGCTGGAATGTTCCCAAGAGCTATCATAAATAGTAATGATGTCACACAATCACTATTTATATATGATGCTGCTAGCGGAATTTATACACTAAGACTTATGACAATAGTTGCTTTATTCTTATTGCCATTTGTTTTAGGATACCAAGTTTGGTCATATTCTATTTTTAGAAAACGACTAACAAAAGAAGATGAATTGGAGTATTAGTCAATGAAAAAAAAGGAAGCAAAATTAAAACTTCCTGTTAAAAAAAGTCTTACATTGACACTATTAATATTATCAATAATGGAAGCAGCTTGTATAATTATACAAGCTGCTTTTTTAGCTAAAGCAATTGTAGGGCTTTTCTATAAAAATTTTGATAATGTTGTACGTGACAGTGTTCTTTTTTTAATAGGTTATACATTTAGAACTGTATTTTTACATTTACAGCAATATTACACAGAGAAACATGCTATTGATTTTGAGAAAGAACTAAGAAAAAAATTACTACAAAGTTATTTTAATTTAGGGCCTGATTTTGCTTCAAGAGAAGGTTCTGGGAAATTAGTTACTTTAGCTATTGATGGTATTGGTAAAGTAAAGCAATATTTTGAACTAAATGTTTCGAAACAAATTAGAGGAGCGATCATACCAACTCTTATAGTAATTTTTATATTCTATACAGATTATGTTTCGGCACTAATGATAATATCTGTTATACCAGTTATAGTAATTTTTATGATTTTATTAGGTATAAATGCCAGAGATATGGCGAATCGACAGTATAAAAAATATAGGGCATTATCTAACAACTTTATAGATACAATTAGAGGTGTTGAAACTCTAAAATTTTTAGGTGTAAGTAAAAACTACCTACCAATTATGGAAAAGAAAAATAAAGAGTATAGACAAAGTACAATGAAGACTTTAAGTGTGGCATTCTTAAATAGTTTTGCACTAGATTTCTTAACAACTATTGCAATTGCTCTTTTAGCTGTTAGATTAGGGATTTTACTTCTTGATGGGAGTACATTCTTATTACCCTCGTTAACCGTATTAATAATTGCGCCTGAGTTTTTCTTACCTATGAAACAGGCTGCAACCGACTATCATGCTACACTTGATGGTCAAATGGCATATGAAGATATTAATAGAATGATTATAGATAATGAAAAAAATATTAAAGAGAAAGTAACAATTGATAATGTAGAAAGCATTAAATTAGTAGATATCACCCTTGAAAAAGACGATAAAAAAATACTTGAAAATATTTCTATGTCTATAAATATGGGTGAGAAAATTTGTTTGGTTGGACAAAGTGGAAGTGGTAAAACTTCATTGATTTCAATATTATCTGGATTTAATGAACAAACTGACGGAGAAATATTAATTAACAATGAAAAAACTAATTTAAAAAATATTAATTGGGCAAATAATATTTCTTATATTTCACAGTTCCCATATATTTTTCCTGATACAATTCGAAATAATATTTTATTTTATTCAAATGAGGAAATAACTAATGAATTTTTAAATGAAGTAACTTCTTTAGTGGGATTAGATGAATTTATTAATAATCTACCTGAAGGTTATGAAACAAAGATAGGAGAAGGTGGTCAAGAATTAAGTGGTGGTCAAGCACAACGTATTGCTATAGCAAGAGCACTAATAAGTAATAGAGAAATTATTATACTTGATGAGCCTACAAGTCACTTAGACATAGAAACAGAATTCGAAATTAAAGAGAAGTTATTAGAATTATTTAAAGGAAGAACAGTTATTATAGCGACGCACAGACTGCATTGGTTGCATAATGTTGATTATGTTTTAAATTTAGAACATGGAAAAGTTGTAGATTTTGAAAAAGTTATAGATTTTAAAAATAGTCCTCGCTTTAAAAAATTAAAAAATAATTTAGTAGGAGGTGGCTACAGTGAAAAATAATTCTATTATTAGAAAAGAGTTAAAAAACAATAAAAATATGATGAGTGCTGTAGTCTTTTTAGGACTGATGTCAGTTGTTAGTGGAGCAGCATTAATGTATGTTTCAGGTTTTCTAATTAGTAAATCTTCTCTTAGAATTGGTAATATACTTATGCTGCAAGTACCAACAGTTCTGACTAGAACATTTTCACTAGCTCAGTCAACATTTGCCTATGTACAGAGGCTGCTAAGCCACAATTTAGTTTTAGGTATTATTGAAAAGATGCGTAGCAGAGTATATAAGATTTTGGAACCTAAGGCTTTAAAACTAAAAAAAGAGTATAAGTCAGGTGATTTATTAGGTTTAATATCTGAAGATATTGAACATATGCAAAATATTTATTTAAAAACTATTTTCCCTAGTATTATCTCATTAATATTATATGTAATTTTTGTCACAGTAATGTTTGGTTACGATATGAACTATGCAATATTAGCACTATTATTTGGATTATTCATTATATTTGTTGTACCATTTGCTTCACTAACTGTAACTAGAAATAATTTCCAATTAATGAAAGAAGCAAAATATAATCTTTACCGTGACTTTACAAGTGCAATTTTTGGATTAAGTGATTGGATTTCTTCTAATAAAGTAAATGAATTTATGGATGATTATCAGCTTAAAGAAGAGAAGTTACTAAAAAGAGAAAGAAAAATTAAAACTTTTGTACACTTAAGAGAAAACTTTGTTAATTTACTAGCAGGTATAACTGCATTTCTAATGATTTACAGTTGTTGGAACATGACTATAAATAATGTAATAGAAAATGTATATATTGCATCATTTTGTATGATGGTGCTTTCGGTATTAAGTGTTTCGGTAATGACTAGTGATGCCGTTTCACATATTCCAGGTTACGAAGTATCTATAAATCGTGTAAAAGATTTCTATGAACAAGAGAGTGATGAAAATAAAGAAATCATTGATTTAAAAAATACAGATGGTAATATTATTGATATAAAAGATTTATCTTTTGAATATGAAGAAGGAAAAAGTATCTTAAATAATATTTCATTAACAATTAAAAAAGGTGAAAAGGTAGCTATTCTTGGAAGAAGTGGAGTAGGTAAATCTACATTAGTCAAACTTCTTACAGGTACCTATTCTGACTATAAAGGTGAGATTATAGTACTAAACAAAAAACCTAATGAATCTATGTTAGGAACTGACATTTCATTATTAAATCAGAAACCATATCTTTTTGATATGACTATTAGAGAAAACCTTAAACTTTCTTTATTAGATTCAGATATCGATGAATCACAAATTGATCAAAAAATTAATGATAGTTTAGAAAAGTCACAGTTAACTAATCTAATTAATAATTTACCAGAAGGAATTGATACAAATGTTTTTGAAACAGGAAGTAGATTTTCTGGGGGAGAACGTCAGCGTATAGCTTTTGCTAGAAGTATTATTCAAAATAATGAATTATTATTATTAGACGAGCCTACTGTTGGACTAGATCCAAAAACAGAGCATGAATTATTAACTACTATTTTTGAATCTAGTAAAGACAAGACTATTGTTTGGATTACACATCATTTAAATTCAATTGAATATATGGATAGAATAATATTCATAAAAGATGGAGAAATTGAAATGGATGGTAGTCATAGAGAATTATATGAGAATAATGAAAAATATAAAAAATTATACGATATGGATAATATAAAATAAAGAGATATCAAGGTGAGACTTTGATGTCTCTTTATTCTTAAATTGGATTTAGTTTACTTATATATAATCTATATTTTGTGTTATAATATTATAGTTAGAATGAAATTTAATAATGTTTGTTAAATATTTACTAATAGTTAGAGGTAGCAAATGAAAAAGAAGAATAAAATAATAATACAAGGTGCAAGAGAAAATAATTTAAAAAATATAAATTTAGAAATACCTCGTGATCAGTTCGTCGTAATTACAGGACTTAGCGGGAGTGGGAAAAGTTCGTTAGCTTTTGATACTATATATGCAGAAGGACAACGTCGATATGTTGAAAGCTTAAGCGCATATGCTAGACAATTTTTAGGTAATATAGAGAAACCTGATGTTGATTTAATAGAAGGATTATCTCCAGCAATATCAATAAATCAAAAAACAACTTCGAAAAATCCAAGATCAACTGTGGCGACTGTCACTGAAATTTATGATTATCTTAGATTATTATATGCAAGAATTGGTGAAATTTATTGTCCTAATCATCATGAAAAAATCGAGAGTAGCTCAATAAGTCAAATAGTAGATTCCATTATGGAAATGCCTGAGAGAAGTAGAATACAAATAGTTTCACCAATTGTAAAAGAGAAAAAAGGAACACATAAAAAATTAATTGATAAACTAATTAAAGAGGGGTATATTAGATTTAAAATTAATGATGATTTGTATGAAGTTGGTGATATTCCGGAATTAGATAAAAATAAAAAGCACTCTATAAGTGTAATTATTGATAGAATAGTTATAAAAGAAGGTATAGAAACAAGACTAGCGGATTCACTAGAAACATCACTTAATTTATCTAACAATGATTTAGTTGAAATAGATGATGTTAAAGAAAATACGACCCAATTATTCTCAACAAAATATAGTTGTAAACATTGTGATTTTACTTTAGGTGATTTAGAACCTAGAATTTTTTCTTTTAATAACCCTCAAGGTGCGTGTCCTGATTGTGATGGTCTAGGAATGCATGAAACAGTTGATGTTAATAAAATTATACAGAAGGATTTATCGATAAATGATGGAGCAATTATAGTATATAATAATGCAACATCAACTTATTATCCTAGTTTAATAAAATGTGTATGTGAACACTTTAAGATAGATATGAATCTTCCTTTTAAAGAATTATCAAAAGAGAAACAAGACATTATTTTGTATGGTAATAAAAATGAGGAAATTAAACATACTTATATAAATGATGATGGTGTACAACGTACAAGATTTGTTTATTTTGAAGGTGTAGCAAATAATATTTTTAGACGCTACAAATCTGGTATGACAAAAGCTACAAGAGAAGCAATGTCTAAATATATAAAAGAAGATTTATGTAATAGCTGTAAAGGTCAACGTTTAAAACCTGAGATATTATCAGTATATGTTTCAGGAAAAAATATTGCAGATATTTGTAAGATGTCAATTCAAGATAGTTATAAATTTTTCAATGAGATTCAATTAAGTGAAAAAGATTATACTATTGCAAAATTAGTATTAAAAGAAATTAAATCAAGGTTGCAATTCCTAAATGATGTAGGACTAGATTATCTAACACTTGACAGAGCTTCAGGAACACTTTCTGGTGGTGAAGCACAGCGAATTCGACTTGCGACACAAATAGGTTCAAAATTAATGGGTGTAACTTATATACTTGATGAACCTTCAATTGGACTTCACCAGAGAGACAATGAAAAGCTTATTAATACTATGTTATCAATGCGTGATTTAGGTAACACTGTATTAGTAGTGGAGCATGATGAAGAAACAATGTTAGCATGTGATTATATAATTGACATAGGACCAAAAGCAGGAGAGCAAGGTGGAGAAGTAGTTGCAGTAGGAACACCAAAAGAAGTTATGAGAAATAAAAAATCTATAACTGGAGCATACTTATCAGGAAGAAAAAAAATTGAAGTTCCTACAGTACGTCGTGAAGGTAACGGAAACTTTATTGAAATTAATAGAGCTAAGAAAAATAATCTAAAAGATATATCAGTAAGATTTCCACTTGGTAAGTTTATTGGAGTAACTGGAGTTTCAGGTAGTGGTAAGTCAACATTAGTAAATGAAATCTTATTTAATTCTGTAAAAAATATTTTAAATAAAGAAAATATTGATTCAACAGTAGTTAAATCAGTTAAGGGTGTTGAGGGGAATATTGATAAAATTATTGATATTGATCAAAGCCCAATAGGAAGAACGCCAAGAAGTAATCCTGCAACATACACTGGAGTTTTTGACGATATTAGAGATTTGTTTGCAAGTACTAACGAATCGAAATTACGTGGATACAAAAAAGGTAGATTTAGTTTTAATGTAAAAGGTGGCCGTTGTGAGGCCTGCACAGGAGATGGTATTCTAAAAATAGAGATGCATTTTCTACCTGATGTTTATGTGCCATGTGAAATATGTAAAGGTAAAAGATACAATAGAGAAACTTTAGAGGTTAAATATAAAGGTAAGAGTATAAGTGACGTTTTAGACATGACTATAAAAGAAGCATATGAATTTTTTGAAAATATACCTAAGATTAAAAATAAGCTTGAAACACTTGTTAATGTTGGTCTAGATTACATAAGGTTAGGGCAAAGTGCTACGACCTTATCTGGAGGAGAAGCACAACGTGTAAAACTTGCAAGTGAATTGTATAAAAAGTCTACGGGAAAAACTCTTTATATACTAGACGAACCAACTACTGGATTACATATAGATGATATTAGCAGATTAATAAAAATTATAGATAAATTAGTTGATGGTGGTAATACGGTAATTGTCATTGAACATAACCTTGATGTAATAAAATGCTGTGATCATTTAATTGATTTAGGTCCTGAAGGTGGAATAGGTGGAGGAACAATTTTAGATGAATGCACACCGGAAAAATTAATTGAAAATAAGCAAAGTTACACCGGAAAATTTTTGAAAAATATATTGTAAAAAATATTAAATAATATTTTTTATTATAGTTTTTAAAGTCATAAATAAGTAAAATATTTTCTTGTTTATTAAAACCTATTTACATAAACAACAAATAATAAACCGAAAATATTTTTGATAAATATAGTATAAAATTAAATAAATTTTGATATTGTCTAAACAACTTAGTTATGGTAAAATATAAGTAACAACTGGAGCACATGTATGACTTGCTATACATTCGGGCCTAACACTTTTTAATAGGGAATGAGAATCGCTTATTAGTATAAAATGCTTCCTTGAGAAGACTTTAGAAGGTAAGGCTATCATACCCACCTGATTATATCAGGACCAATTAAGGCAAGATACTACGGTGCTTTGGTTTTTTTAGACTGGTAGAATAATCCGGTCTTTTTTAATTTTAAATAATATTAATGGAGTAAGAAATGTTACATCAATTTTCAAGAAATGAGTTAATTATAGGAACTCAAGGATTAGAGATATTAAAAGATAAAAGAGTAGGAATCCTTGGAATTGGAGGAGTCGGTTCATTTGCTGCAGAAGCATTAGCGCGTTCTGGGATAGGTTCATTAGTACTTATGGACAAGGATGATATCGATATAACTAATGTGAATAGGCAAATACATGCAACTACAAAAACTGTTGGTTGCAGTAAAGTACAAGAAATGAAAAAAAGAATACTTGATATTAATCCTGATTGTGAAGTTATTGCCATACAAGACTTTTATACTGAAGAAACATTCAATGTATTTTATGAAAAAAAATTAGATTTTGTTATAGATGCTTGTGATACTGTAACTTTTAAAATTCATTTAATCAAGTATTGTTTAAAAAATAATATAAAGTTTATAAGTGTTATGGGTTCAGCAAACAAAATGGATCCTACAAAATTTAAGGTAGCAGATTTACAAAAAACTACAGTTTGTCCACTAGCAAAAGTTATAAGAACAAAATTAAAAAAAGAAAGAGTGACAGGAAAAATACCTGTAGTGTACTCTACAGAAAGTCCAACAAAAGCCAATAAAGAATATTTAAGCAAAATAGGTAAACAGGATTCTGAAATTCGTAAGGCAAAAATACCTCCTGCATCAAATGCGTTTTGTCCATCTGTAGCAGGATTAATTGCAGCAAATTATGTATATGTTAATTTATTAGAAAATATAAAAATATTAACAATAGAAAAACCAGAATAAAAATTAAAAGCAACGCTTTCATTAGCGTTGCTTTTCTTTGGTTAAAGGTTGACATATACATCTTTTCGAGATTTTCTGTAAACTTTACATGAAATTCGAAAATAATATTATTTGCATTTTCATAAAAAAAAATCTCAAAAATTTATAATTTTATTTGATTTTTTATATCAAACATTGTATAATAATTATAGATGAGAAAGGAGGATTACTTTGAAGAATAAAGGAACATTACTGGCACAAAATCTTAAAAAGCTTCGAAAAATGAACAATTACTCTATGTCAGCGGTAGCAGATAAGCTAGAGTTGTCATCTCATGGTGTATATGCTAACTGGGAATACGGCAGAAACGAACCCAATGTTGCTACTCTAGTATCTATTGCGAAATTATATAATGTCACAATAGATGAGTTAGTGGGCTACAAAACTGAAAAAGTAGAACGTTCAGAGTTAGAAGGTACACACTTTGAAGTAATTGATATGATTAAGGCTTTAGATAGCGAAGATTGTAAACTAGTAGAAGAAGTTTTAAGAAGATTTAGGGGATATTCTTTTTCTAGGCACTTGAATCTATAAAATAAATTCAAATTACTTAGGCTATATGGGTTATATGTAGTATATTAAATTAATAGTTTGAGATATAGGCTAGGTTAAAAAAATAACTTAGCCTATATTTTCTTTTTCTTTAAGGATAAAGGGCGTGATAACTATAAATACAAAAAATTTGATGATGAAGATTTTAAATGAAGCCATAGAAAAGAAAGCCAGTGATATCCATATTTATCCGAATATAACAGGATATTCCTTTATAAAACTCAGAGTAATGGGGAATCTGAGTAAATATGAAAAATATTCTAATAGGGAGTTAGAAGCAGTTATTTCATTATTGAAATATAATGCTAATATAGACATTTCAAGAAATAAAGAACCACAAAGTGGTAAGTTTGTTTATAGGCTCTTAGGTAAAGAATATTATCTAAGAGTTTCTACTTTACCTTTAAGTGAATTATTTGAAGGTTGTGTAGTGAGAATTTTTACAAATGAAATTGAAGATGTTAAATATAGTATATTTTCAAAAGATAATATATTTATAGATAGACTTGCTTCAAAAGCAAATGGTCTTATACTCTTTTCAGGACCAACAGGGAGTGGTAAGTCAACATCAATGTATAAATTGGCAAGTAGATGTGCTCAATTAGGGAAACAAGTACTTACAATTGAAGATCCTGTAGAAAAAAATATTAATAATTTGATTCAAATGCAGATTAATGAGAAAGCAGGGATAACCTATGAAAATGCTTTGAAATCAATGTTACGATGTGATCCAGATGTTCTTGTAGTTGGAGAAGTTCGAGATTATAAAACTGCGGGACAAGTTATAACATCTACTTTTTCTGGACATTTAGTTTTGAGTACAATTCATGCAGAAAATTCTATAGGTGTGATAAATAGGTTAAGGGATTTAAATTTATCACATGAAGATATAAAACAAACTATAATCTGTATTGTCTCTCAAAGATTAGTTAGATTAACTAACAATAAAAGGGGATTAATTACCGAAATATTAACAAAAGAAGAAATTCAAAATTATATTGATAATAAAATTAGAAATAATAATTCTTTACAACATAAATTTAATATAGCCTATGAGAAGGAGATAATATCGCTTAATGAAAAAGAAAAATGGGGATATTAGCAAAATTCTTGATGAAGAGAATAAAATCTATTTTATTCAAAGGTTATCTGAATTAATCGAGCATGGTTATATGCTTGAAGATTCAATTGAATTTCTATTGTTTCAATATGATGTTTCTTTAGAAAAAATTGACAGTTTAAAATTAGAGCTCTCTCATGGTAAAAAATTATCGGATTTATTAAGATATCTAGGATATTCTACATTTGTTACAAGCAAAATGAAGTTTGCAGAAGATTATGGTAGCATAGAAGATATGCTTTTAGAAATTGAAAATTATCTAAGAATAAAAAAAGAACAAAAAGAAAAAGTAATAAAAACTTTAAGATATCCTTTAATTCTTACCATTGCATTAATTACTTTAATCATGGTATTTAACTTGTTAGTAATTCCGCAGTTTGAAAATATTTATACATCATCTAGTATAAAAATGGATATTCAAACGATTCTTCTAATAAAAATTATTTATTACACCCCTAAAATTATATCTATTATAGTGATCTTGTCAATAATAGTATTAGTTTATATGATATATATATATAAATATAGGAAGAATATATTTTTAAATACACTTATGTATATTCCAAAAATAAGAGTTTATGCTAGACTATATTATTCATATAAATTCACTTTGGAATTGAGTTTATTTCTAATGAGCGGTTTTTCATTAAAAACTGCATTAGAAGTTATTATAGAAGAAAACTATGACTATTATTTGACCTATTTTTCTAAAAAAATAATGAGAGATTTAGATAAAGGACTTAGCTTTGAAGAAGCAATTGCCAGTATTAAGTTTTTTGATAAATCAGTAGAAAAATTTGTAATTCATGGTATAAATAATGGATTAATTGATAGGGAGTTGAAATTGTTTAGTGAATTAATGTTAGATACTTTTTTAACATCACTAGATAAAATGTTAAGAAAATTTCAGCCAGTGTTATTTGCTATATTAGCATTTGTAATAATAGGTTTATATATGGTTATACTAATGCCTATATTTAATATGGCAAGTTCGCTGAAATAAGGAGAGAAATATGACAAAGAAAGTTCTTAAAATTAAAGGTAAAGAAGCTTTCACGCTTATAGAGATGTTGATAGTCTTATTTATCATAGCAATACTACTTATTTTAATTATTCCTAATATAACAAAAAATATAGATAGTGCTAAAGATAAAAGTTCAGAAGCATATGAAAAGACTGTTCAATCACAAGTTACTGCTTATGAAATTAATGAAAAAGATCCTGATGTAACATTCGATAAGTTAGTAAATAAACATTATTTAGAAGGCCCAGTAGAAAAGGCGAGTAAAGCCCCTAATGGGAAACAAATAATAATTTCAAATGGAAAAGCTACATTACAGAGATAATTCAGCATTTAGTTTAATTGAAATGATGGCTGTATTATTTATAGTAGGTATTTTAATAATCATTTTATCGATGATTACTATATCTAATTATTCTAAGTATAAGGATAGGATGGCGTTAAATGAAGTTATTTCTGATATATACCTCGTTCAAACAGACAGTTTAAAAAGTAACAATTCTTACATTGATTTTTTTACTAGAGATAATGAGTATATTGTTTATTCAAATGGCAAAAAAGTATGGAAAAAAATACCACGTGGTGGTAGGACATTACTTAATGGAAACACAATTAGATTGAAATATAGACATGGTAATTTGGTTTCAAAAGCTAATACTATAGATGTAAAACTATCATCATGTAAATATAGGGTAATAGTTCATTTAGATTCAGGATATATTACTGTAGATGAAGTCTAGAAATAATGGTTTTACATTTATAGAGATAATGGCTGCTTTGTTTATATGTTCATTAATATTTGTTTATTTGATACCAAATATGGTAAAACAATATTCTAATTTATCAAAAGCAGAAAAAGAATTAGAGATGCGAGAACTTCTTTATGAAGAAATAAGTAATCATAAAGGTCAGAAACATTTTAAAGTAAGAAGAGAAAGCTATGTGATAATAGTTAGTGGAAATAGAGCTGAAATATATGATGAGAAAACAAGGAATAAGATTAAGTATGGGTAGAAAAAATGATGGTTTTACTCTAATAGAATTGATAGTATCTTTATTTTTATTAACTATCTTATCAGTGCTTCTTATGTTAATATTAGAAACTACTGTTAAAACATCAAAAAGATTTATGAATTATACAGATTATGAATATGCTTTAGCACATAAAAAAATTTTTGAAATCTATAATGCAAGTAATGTGGTTGATAGGTTTAGCAATCACATCGTTATGGAATCAAAAGATAATAAAGAAGAAGTATTACTAATCTTTAGGGGAGATAGAGTATTCCTAGAAAAAAAGAAAAATACAAATTCGTATGTAGGCAATATTTTACTTTTAAAAAAATTAAAAGGGTATTCTATAAACCAAGATGGAAATTTATTAAAGATAAGTATAATTGATAGAAATAACAAAAAGCGTATTTTACATCTAAAATTAAAAAATAATAAATAAATATTAAACAACAGAATAAATAAGTAAAAATACTATTAAATAGAGAAGATTTAATTTAAGTAAAGTAAAGTGGTGGTACAAAAAACTTAAAAAATCCTCCCTAAATAAAGAACTCCAACACAAGAAAGAGATGTAAATATGAATAAAGAAGGAAATGCTATTATAATTTCAATAATGACATTACTTTTTGTCATAATTGTTATGTTTAGCATAATAGGAATATACATAAATAAATTTTATAGTATAAAAAGTTTAAATGATTATTATGATAAAAATATAGTATTACAATTGAAAATTAATAATTCTAAATAATGGAAAATACGGCTTTAAAAGATATAGGTTTTAAAGCTGTATTTTTTAATGATATCTAACATATATTTATTGCTTTGTTTAGGCAAATAGTTTAAAATGTTATTATATTATGTGTAATAAGTTAAAGGAGAATATTAATGAGTAAAAAATCTATTTTAGCATTGACAGTAGTAGGAATAGGTGCTTTAGCGACAGTAGCTATTTTTACTAAAAATGATCAAATCAATAAAGAAGATGAACAAAAAATAAAAGAATCAAAAGAATATCTTGAATCTAAGGGTTATGTAATTAGTAGAAATGGTTTTCCTATAAATGGATTTGATTTTCTTTCCGTTTCAAGTTTACCAACATATTATAAAGTAGCTAAAACAGTAGCTAAGTATGTATTATAGACTATGTTTATTCCAGAAAAGAATTATTCATTTTATGAAGCGGAACCTAAAGGTAAATTAACAATAAAAAAATTCTGTAAGGAAATGTATTATAGGATAATGTATGATGAAATTTCGTTATTATCAGCAAATTTGAGCTATTATTTTATATTATCTTTATTTCCTATGTTGATAGTTGCAGTGGCATTAACACCTTACTTTAACATAGATCAGAAGTTTTTACTTGATAAAATTCAAAGTTTTGCACCTGGTGAATTAGGTGATTTTATATTTGGAATGATTTCTGAAGTATTAAATAGTAAAAATAATAATACTATTATTACCTTAGGTATTGTATTTACCTTATGGTCTGCATCAAATGGTATTTATGGTATAATTATAGCATTTAACAATGCATTTAGAGTAAGAGACGGAAGGATATGGATAGTAACTAAGTTAATAAGTATATTATTTACTGTATTGTTTTTAGTAGGTATGTTTCTAGTTTTAGCTCTAGTGGTTTTTGGAAAACAACTTACATATTTACTATTTCATAAGTTAAACTTAGATGAAGGTTTTTATAATGTATGGTCATATTTGAGCTATAGTTTTCCAATTATGTTTACTTTTATAGTTTTCGTATTTTTATATATATTAGGTCCTAATTTACGCTTGAAATTAATTAGCATTTTCCCAGGAGCTGTATTTTCTACAATTTCTTGGACACTTGTCAGTAGATTATTTGGATATTACATTGATCATTTTTCAAGTTATATTAAAACCTACGGAACAATTGGAGCATTAATGGCGTTTATTATCTGGCTATATATTACAGGTTATATTTTAATTTTGGGTGCAGAAATTAATGCTATTTTTCATAATTATAAAGTTGAACACAGGGTTTTTGAAGAGACACATACGATCGAATAAAATAATGACAGGGTTGATTATTCAATCCTGTCATTATTCTTAAGGTCAATATTATGTTAAAATTTTTAAACTTATAGTATAATAAATTCATAACTAGTAATTAATTTAGTAATTATGAAAGGTAATATATAATATGATAAAAGAAGTATATTTAGCAGGTGGATGTTTTTGGGGAGTAGAAGGATATTTTGCTCAATTAAATGGTGTAATTGAGACAAAAGTAGGTTATAGTAATGGTCAGACAGAAAAAACAAATTATAATTTAATTAAGTCGACTGACCATGCAGAAGTTATTTACTTAAAATATAATGATGAAATACTACCATTAACTGATGTTTTACGTCATTATTTTAGAATTATTGACCCTACTAGTGTTAACAAGCAAGGGGGGGATGTTGGACGTCAATATAGAACAGGAATATATTATATTGACGAAGATACAGCTGAAATAGCAAGACAGTTTATTGATGAACTGCAGAAAAAAATTGATAAGAAAATAGTTGTTGAAGTTGAAAAAGTAAACAATTATATAGATGCTGAAGAATATCATCAAAAATATCTTGAAAAAAATCCAACAGGTTATTGCCATGTTGATTTAAGCTTAGCTAAGAAAAGTTTATAATTAACAGTTTAAAACTAAGAAATGTTTTGAAAAAAAATAAAAAAAAAGGTAAAATAATAGATAAGTATATTTAATAGAGGAGTTAAAAAATGACAAATATTTTAATTTTTGGACATAAAAATCCAGATACAGACACAATTTGTTCTGCTATCGTTTATAACAATTTAAAAAGACTTCAAGGTATGGATACAGAAGCAGTAAGACTTGGAGAATTAAATGATGAAACTAAATATGCACTAGAATACTTTGGTGTAAGTACACCTCGTCTAGTAGAAAGTCTTAAAGAAGGACAACATGTAATATTAGTCGATCATAACGAATTCCAACAATCAGCTAATGGAATTGAAAATGCAGTAATTCGTGAAGTTATTGATCACCATAGAATTGCTAACTTTGAAACTGCAGCACCATTATATTACAGAGCAGAACCACTTGGATGTACTGCAACTATCTTAAAGAAAATTTATGAAGAACAAAGTGTACATATAAATAAACAAATGGCTGGACTTATGTTATCAGCAATTATCTCTGATTCATTATTACTTAAATCACCAACATGTACATTACGTGATAAAGTTGCAGCAGAAGAATTAGCTGCTATTGCAGAGGTTAATTTAGAAGAATATGGATTAGCAATGCTAAAAGCAGGAGCGTCTACTAAAGATAAAAAAGCTGAAGAATTAATTTCATTAGATGCTAAAGAATTCATCTTAGGAGATGACAAACTGATCGTTGCGCAAATAAATACAGTAGATGAGAAAGAAGTATCTGAACGTAAAGAAGAACTAGTTAGTGCTATAAATAAAGAAATCTCAGAAAAAGGATTATCTGCATTTGTGTTTGTTATTACTAATATCTTAACTTCAAACTCTGAAGTTTTAGTACTAGGAGATAAAAAAGATAAAGTCGCTTCAGCATTTAATAAGGCTTTAAACAATGATTTTATGTTATTAGAGGGAGTAGTTTCACGTAAAAAACAAGTAGTTCCTCAAATTACAGAAGAGTTTACAAAATAATTTAGAATATTTTTGAAAGTGGGACTAGTTTCCACTTTCTGTATTATATGAGCTTAAAAGAATTTTAAGAATGAAAAAGAGGATTATAAATGAAAAATAGTAAATCTTTACTTTGGACTTTTATTAAGAGTACTGTAGTAAATTGCTTAATAGTTATTGCATTTTCAGGTCTATTTAATGGAAGTCTTAGGATTGATAAACCAATATACGGGTTCTATGGTGCATTGCTCTTAACTATATTGTATATGTTCATTAGACCGATAATATTGATGGTAAGTATAGTTCCAATTATTATGACTTTTGGTATTTTTATAGTTATAATTAATGCTTTATTGATTATGCTTGTGTCATATTTATTGTCACCCCATTTTGAAGTGGCGTCATTTGGCTCAGCATTTTTCTTAGCAATATTTATATCTATATTTAATGCATTATTAAATAGTAATGATAGAAAGATAATAATAAAAAAATTCTAAAGGTAGATAGATAACCTTAATATAATCTAAATAAAAAATAGTAAGGAAAACTAAATGAAAATAGTAACAACAAAAGATCTAATTGATAAATTAGATTTAGAAGTAATTAGTGGAGAAAAAGGGCTAGATAGGGAAATAACTACAGGGGAGTTGTCTCGACCTGCATTACAGTTGGCAGGTTACTTTTCACATTATAACCCCCAAAGAGTACAGATTCTTGGTACGAGTGAGTTATCTTTCTTTAAGTTATTAACTGACGCAGAAAAAAGTTCTAGAATGGGTATGTTATGTACAAGGATTACTCCTTGTATAATTGTTTCACGAGGTTTAGATATTCCTCATGAATTAATAGAAGCCTCTAATAAATATGATACTCCAGTACTACGTAGCAACTCTGAAACTACTAAGTTAATGGGATTTATTACATATCATCTGCAAAATATGTTTGCTCCAACTACATCGGTACATGGTGTATTTATTGAGGTTTACGGGATCGGCATACTATTAACTGGAGAAAGTGGTATTGGTAAAAGTGAAATAGCATTAGAACTAATAAAAAGGGGGCACCGCCTAGTAGCAGATGATAGAGTAGATATTAGGGAGCTTCAGAAAGATTACTTAATTGGAACATGCGAATCTCCTTTGATTAAGCACTTATTAGAAATAAGGGGACTAGGGATTATCAATGTAATGACATTATTTGGAACTGGGGCAGTTCGAAATGAGAAACGACTTCAACTAAATATTCATTTAGAAACATGGGATGAGTCTAAACAATATGATCGTATTGGTTTAAATAATGAAAAACAAGAAATATTAAGTTCTAAAATAGAGAAAAAAACTATTCCAGTTAGACCAGGACGAAACGTTGCAATTATTATTGAATCTGCAGCAATGAATTATCGTTTAAATCAAATGGGAACAAATACTGCAGAAGATTTTACTAGCAGGTTAAAAGAGGAAATAAAAAGAAATAACACAGAAAGTAGCAAAGGAGAATAAAAATGAGTTTAGGATATATTAATCCAATTGCATTTCATTTATTTACAAAACCTATTTATTGGTATGGAATTATAATTGCTACGACAGTGTTAGTAGCATATTTAATGGCTGAACGAGAAGCTTCAAAAAGAGGATTACCAAAGGATACGATGTTAGATCTTTTATTAATGGCTCTTCCAGTAGCTTTTATTTTCGCTCGAGCCTATTATGTTGTATTCAGATGGGATTACTATTCAAATCATAAAGATGAAATAATTGCAATATGGGACGGAGGAATAGCTATCTATGGTGGCCTATTAGGTGGCTTTATTGTATTATATTTCTTCGCTAGAAAAAGAAAAATTAAAATAATAAAGCTTTTAGATATTATTGCACCAAGTTTATTAGTAGGTCAAATGCTTGGACGTTGGGGTAATTTCTTTAATCATGAAGCTTTTGGTGGAGAAGTGAGTCGTTCATATTTAGAAGATAGATTTATTCCAAAATTTATAATAGATAATATGTTTATAGATGGAGCATACAGACAACCTACCTTTTTATACGAGAGTTTCTGGTGCTTTATAGCGGTAACTATATTATTAATATTAAGAAATAAATTATCTCAAAGTGAAGTGTTTGCTTCGTATATCATATTATATGGTGTAGAGAGATTTATCGTTGAAGGTATGCGAACAGACTCTTTATATATAGGTAGTTTACGTATTTCACAAGTACTTTCACTGGTATTTGTAGTTGGAAGTTTGATATACTTAATAGTGCTTAATACAAAGTTTAAAGACAAAAAAATATTGTATAAAGAATCATAAAAAGAGGGTGGAAACTATGACAGAAAAAATTTATGACTTAATTATTGTTGGAGCAGGTCCAGCGGGTATGACAGCATCAATTTATGCTTCACGTGCAAATATGTCTGTTCTAATGTTAGAGAGAAAGTATCCAGGTGGACAAATGCAATCTACAGAAGAAATTGAAAACTATACTGGGTATGAGCATATTACAGGACCTGAATTATCAGAAAAAATGTTTGAACATTCTAAGAAATTTGGTACTGAATTTGCATTTGGAAATATTACCAAAATAGAAGTAAAAGAAGATTTAAAATATGTTACTGCAGGATCTACAGTATATATAGCTAAAACAGTTATTGTTGCTACAGGATCTGAACATAGAAATCTTAATGTACCAGGAGAAGAAGAATTCTCAGGTAAAGGAGTAAGCTACTGTGCTGTTTGTGATGGAGCTTTCTTTAGAAATAAAGAAGTAGTAGTAGTTGGTGGAGGTGACTCTGCTGTTGAAGAAGCACTATATCTATCTAATCTTGTCTCTAAAGTTACAATTGTTCATAGACGTGATGAATTAAGAGCACAAAAAATCTTACAAGATAGAGCATTTGCTAAAGATAATATTGAATTTATTTGGGACAGTGTGGTCACTGAAATTAAAGGTGAAAGAAAAGTTTCATCAGTTGAGATTCGTAATGTGAAAACAGAAGAAATCAGTTCTATTCCTGCAGATGGGATATTCATATACGTAGGAATGATACCTCAAACTAATGATTTTACTGAGTTAGGAATTACAAATTCTTCAGGGTATATACCTACTAACGAAAAACTTGAAACGACAATTCCTGGAATTTTTGCAGCTGGTGATGTTAGAGAAAAAGAAATAAGACAAGTAGTAACAGCTACGTCTGACGGTGCAATAGCTGCACAAGGAGCATATAGTTTTGTAGAAAGCTTAAAATAAAAAATGGACTCAAGAATTTCTTGAGTCTATTTTTCTATTATAAATTCTGTTCTTAACGAAGAGTTTATTTCAAGTTTATCGTTAGTTACTGGATGATTAAATACAACCTTTAATGCACCAAGGTACATTTTATCATACTTATAACCATCGTGTGAATAGAGTTTATCTCCAATAATTGCGTTACCGATTGAAGACAAGTGAACTCGAATTTGATGAGTTCTTCCTGTATCTAGCGAAATTGTAACCATAAACTTATTTTGATCTATTTTTTCACAAGAGAGTATATTTGTTATAGCTTTTTTTCCTTTGTTTGTAACTGCCATTTTATTTTTTTCACGGCTATCACGACCTATATTATTTTTTATAGTCTGTGGTTTTATATTATTTTTTGTAAGTGCTGTATAATATCTTTTAATTTCCCGATTTTCTAACATATGATCGAGTTTTGATTTTATTAAGGGAGTTTTAGACAAAATTACCAGTCCACAAGTATCAATATCTAATCGATGAATTGGCTCTAGATATTGATAGTCAGAAATTAAATAATTAACTAATGTGTTATCTTCAGTACTAATATCATTTGGATGAGTTTTAATTCCAAATGGTTTTGAAACTACTAGTAGATATGAATCTTCATATTCTTTTATTATTGATAAGCTTTTATTTATTAAATAGTTTGATTTTGATAATTCTATATTTAGTTTAAGAATATCATTTTTCGATAATGGTGTGTTAAGTTTTGCGATATCATTATTAATTAAAATTGTATTTTTGTCTTGATGTGATTGCATTCTTATAATGTGAAGATTTTTCTTTGAAATTTTTAAAAATTTAACTAAATAATCCTCTACACTTTTATAATCATTTAAAACTTTAAAATGCATAATTGCTCCTTTTATAATTATTAAATATTGAAAATATAGTCGTAGTATGTTTTTAATAATACAATTGAGAATATTTTAGAGAATATTCATAATAACGTAATGTTCTTCTAGTTTTAGTAGCTTTAATTATATAATACTTTAGGTAATCAATAAAGTAAAAAGAGAGAATCATAAAAAGGTTATTTAGTATAATAATTTATATATATTATTATTACCTGTTGTTAAAGTGTAAAAGTTGAAAGTTATAAATTTATAAAAATATAATAAATTTAATTTATCTAAAGTATGATTATAACAATATTATTATAAGGTTAGTAACAGATTGGTCTACAACGGAAGAGGATATAGATAAGGTAATAAAATTATTTTAAAATTAAATTTTTAAGAAGCTAGGCATAAAGAACTAGTTTCTTTTTTTATCTATATATTTATAAATTAATGCATTAAAATTTAAATTTACTGTTGATTTTAAAGCTTATTTATAGTATTATTAAACTTGTATTTAGTAAAAGTAAACTAATAGTTTAATAACAGAATACTTTCAAGACAAAAAGTTTATTAATATTAAACCTTCATAACAAAAAGTAAGATAATAATAAACTTAGTAATAGCAATTTTGTTATTGTTAGGAAAGGAGATAAGATGTACTCAATAGGAGAAAGATTGAAAAGATTGAGAATTCAAAAAAATCTCACCCAAGAAGAATTAGGAGAACGTACAGATTTAAGTAAAGGATATATTTCACAAGTAGAACGTGACTTAGCTTCACCATCTATGGAAACATTTTTTAACATTTTACAGGTTCTAGGTTGTGCTCCAAAAGATTTTTTTGATAAAGAAAGTTCAAGTCAAAAAGTGTACTACTCATTAGAGGATCAAACTAGCTATGAAGAAACTGATGAAGGTTATGAATTAACTTGGTTAGTACCAGAATCTAATGAAAAAGAAATGGAATCATTAATTCTTAAATTAGAGAAAAATAGCAATTATAAAACTTTTTCACCTTCAGAATCAGAAACATTATGTTATGTTTTGCGAGGAAAATGTAAACTAAAACTTGGAGAAGAGGAATATATTGCTTCAGAAAAAGAATCATTTTATTTTTTAGCTACTTCAGAACACAGGTTATCAAATCCATTTGATCAAGAATGTGAAATTTTGATAGTAGCAACTAATTCGTATTTATAAGGAGAAAATAATGGCAAATATTGTTGAATTTAAAGATGTATCAATGTCGTTTGGTAATAATAAAGTTTTAAAAAATATTGATTTAGAAATTGAAAAAGGTAATTTTTATACTTTATTAGGACCAAGTGGTTGTGGTAAAAGTACAATTTTAAAATTAATAGGTGGATTTTTAAGTCCAACTTCAGGAGATGTACTATTAGATAATAAAGTGGTAAATGATTTACCGGCTAATAAACGTCAAGTTAATACTGTTTTCCAGGATTATGCATTATTTCCACACATGAATGTATTTGAAAACGTAGCTTTTGGTTTAAAAATAAAAAATGAAAAAAAAGAAGTTATAAATAAAAAAGTAAAAAAAGCTTTAAAACAAGTTAACCTTGTAGGTTTTGAAAAACGCGATATTAGTGAAATGAGTGGAGGGCAAAAACAACGTGTTGCAATTGCCCGCGCAATTGTAAATGAGCCGGAAATTATTTTACTTGACGAATCATTATCTGCTCTTGATTTAAAATTACGACAAGAGATGCAATATGAACTTCGTGAGTTACAACAACAAACAGGTATAACTTTCATTTACGTGACACATGACCAAGAAGAAGCTTTAGCAATGAGTGATTATATCTTTGTTATGAATAATGGTAAAATTGAACAAAGTGGAACCCCTCTGGATATTTATGATGAACCTGTAAACAGATTTGTTGCTGACTTTATAGGAGAATCTAATATTGTTAATGCAGTAATGATAGATGACTATTTAGTAGAAATTTACGGAAAACAATATGAATGTGTTGATGCTGGTTTAGATAAAAATAAACGAGTAGAAGTAGTAATTAGACCAGAAGATTTAGAAATTACTTCTCTTGAAAAAGGAAAAATCAACGTTGTAGTAGATACACAATTATTCAGAGGTGTACATTATGAAATTTGTTGTTTAGATGATCAGTATAACGAATGGATTGTACATTCTACTAAAGAAGCAAAACCTGGTTCTGCTGTCGGACTAAACTTTGATCCTGAAGCAATACATATCATGGTACCAGGAGAAACAGAAGAAGAATTTGACGCACGTTTAGAATCATATGAAGAGGAGGAATAATAATGTTTAATAAAAAAACACGCTCACTTTTCATGATTCCATATATAATGTGGATGTTACTTTTTGTAGTATTTCCAATTTTACTGATTGTTTATTATTCTTTTAGAGATATTAATGGTAATTTTACCCTTTCAAACTATCAAGTATTTTTTAGTAGCACATATGTATTAATGACGCTTTATAGTTTTTGGTATGCTTTTTTAATTACTCTAATTTGTTTAGTAATAAGTTATCCTTTAGCTTTTATAATTAGTAAAAGCAAATATAGCGAATTGCTACTTTTACTTATTATATTACCGACATGGATTAATATATTGTTAAAAACATACGCGTTCTTAGGATTATTTGGAGAATATGGAACAATTAACAGTTTCTTAGAATATATAGGAATAGGTACGCAAAGTTTATTATTCAACTCATTCAGTTTTGTATTTGTATCTAGTTACATATTCCTACCATTTATGTTATTACCAATTTATAACTCAGTAGTAGGAATTAATAGAAACTTGATAGAAGCTTCATATGATTTAGGGGCAGATTTTAAAACTACATTTAGAAAGATTATATTTCCTTTAAGTATTAATGGTGTAAAAACTGGTATACAGGTTACATTTATTCCAGCATTATCTCTATTTATGATAACAAGGCTTATTGCAGGTAACAAAATTATAAACTTAGGTACTGCCATTGAAGAGCATTTTCTTGTTACACAAAACTGGGGATTAGGATCTACAATAGCTGTGTTCTTAATAGTTGTAATGGGAATTATAATGGTATTAACAAATACTAAAGATAAAGTAACTATAGGAGGAAAAAAATAATGAAATTAACTTCAAAATTATATTTAATAGTTATTTTTGCAATATTATATATACCTCTAGTTTATTTAGCGTACTATTCATTTAACTCTGGAAAAACAATGATAGATTTCGAAGGATTCTCATGGAAACACTATGTAGAATTGTTTGAAAATACTCGTATGATGGTAATTGTTATTAATACTTTAGTAGTTGCTTTACTTTGTGGATTATTTTCAGCTGTTTTAGGAACATTAGGAGCATTAGGTATATACTCACTTAAATCTAACAAAAAGAAAAATAGCTTTTTAATTGGTAACAATATTTTAATTGTGAGTCCAGACGTAATAATTGGGTGTTCATTCTTACTTATGTTCACATTTATAGGAAAACAGTTAGGAATTGATAGTATTCAAGGTTTTTGGTCAGTTCTACTATCGCATATAGCTTTTAGTATACCGATAGTAGTATTGATGGTATTACCAAAATTATATGAGATGCCAAAATCTATAATTGATGCAGCTGTTGACCTTGGGGCAACATATCCACAAGTTTTAAGTAAAATCGTTATTCCGTATATTACTCCTGGAATTCTAGCAGGGTTCTTTATGGGACTAACTTATTCACTTGATGACTTTGCGGTAACTTTCTTCGTTACTGGTAATGGATTCCAAACACTATCAGTAGAAATTTATTCAATGGCAAGACAAGGAATAAACTTACAAATCAATGCATTATCAACAGTCTTAACTCTTTTTGTTGTAATTGCAGCAATTATATACTATATAATTAATACAAGTAAGTTGAAAAGGGAGGTAAGATAGTATGAAAAAATTACTTATTTCTGCTTTATCAATCTTAGTTATTTGTTTAGGATTATTATACAGTAGAGATTTCATTGATAGCTCAAGTAGTGGAGAAAAACAAACTCTTACAATTTTCAACTGGGGTGAATATATTGATCCAGACTTAATTAAAAAATTTGAAGCTGAAACTGGAATAAAAGTTGTTTATGAAACTTTCGATTCAAATGAGGCTATGCTAACAAAAATACAGTCAGGATCTACACCTTATGATTTAGTTGTACCTTCAGATTATATGATTAAAAAAATGAAGAAATTAGATTTATTAAAAAAACTAGATCATAGTAAACTAGAAGGTTTTGATAATATAGATAAACAATTTATAAATCTTTCTTTTGACCCTAACAACGAATACTCTGTTCCATATTTTTGGGGTACATTAGGAATAGTTTATAATAAGACAAAAGTTCCAAGTGATTTGAAATTTGAAAAATGGGATGACTTATGGGACGCTCGTTTAGAAAATAATATTCTTCTTATTGATGGCGCAAGAGAAATGATGGGAATTGCTTTACAATCTGAAGGTAATTCTGTAAATGATACTAATGAAGTTAATCTTAATTTAGCTGAGAAAAAATTAGAATTATTACATAAAAATGTTAAAGCAATAAATGCTGATGAGAAAAAAATGCTAATGATTAATAATGAAGCTTGGGTTTCAGTTGTCTTTTCAGGTGATGCATCAGCAATAATGACAGAAAATGAAAATATGGTATATTCAGTACCTAAAGAAGGAACAAACCTTTGGTTTGATAATATAGTTATACCTAAAACTTCAAAAAACGAAGATGCAGCTTATAAATTTATAAACTTTATGCTTAGACCAGAAAATGCAGCTCAAAATGCAAAATTCATTGGATACGCTACTCCAAATGAGAAAGCTAAAGAATTATTACCAGAAGAAGTTACATCTGATGAACAGTTCTATCCCGATTTAAGTAGTATAGGAAAAGCAGAAGTTTACGAAGATTTATCGCCAGCAATGCTTCAGTTATACAATGACTTATTCTTGAAATTTAAAATAAATAATAGAAATTAATATGAATTAAGATAAAGTAGATTATTTATAAAAAATGAAATCTACTTTATCTTTTTTATAGTTGTAATAACTAATCATCTTGTCATATAATAAATATAAATAGTAGAGAAGGGAGAATTATTATATGAAGAAAAGTACTGCACTATTAATTATAATATTACCAATAGAATTAATGACGTTATTGTTATTTTTTTTACCTGAAAGATATCTAGCAACTGGAACTATGATAATGGTACTATATTTTGGAATAATTTTTTTGATTTTAGGAAAATATATAAAAAGAGGAGATAATGCTCATTTGATTAATGGCATCGATATTAGTTTTGAAGAGGCAAAATTACCAGAAAATATTGAAAAGTATTCTAAAGATAGTAAGATTGTAGGAAATATATGTTTTGGAATGGGTAGTATATGTTTTCTTGTTGTAATAGTGTACTTTATTGTAATCAGTATTTAGTTAAAAGCATAGTGAAAAATTTTTCACTATGCTTTTTTTACTATAAGTAATATATAAAATATGGTATAATTATATAGTTAAGTTTATATAGGAGGATTGTATGTTTCAGGCTTTATATAGAAAATATCGACCACAATCATTTAAAGATATTGTAGGTCAAAATCATATAGTTTCAGTACTAAATAATGCAATTGAAAAGAATCAAATTAGCCATGCGTACTTGTTTTATGGACCTAGAGGAACTGGTAAAACTTCTGTTGCAAAAATATTTGCTAATGAAGTGAATAAAAATGAAGTATATCAAAAAGAAAATGTAGATATAATAGAAATTGACGCTGCAAGTAATAATGGTGTTGATGAAGTTCGTGATATTAAAGAAGCCATTAAATTTTTGCCAAGTGAAGGTAGATATAAGGTTTATATAATCGATGAGGTTCATATGCTTACAACAGCAGCATTTAATGCTCTGCTAAAAACGTTAGAAGAACCTCCAGCACATGTTATTTTTATTTTAGCTACTACTGAGATTCATAAAATACCAGCAACAATTTTATCAAGATGCCAAAGATTTGAGTTTAAAAATTTATCAGTTAAACAATTAGAGGATAGATTAAAATATATCTCAGAAAATGAAAGTCTAGATATAGAAGAAGATGCAATAAAGAAAATTGCAACCTTAGCTAAAGGTGGTTTGAGAGATGCAATAAGCATACTTGATCAAGTATCTAATTATTCTGAAAAAATCACTTTAGAAAATATCTTAGAAGTAACATCATCTATTAGTGAAGACAATATCTTAGAGTTTTATAAATATTTATTACAAGGAGATGTGACAAAATCACTACTTATGTATAATGATTTTGTCGCACAAGCTAAAGACACTAAACTTTTACTTAATGATTTAATAAATATTACAAGGGATATTGTAGTTTATAAAAATTTAAATAACACAAATTATACAAATTATAATGTGAAAATAATTGAGGATGTTGTAAAAGATGTTCCGTTTGATTATTTTTATAAAATAATTGAATATTTATCACAAACAGAGCAATATATAAGATTTTCAACTGAATATATGAGTTATATGCAAATATGTATAGTTAAAATATGTTCAAAAGCTAATTATAGCAATACTAAAGTAGATGTTGTATCAAATGAGGGTAGTAACATAGTTGTTAATACACAGATACAAGAACTAGAAAGTAGAATTATATTATTGGAAAAAAAATTACTACAGATGAAAAATCAAAAAGTAGAATTAAATAATAAGACAGAAAATTCAGATACTACTAAAGATTCATATTTATCTAACAATGTTGAAATAAAAGAGGTTATTATAAAAGATAAAAGTAAAATAGTGGAATTAATTAATAGTTCTAATGATAACTTTACTAATTATGCTTCTAATGTATTTGGTAGAATTATTAATGATAGTTTCTCTACGGATAACAATGAAATGTATGCTATGGGAGAGATATTTAAATCTTGTAAGTTAGTAGCTTCTTCGAAAATAGCAGGGTTACTTGTATTTAATGAAGCAGAAAGTATGATGAAAATGGCTCCAAATTCTAAATATAAGAAATATTTAGAGGAATTATTTAGAAGATATATTGGAGTAGATTATGCTATATATACTTTACAAGATCATCAATATAACACTCTACTAGATGAAATTAAAAATATTTCACCTAAGAAAGATAGTTTAGTTGAAATTAAAGAAGAACAAGAAGAGAAAGAAGACTCAAAAAACAAATCAAAAATTGAACAATTATTTTCAGATATTATAGTTGAAAAATAGAACTGAAATAAAATGAAAGATATTGAAAATTATTGACAATTTATGGGTTTTTAAATAGAATTATAATATAACAAGATATTTAGGAGGAAATAATATGCGTGGAATGGGAAATATGCAACAAATGATGAAAAAAATGCAAAAAATGCAAAAGGATATGTTAGCAGCCCAAGAAGGATTAAAAGATCAAACAGTTGAAGGTACAGTTTCTGGAGGAATGGTTACTGCAATAGCTAATGGAGATGGGAAAATTTTAGATATTAAAATTAAAGAAGAGGTAGTTGATCCAGAAGATATCGAAATGTTACAAGATATGGTTTTAACAGCAGTAAATGACGCATTAGAAAAATCTACTCAACTTAAAGAAGAAACTTTAGGTAAATTTACAAATGGATTAAATATTCCGGGACTATAAGATGCAATATCCAAAACCAATATTAGACTTGATAGATAGTTATTCACTTTTACCTGGAATAGGGAGAAAAACAGCCATTCGTCTTGCGTTTCATACGTTAAAGATGAATGATAATGATATAAATAATTTTGCTAAATCTTTAGTGGAATTAAAAGAAAAACTTACAAATTGTGAAGTTTGTCATAGATTATCTGAAACATCTGTATGTGATATTTGTACAGATAATTCACGTGATAAATCAACAATATGTGTTGTGGCTAACGACAATGATTTAGTTGCTATGGAAAATATGCAACAATATAGAGGAGTCTACCACGTTTTAGATGGCTTGATATCCCCTATGGATGGTATCGGTCCTTTAGACATTAATATTAAATCATTGTTTGAAAGAGCTCAAGATCCAATTGTTAAAGAAATAATTCTTGCGACAAATTCATCTCCAGAAGGAGAAGGGACAGCAAGCTTTATTTCAAAATATTTGAAGAATACGGATATAAAAGTAACTAGAATTGCTCAAGGAATATCATTTGGTAGTGATATAGAATATGTAGATGAGGTAACATTATCTAGAGCAATTTCTGGTCGAATAGAAATATAATTTTAGGAGGGCATAAATATGTCACAAAAATCAGTAAATGCAATTAAAGTTTTGGGTGTAGATGCTATTAACAAAGCAAAATCAGGGCATCCTGGGGTAGTAATGGGAGCTGCACCTATGGCCTACTCACTATTTGTCAATCATTTAAGAGTAAATCCAAAAAAAGAAGATTGGATTAACAGAGATAGATTTGTTTTATCTGCTGGTCATGGTTCAATGTTACTATATTCATTATTACATCTTTCTGGATTTGAAGATGTTTCATTAGAAGAAATTAAAAACTTTCGTCAATGGGGATCAAAAACTCCAGGGCACCCAGAATTTGGACACACAAAAGGTGTAGATGCGACTACAGGTCCATTAGGTCAAGGAGTATCAACAGCTGTAGGAATGGCTTTAGCTGAAAGATATTTAGCAGCTAAGTATAATAAAGAAGGATATAATTTATTTGATCACTACACATATGTAATTTGTGGTGATGGTGATATTATGGAGGGTGTTGCCTCTGAAACAGCAAGTTTTGCAGCAATTCAAAAATTAAATAAATTAGTAGTACTATATGACTCAAATGATATTTGTTTAGATGGTGAAACAAAAGATGCATTTTCTGAAAGTGTTCGTGCAAGATATGAAGCTTATGGTTGGAACACAATTCTAGTAGAAGAAGGATCTAATGTTGATGCTATAAGTAAAGCCTTAGAAGAAGCAAAAAAATCTGATAAACCAACTCTTATTGAAGTTAAAACTATTATAGGTGCGGGTTCACCTAATAAACAAGGAACAAATGGAGTTCATGGTGCTCCATTAGGAGAAGAAGAAACTGCATTATTTAGAAAAGAAATTGGTTGGGAATATGATCCATTTGAAATTCCAACTGAAGTATATGCAGACTTTAAAGAAAAAGTTGCTGATCGTGGAGAAGCTGCTTATAAATCATGGGAAAAATTATATGATGACTATAAAGCTAAATATCCAGAATTAGCATCTGAATTAGAAGAAGTATTATCAAGAAAAGATATTGAGCGCTTATCTAAAGAAAGCTTTGGATTCAAGAATGTTGGAGAAGCTCAAGCGACACGTAATTCATCACAAGATGCAATTAATAGCATAGCTGCAGTTTTACCTACATTCTTTGGAGGATCAGCAGACCTTTCTCACTCAAATATGACATTTATAAAAGGAGAAGGGCTTCAAGATAATGAAAATAGAGTAGCACGAAATGTACAATTTGGTGTACGTGAGTTCGGTATGGCAACTATCCTAAACGGATTAATGTTACACGGTGGAGTTCGTGTATTTGGAGGTACATTCTTCGTATTCTCTGATTACCTAAAAGCTGCACTAAGATTATCAGCTTTACAAGGACTTCCAGTAACATATGTATTTACTCATGATAGTATTGCAGTTGGTGAAGATGGTCCTACACATGAACCAATCGAACACCTAGCTTCATTAAGAACAATTCCAAATACTTATGTATTTAGACCAGCAGATGCAACTGAAACACAAGCTGCATGGTATTTATCACAAAAAGTTAATAATAAACCAACTTCATTAGTATTAACTCGTCAAAATCTTCCAGTTTTAGAAAATACTTCATTTGAAAAAGTATCTAAAGGTGCATATGTTGTTTATGAAACATCTTCAGATTTTGATACAATTTTAATAGCTACAGGATCAGAAGTTGCATTAGCAGTCGATGTAGCTCGTGAACTAGAAAAAGAAGGTTCTAAAGTACGTGTAGTAAGTATGCCATCTGTAGAATTATTTGAAGAACAATCTAAAGAATATAAAGAAGGATTATTACCACGTAATGTCCGTAGACGTGTATCTTTAGAAATGGGTAATACAGCTTTATGGTACAAATATGTTGGATTAGACGGATTAGCTATAGGTATCGACAATTTTGGTGCTTCTGCTCCAGCAAATAAAGTAATTGAAGAATATGGATTTACTGTAGCAAAAGTAGTAGAGAGAATAAAAAATGAGCTATAAAGAGATTGCACCCGGAGATATAATCAAGGTTAAAGTTACTGCTGTAAAACCATATGGAGCATTTATTGAAACTAGAGATGGTCAGGTTGGATTAATTCATATTTCAGAGATAACAAATTGTTTCATTTTTGATATTAGTAGTTATATTAAACAAGATGAAATTTTAGAAGTTAAAGTATTATCAATTAAAGATAACAAAATAAATGCTACTCTAAATTTCAAACAAAAAAAATCATCAAATAAAAAAGAAATAAATAGTCTAGATACTCTTAATTTTGTATATGGATTTGATACAATAAAGAGAAATATGAAGTTTTGGCAGAAAAAAGCAATGATTGAAATGAGAAATTCAAAATAAATCTATTGACAAATTTATTACAAATGTATATAATGAATTTACATATCAAATGAAGTTTAGGAATTGAAAGTAATTAAATATTATTTTCAGAGAGAGTCTAGCGGTGAGAAAGATTCATAATATTACTTTGATGCTACCTATATTTCACTTCATCGGCAGCTAAGCCGTTATAAACACTAATGAGGAGTACAAAAAATACTCGAATTAGGGTGGTAACACGATTAAGGTCGTCCCTTGTGTAATTAATTTTACACAAGGGACTTTTTATTTTTATAATTTAAGGAGAAAAAAATGAAACAATTAACATCAACAGAAATAAGAAGAATGTTTTTAGACTTCTTTGTAGTAAAAGGACATAAAATAGAACCTAGTGCTTCACTAGTTCCAGTGGATGACCCTACATTATTATGGATTAACTCTGGTGTAGCAACTTTAAAGAAATATTTTGATGGACGTGTGATACCTGAAAATCCTAGAATTACAAACTCACAAAAGTCAATACGTACTAATGATATTGAGAATGTAGGTAAAACAGCTCGTCACCATACTTTTTTTGAAATGTTAGGAAACTTTTCAATTGGAGATTACTTTAAACCTGAAGCAGTTGCTTGGGCTTGGGAATTTTTAACATCTGAAAAATGGTTAGGTTTAGAGAAAGAAAAATTATCAGTAACTATACACCCTGAAGATACTGAGGCTTACGATATTTGGCGTAATCAAATTGGATTACCCGAAGAAAGAATTATTCGTATTGAAGGTAACTTCTGGGATATAGGAGAAGGACCATCAGGGCCTAATACTGAAATTTTCTATGACCGTGGTGAAGAAACAGATACAAAATCACCAAAAGAAGAGATGTATCCAGGTGGTGAAAACGAAAGATATCTAGAAGTTTGGAATGTAGTATTTAGTCAATATAACCATAATGCGGATGGTACTTATACAGAACTTCCTGCCAAAAATATTGATACAGGTATGGGACTTGAAAGAATAGCTTCTGTATTACAGGATGTTCCAACAAACTTTGATACTGATTTATTTATGCCTATAATAAATGAAATTGAAAAATTATCTGGGAAAAAATATGGTGTTAATAATGAACAGGATGAAGCATTTAAAGTTATTGCTGACCACATTAGAACAGTTGTATTTGCTATTGCTGATGGAGCACTTCCATCTAATGAAGGTAGAGGATATATTCTAAGAAGATTACTTCGTAGAGCTGTTAGATATGCAAAAGTTTTAGAATTAAATAATTCATTTATGTATAAACTAACTGATGTAGTTGCAGAAATAATGAATGATTATTATCCAAATGTAAAAGAATCAGCTGATTTTGTTAAAGATGTAATTCTAAAAGAAGAAGATAGATTCCATGAAACTCTTAATGAGGGAGAAGCTATTTTAAATGGTATTGTTAGTGAAGTTAAAGATACTACAAAAATCATTTCAGGTAAAGATGCATTTAAGTTATATGATACTTTTGGTTTCCCAATTGAATTAACAGAAGAATATGCTGAAGAATATGGTTTAAAAGTTGATATCGATGGATTTAATGAAGAAATGGAAAAACAAAAAGAACGAGCAAGATCATCAAGACAAGATGATTCATCAATGCAAGTTCAATCAGATTTATATAGCAGAATTATTGGAAATAGTGAATTTATAGGATATACTCAATTTGAAGTATCTTCTAAGCTATTAGCTATAGTTGATAAAGAAGATAATTTATTAGATAAATACTCTGACGAAGAAGTTGTAAAAGTTGTATTTGAAAAAACACCATTTTATGCAGAGAGTGGAGGTCAAATTGCGGACCATGGTGAAATCTTAGCTAATGGATTTAAAGCCAAAGTACTTGATGTTAAAAAACTACCTGATAAACGTCATATTCACTTTGTAAAAGTACTAGAAGGTGAATTTGAAGTTGGAAAAGATTATGAACTAATCGTAAGCAGAGACTTTAGATTGAATGTTGAGAAAAACCATACAGCTACCCACTTATTAAATGAAGCACTACGACATGAAGTAGGTTCACATATAAAACAAGCTGGATCTCTTGTAACTGATGAGAAACTAAGATTTGACATTACTCATTTTGCACCTTTAACAAAAGAAGAAATTGAAAAAGTAGAGCAAGAAGTTAATAAACAAATTTGGAATGCTTTAGAAATTAAAACTGAAGAAATGCCAATTGCTGAAGCAAGAAAATTAGGAGCTCAAGCATTGTTTGGTGAAAAATATGGGGATATAGTTCGAGTTGTCTCAATTGGTGATTATTCAATAGAATTATGTGGTGGTACACATAATTCAAACAGTAGCGAAGTAGGAATTTTCAAAATTGTTTCTGAAACTGGTGTTGCTGCAGGGGTTCGTAGAATAGAAGCTTTAACTGGAAAAGCTGCTTATGAATATTTAAGACAACAAGAAGAGACACTTCGTACAGTTGAAAAATTAACAAAAGCTAATGCTTCAAATGTTGTAGAAAAAGTAACTAATTTACAAACTGAAATTAAAAAACTTTCTAAAGAAAAAGAAAGTTTACAACAAAAAATTGCTAATGCAGAGTTAAATAATTTAGTAAACAATATTAAAGAAGTTAATGGTATAAACGTACTTACAAGCGTTGTAGAATCTGAAAATATGAATCATTTAAAACAACTTGTAGATAATGCTAAATCTAAATTAGAAAATTATGTTATTGCCTTTGCTTCAATTAATGATGATAAAGTTAACTTTGTAGTTGCAGTAGATAAAGCTATTACAGATAAATATAATGCTGGAAAACTTGTAAATGTTTTAGCAACTGTATGTGAAGGTCGAGGCGGTGGACGTCCAGACATGGCACAGGCTGGAGCTAAGAATAAAGACAATATAGATAAAGCATTTGAAGAATTAATAGCTAATATTTAATATTATATTGCCTTACCTTACCTTAAGAACAAGGGTGCTATAGTTTTAATTATAGTACCCCTTGTTCATTTTTTATAATATAAATAAATATGTTATTTTACTCCCTTTTTTTATGAAAATATGGTATAATGGTGTAGATTATTATGGATATAATAATCTTTATAGTAATTTAATTTAACAATAAATTATTATAGTATAGATTATTTAAGATAAATTAGGAGGTTTCTTAATATGGAAAACAAAAAATTAGGAAAAGTAGAAATTAATCCAAGTGCTTTAACTGTTATTGCAAATATTGCAGCAAGTGAAGTTGAAGGTGTATCAAAATTATTAGGAAAAAAAGTATACTCTAAAGGAGTAGAACTAGAATTCGTAGGTGAGGAATTACTTATCGATGTATACTGTAATTTAAAATCAGGATATTCAATTGCTAAAACTGCAAGAAAAATTCAAGAAAATGTGAAAAATTCTATTTTTAATATGACAGAAATCAATACTAAAACTGTTAATGTGAATATTATAGGAATTGATTTTTAATTAGGAGATACTAATGAAAAGTAGACATGAATTAAGAGAATCAGTATTTAAAATTTTATTTCAGGTAGAAAATACAGATTTAGATTATAGAGAATTATTAGAGTTTGAAGTGGACGATGTTTCAGGTAGTGAATATGTAACTAGAACTTTAGATGATATTTTTGAGAAAAAAAATGAAATTGATGAAATAATAACTAATAACTTAAAAGATTGGAAGTTAGAACGTTTATCAAAAATGGATAGACAAATTTTAAGAATATCTACATATGAAATTTTATTTACAGATATTCCTTACAAGGTTTCTATAAATGAAGCTGTAGAACTTTCAAAAAAATATAGTGAAAAAGATGATAGCTATAAATTTATCAATGGAGTATTAAAAGGTATAGTTGAAACTTCAACTAAATAAGAGGTAATATTATTGGAAGAAAAAGCATATTTAACTGTTACGGCATTAAATAAATATATTGAGAAAAAGTTTATTTTAGACCCTTATCTAGGTGAAATAAATATAAAGGGCGAGATATCAAATTTTAAACTACACAATAATAACAATATTTATTTTTCTATTAAAGATGAAAATACAAGAATAAATGCCGTTTGGTTCGGTGCTAAGAGTCGTGAGTTTAAAGACGGTGATACAGTTTTAATTAAGTCTAAAATAAACTTTTACTTTCCAAGAGGTGAACATAACCTAATAGTTATCGATATGAAAAAAGATCGTATTGGTGAACTATATCAGAAGTTTTTAGAATTAAAAGAAAAGCTTGAAAAAGAAGGATTATTCTCGTCAGAGTTTAAAAAGGATATTCCAAAATTTAGTCAAAAAATTGCTTTAATAACAGCAAAAACAGGTGCTGCTATACAAGATATGACTAGAACAATACAAAGAAGATTTCCAATTGCTAAAATTAATGTTTATTCAACGTTAGTTCAAGGAGAAAACTCAGTTGAAGATATTGTAAAAAATATTGTTCTTGCTGATAGTGAAGATAATGATGTAATTATATTAGGACGTGGTGGAGGATCGATTGAAGATTTGTGGAGTTTCAATACTGAAGAAGTTGTCCGAGCAATCTTTAATTGTAAAACTCCTATTGTAACAGGAATTGGCCATGAGACAGATACAACGTTATCAGATTTTGTATCAGATGTTAGGGCATCAACGCCGACTGCTGCTGCAGAATTAGTAACCCCAAATATAATTGATATAAAAAATAGATTATCTTTTAATAGTGATAAATTAAATAGAAGAATGTCTTATATATTGGAAGAATATAGAACTAGGATAGCAAATAGTAATTCAAATCCTTACTTTAGAAATTACACAAATATTTATAATATTTATAAAGAAAAAGTTTGTTTATTAGAGAAAGAATTATCCAAAGGGTTAAATAACTTACTTAAGGAAAAGAAATCTGAATTAACTATTTCTAAAGAAATATTCCAAAAGATAGATGTTATAGGTCCATATAAAGAATATTTCATTAAAAAAGTTGATAGCCTTGAGGCGAATTCTCCTATTAATATATTAAAAAAAGGATACTCAATTACATATTTAAATGATAATAAAATTACATCAGTAAAAAGTGTTAACAAAAATGATAATATATCTGTAAGGCTTTCAGATGGTTTATTAGAATGTAATGTAATTGATACAATAGAAGAAGGAGTAGAGTAATGGCTAAAGAAAGTTTTGAGTCGAATTTAATTAATCTTGAAAAAATTGTTTCTGAATTAGAATCAGGACAACTCTCATTAGAGGAATCGTTAGAAAAATACAAAAAAGGTATAGACCTAGTAAAAAAATGTAATACAATTATAGAAAATGCAGAAAAAGAAGTTCAAAGACTAACTGAGGATATTAAAACAAATGAATAGTTTCGAGCAATTTATAAATGAAAATAGAAATTCTTTAAATATTTATGCAAAAGAATATATTGAAAACCTAGAAATTCCTGAATTATTAAAGGAATCAATTATTTATTCGTTGGTTAATGATGGGAAAAAAATAAGACCATTATCGTTTT
This sequence comes from Gemella sanguinis ATCC 700632, assembly GCF_000701685.1. Classification (GTDB taxonomy): domain Bacteria; phylum Bacillota; class Bacilli; order Staphylococcales; family Gemellaceae; genus Gemella; species Gemella sanguinis. Next base: position 144,689 of record NZ_JNJO01000004.1, read on the forward strand.
TATATTTATTAAAATTTTATAAAATAGATTATAAAGAATATTTTGATGTTGCATTAGCAATAGAATTAGTACATACTTACTCATTGGTTCATGATGATTTACCTGAAATGGATAATGACGATTATCGCTGGGGAAAACCAACTAATCACCGAGTATATGGACAAGATATTGCAGTTCTAACTGGTGATTCAATGCTAACATTAGCATTTGAAGTGTTAAGTAAAGCAAATATAAATGATACTCTTAAAGTTAATCTTATCCAACAATTTGCTAATTATTCTGGAGCAATGGGAATGATTGCTGGTCAAGTGTACGATGTTAAGCAAAAAAACTATCAAGTTGATGCTAATTATCTAAAATTGATGCATAGTTTAAAAACAGGTAGACTAATAGAATTACCGCTTGATTTTGCTTGTAAAATAGCTCGAAAAGAATCGGATTTAGATTATATAAGAAGTTTTGGTAAAGAGCTAGGTATAGCGTATCAAATAAAAGATGATATTTTAGATTATTATGGTGAATTTGAAAAAATAGGTAAATTACCAAGTGATGAAGATATGATTACTTATCTTAGTTTTTATGGAATAGATGAATGTAAAGAGTTACTAGAAAAACACACAACAAATGCAATAGAAATTTCAAGAAAATTAGAAAACAATTTATTGGAAGATTTTGCTAATTATTTATTGAAAAGAGATAAATAAAAATAACCACGGTAGTTTAGGGGTAAACTTCCGTGGTTTTATACAGTAAATATTAACGTAGGGTGGGCACTGGAATTTCTATGTACTATGTTAATATATAATTTTAATCATATAAATTGTAGTTACTGGCACAAACATGAGGATTACTGTTAATTGTAAAACTAAAAGTAGTTTGTTAAACAATATATATAATTAAGACTGTATGTTATTAATCATAATGATTAAATATGTAGTATTTAACTCTATAGTAAGAGTTTTAAATAATTCCAGGTTGTAAGCCCAAATAAAGTCAAACAACTTTACATAAATATTATACTAAAAAAATCATGAAATTTAAAGTATTTGTGTAAAATTAATAAAAGTTTTTTTACTGATTAAGATGGAAATCTAAATTAAATTAATGTATAATAAAAAATTAACGAAGTAAAAATAATTAAGGTGGAAGTTATGAAAATATTGGTAGCTGTAAATGAATTTAAAGGTTCATTGACCTCAAGGGAAATAGCAGATTTAATTTCAAAATTAGCTAATAGTAGGTATAAAAATATAGAAATAGTACCTGAAGTAATTGCGGATGGTGGAGACGGTTTTTTAGATATTTTTAATAATTTTTCTAAAAAAGAAGTACTAGTCACTAATGCTATGGGTGAGAAAATTAAAGCTAGTTATTTAGTTGATTATAATAATAAGAAAGCAGTTATAGAAGTAGCAGAAATAATTGGTCTAAAAAAAGTAAGTGAAAAAAATCCGTACCTAGCAAGTACTTATGGTTTAGGAGAAGTAATAAAATCATTACTCCAGGAAAATATTAGAGATTTTATTATAGGCCTTGGAGGAAGCGCAACTAATGATTGTGGCATAGGCATGCTAAGTGCTTTAGGGTATAAATTCTATGATAAAAATAATAATGAATGTATACACGGTATAAATGCCTTAAGTAAAATAAATAGGATTGATGACTCTTATTTAAATGAAAATCTAAAAAATGCTAAGTTTACACTCATCAGTGATGTTGAAAACATTCTATGCGGCCAAGAAGGAGCTACATATGTCTTTTCTAAACAAAAAGGTTTAAAGGAAGAAAATTTTCAGATTGTAGACGATTATGTTAATAAATTTACAAGAATAGTGTATAATAAGTACAATACAAATTATTCAAATATTTTAGGTAGTGGTGCTGCAGGTGGTTTAGCTTATGGTTTTCTAACTTTTACAAACTCTGAAATAAAAAAAGGTTCTGATTTTATGATAGAATATCTTGAAATAGAAGAGAAAATAAAAGAGATAGATATAGTAATTACTGGAGAAGGTAAATTAGATTTGCAAAGCTTTATGGGAAAAGCACCTATTGAGATAGCTAGAGTAGCAAAAAAATATAAAAAGAATGTAATATTTTTAGCAGGAACTATTGTAGATAAAGAAATAGATACACTTGACACTAATACTAAGAGCATTATAGACGCTTCTTTTTCTATATTGAGAGGGATTTCAACTCTAGATGAAGCTATGAATAAAAAAATTGCAATTTCAAACTTAGAAAATACTGTGTCTCAAGTTTTTAATTTATTGGAGATTTTTAAGAATGAATAATAGTAATATTTTAAAGGGAATATTTTGTATAATAATTGCTGGATTTGGATTTGCATTAATGTCTTTGTTTGTTAAATTATCTGGTGATTTACCATCCATGCAAAAAGGTTTTTTTAGAAATATAATAGCTGTATTTATATCTTCGATACCACTTATTAAACATTGGAAAGTTATAAATATTCCAAAAAATAAGACTGGATGGTTAGTACTAATTTCAAGAAGTGTATTTGGAACTATTGGATTGGTTTTGAATTTTTACGCTATTTCACATATAAGCCTAGCAGATTCTTCGATTATTCAAAAACTGTCTCCTTTTATTATTATAATACTATCATATATATTTTTTAAAGAAGAAATGACTAGATTTCAATTTTTCTCAATAATTATTGCTTTTATTGGGATTATATTAATAATTAAACCAAGTGGTAATGATATTATTAGTATGGGGGCATTAGCTGCATTATTAGGTGCTTTATGTGCGGGTATTGCATATACTTGTGTAAGATACTTAGGAACACATAATATATCGGGTGAGTTTATAATATTTTTCTTTTCTAGTTTATCGTCATTAATGTTATTACCATATCTAATTTTTGATTATAGATCGATGTCATTATATCAATTATCAATGTTATTATTAGCAGGTATTAGTGCTACAATAGGTCAGTATGGTGTAACGTTTGCATATAAATTTGCAGCAGCGAAAAATATTTCAGTTTTTGATTATTCACAAGTATTATTTTCTGGTATTTTTGGATATATGTTTTTTGGAGAATTTCCAGATTTTCAAAGTTTAATAGGATATATTATAGTAATATCAGTAGGTATAGTTTTAGTATTGAGATCTAAGTAAGGAGGTAATATGAAGAAAAAATATTTAATTATCTTAATAAGTATACTAGGAATAATTATTTTTTGTTTTGGCATAAAAAGTATAAATGAATTTTCCGTGAGTAGTAACAAAATAGAAGAAAAAAATAAAAATTCTTTAAAATCGAGAGATGGAATAGTGGGAGTTAAACAACCGTTTCCTTTCTTAAAAAATAGTAAAGAAGTTGAAAATAATCTACTAGAAAATGCTAAATATAGCATAGAAGATCAATTTATCCTTCTACAAAAAGATAAATTACCAGTAGCAGAACAAAAACTTTTTGCTAATAATAAAGATTCAAAACAATATATACTAGGTTATTTAGCAGGAAAGAAATCAAAACCTTATGAGGAAGGAGAAACTGTTGAGTTAAATAGAAAATATCCTTATTATGTTCAGTGGGATAGAAGATGGAGCTATAATAAACTTGGAGACATAAATATAGCAATTGGGGGCTGTGGTCCTGCTACAGTATCTATGGCTATAAGTGGTTTATTAAATGATAATACTATAACTCCAGATAAAATTGCAAAAATTGCTGATGAAAATGGATATTTTACAGATGATGGAATAAAATGGAGTTTCTTCGATTTTATAACAAAAAAATATAATTTGCAGACGAAAAATGTTTCAATAAGTAAAAAGTCAATAGATGATGTTTTACAAAAAAATAATCCTATTATAACTTCAGTAAAACCAGGTAAATTTACAACAGTAGGCCACATTGTACTAATTGTAGGGAAAGATAATGACGGTAATTATATAATAAATGATCCAAATAGCTATGGGAGAACATTAAAAAAATGGAGTTATGATGAGTTGAAAACAGAAATTAAGTCTATGTGGGAAGTATCAAAATAATTTATTAATACAAGCAAAATAAACGAATTATATAGTTTTAATAATTATATAATTTGTTTATTTTTTATTAGTAAAAACTAAAATAATTATAGTTGCTAATAAATGGAAATAGACCAATAATTTGCTAAATATATAGAAAAATATTATAATAAATGGTATGTTAAAGGCTTAATAAAGCGATATTTAAATAATATTAAATAGAAAACCTTAAATAAAATTTATAAATGGAGGAATAATAATGTCTGTTCTAGATATAAAAAATTTAGAAGTATCGATAAATGATAAGAAAATATTAAAAGGTCTTAATTTAGAAATAAAATCTGGGGAAATTCATGCAGTAATGGGGCCTAATGGGGCAGGAAAATCTACATTAGCGTCAGCTATTATGGGACATCCTAAATATGAAGTTGATGGAGGTAGTATTTTACTTGATAATGAGGAAGTGCTAGATATGGAGGTAGATGAGAGAGCTAGAGCTGGATTATTCTTAGCTATGCAATATCCTTCAGAAGTTCCTGGAGTACCAACATCTGAATTTATTAAATCAGCTATAAATGCAGGTAGAGAAGAAAGTATTCCACTTATGCAGTATATTAAAAAGCTTGATAAAACTATGAACTTTTTAGAGATGGATTTAAAAATGTCTCAACGTTATGTGAATGATGGATTCTCAGGTGGTGAGAAAAAACGTAATGAAATATTACAAATGATGATGTTAGAACCAAAATTTGCTATTCTTGACGAGATTGACTCTGGATTAGATATAGATGCATTAAAGATTGTATCAAAAGGAGTTAATAAAATGCGTGGAGAAGATTTTGGTTGTTTAATTATTACTCACTATCAACGTTTATTAGATTACATTGAACCAGATTTTGTTCATGTGTTAATGGATGGGAAAATAGTTAAAACAGGAGGACCAGAATTAGCACTTCGCTTAGAAAAAGAAGGATATGATTGGTTAAAAGAAGAGGTTTAATATGGAAAATAATAAATTAAAACTTAGTATAAAAACATTACAGAATATTTTTTCTGATACTAATGAACCTGAGTGGTATTTAAATACAAGAAAATTGGCTTTATACAAGAGTTATACTTTACCTTTTCCTAAATTAGAATCAATGAATTTAGAAAATTGGAATCTTTTTAATGTTGATTTTAGTAAATTGCGTATTGTAGAAAATACCATTAATATTGAAGAAATATTAGAAAAATATAATGTAAATAGGGATGATTTTGTAGTTATTCAAAAAAATAACACTTTGGTTTATGTGAATATACCGGAAAAATATGAAAATAAAGTAAAAATAAAAAATATATTTTCTGCTATGAATGATGATCATATTAAAGATAGTTTTATGAGCGTTGTAGACTATGCAGAAAGTAAAGTAACGTCAGTACATTATACATTATTAAACGCAGGATTATATGTAGATGTAGTTGATAATTCAGAAATTGATGAACCTTTACAATATATAGTTATTTCAGATGGTGAACAAAGCTTGTTTAATCATGTTACGTTACAAGTTGGAAAGAATGCTAAATTCAACTTTATTGAAAATTATATAAATAATATTGAAAAGGATAGTGAACCATTCAATATCGTTACAGAAGTAGTAGCTCATGATGGAGCAAAGATAAATTATAGTTCAATAACTAATCAGCCTGGAGCAAAGAGAGGAACTATTTTAAGACGTGGTTTAACATATAGAGATGCATTAATTAACTGGAATGTTGCAGCAATGGATGAGGCTAATGTGTATCATGATAATACAACACATATTCTAGGTGATGGTTCAGAAGCAAATCTGAAAATTGTTACATTAGGTGTTAAAGAACAGAAGACATATTTTAATAGTGAAGTTGTAAATCAAGGATTAAATTCAAAAGGAGATATTCTTCAACATGGTGTTCTTCTTGATAGATCACATATAGTATTTAACGGTATTGGTTTTATTGTAAAAGGTGCGACTGGATCTAATGCTTATCAAAGCTCTAGAATGTTAACTTTATCTTCGGATGCTAAAGCTGATGCAAATCCAATGTTATTAATTGATGAAAATGACGTTATGGCAGGACATGGGGCTTCTTTAGGGCGTATCGATGAAGAACAATTATATTATTTACAGAGTAGAGGATTGACTAGAAAAGAGTCTAGTAGACTACTTGTTCATGGATTCTTATCGCCTGTAATTACTGAATTAACTGTTGATAAAATAAAAGACTTAGTAACAATTCTTATTGATGAGAAAATAAATAATAATGAGAGTGAATAAAAATGAAAGATTTAAGCATTTATAGAGATGATTTTCCAATACTAAAAAGAAAAATCAAAAATAATGATTTAATATTTTTTGATAATGGAGCAACAACTCAAAAGCCTATTCAAGTAATTGATGCAATAAGTGATTATTATAAAAACTATAATTCTAATATACATAGATCTGTTTACACTCTTGGAGATGAGTCAGAAAAGATATATGAAGAGTCAAAACATTTAGTTAAAGAATTCATAAATGCTAATAGTCATGAAGAAATTATTTACACTAGCGGAACTACGGAAAGTATGAATTTTATAGCAAGAATAATTGAGCAAGATGTTGAAGATGGAGATGAAATTATTCTTACATATATGGAACATCATGCAAATCTTGTACCATGGCAACAATTAGCGATTAGAAAAAATTTAACTTTAAGATTTTTAGATTTAGATGAGTTAGGAAGAATTAATATTAACCAATTAAAAGAGTTAATAAACGATAAAACAAAAATAGTTTCTATTTGCCATGCATCTAACGTATTAGGAAATATTAATCCAGTATATGAAATAGGTAGTTTATTAAAAGATAAAGATATATATTTTGTAGTTGACGCTGCACAATCAGTTCCTCATATGAAAATTGATGTAGTCAAAATGAATTGTGACTTCCTTGCATTTAGTGCACATAAAATGTGTGGACCAACTGGAATAGGCGTCTTATATGGAAAAAAGAATCTATTAGAAAAATTTGATCCAGTAGAATTTGGAGGAGGAATGATAGGAGTTGTTGAAGAAAAATCATCAACATGGGCAATTCTTCCAGATAAATTTGAAGCAGGTACTCCTTTGTTGGCTGAAGCAGCAGGACTAGGAGCAACGATAAAATACTTAGAAGATATAGGTTTAGAAAATATCGAGAGTTATACTAAAGAATTAACTAAGTATTTATATGATGAGTTATCTAAAATAAGTAATATTAAAATATATGGAACAAATGAGATCAGTGATAGAGTATCATTAGTATCTTTCAATTTAGAAGGAGTTCATCCACATGATTTAACTAGTTTTTTAGATGAAAAAGGAATCTGTATAAGAGCTGGTCATCAGTGTACTCAGCCATTGCTTGGTAAGTTAGGCACATATTCAGTAGCAAGAGCTAGTCTATATTTTTATAACACAAAAGAAGAAATAGACTTCTTTATTCAAGTGTTAAAAGAAACAAAGGAATTTTTTGAAAATGAGTTTTAATGGATTAAAAGATTTATATAAACAAGTTATTTTAGATCACAGCAAATATCCCCGTAATAATGGTGAAGTTGTTGATGGATACAAATTAGAAATGTTAAATCCGTCATGTGGTGATAAAGTTACTGTTAGTATGGATATTGAAGATAATATAATAAAAGATATTAAATTTGTTGGAACAGGATGTTCTATTTCATTAGCATCTGCTTCTATGTTAACTGAGGAACTAAAAGGATTATCTGTTTCAGAAGCAAATTTAAAAATTAAAGATTTCCTTAATATGATAATGGGAAATGATTTTAACGAAGATAATTTAGAAGACAGTCTAGCACTTCAAAATATATCTCAACTACCAGCAAGGGTAAAATGTGCTACACTTGCGTGGAAAATAACTGAAAAAATATTAGAAGAAAACAATAAATAGAAGAAGGAGTGATAGTGTTGAATAAAAACGAAGAAATGTTTACCGAGTATCAGTATGGGTTCTCAGATAAAGATGTATCTATTTTTAAAACTGAAAAAGGACTAACTAAAGAAATAGTTGAAACTATCTCCAAAAGAAAAGAAGAGCCACAATGGATGTTGGATTTCCGCTTAAATGCATTAAAAGAGTTTTATAGAATGCCAATGCCTACATGGGGTGGAGATTTATCAGAAATTGATTTTGAAGACTTAACATACTATGTAAAACCATCAGAAAAGACGGAACGTTCATGGGATGAGGTTCCTACTGAAATAAAAAATACATTTGAAAAATTAGGTATTCCTGAAGCTGAGCAAAAATATCTTGCTGGGGTTTCTGCTCAGTATGAATCTGAAGTTGTTTATCATAACATGCATAAGCAGTTTGAAGAACAAGGAATTATATTTGAGGATACCGATACAGCTTTAAAAAACCATGAAGAAATTTTTAAAAAATATTTTTCTAAAGCAGTCGACTTTAATGATAATAAATTTGCTGCATTAAACTCGGCGGTATGGTCAGGAGGTTCATTTATATATTGCCCTGAAAATGTCTCTATTGAAGCACCGCTTCAAGCATATTTTAGAATTAATAGTGAAAAAATGGGGCAATTTGAGCGTACACTTATCATTATTGAAAAGAATTCTTCTTTACATTATGTTGAAGGATGTACAGCACCTACATATTCTGCAAGTTCCCTTCATGCAGCAGTAGTTGAAATTTTTATTAAAGAAAACGCAAGATTTAGATATACGACAATTCAAAACTGGTCAACTAATGTATACAATTTAGTAACAAAACGTGCAATAGTTGAAAAAAATGGTACTATGGAATGGGTTGATGGAAATCTAGGTTCTAAACTTACTATGAAGTATCCAGCATGTGTATTAGTAGGTGAAGGAGCTAGTGGTAGCACGTTATCTATTGCAATGGCAAGTGAAGGTCAAGTACTAGATGCTGGTTCTAAAATGATTCATTTAGCTCCTCGTACTTCATCGACTGTAGTTTCAAAATCAATGTCAAGACGCGGAGGAAAAGTTAACTATAGAGGTTGGATTAATTTTGGAAAAAATTCAGAAGGTTCTCGTTCGAATATCGAATGTGATACACTAATTTTAGATGAATATTCAACTTCAGATACTATTCCATACAACATTATTAAAAATTCTGATGTTTCTTTAGAACATGAAGCTAAAGTATCTAAAGTTTCTGAAGAGCAATTATTCTATCTTATGAGTCGTGGTTTAGATGAAGGTCAAGCTACAGAAATGATAGTAATGGGATTCATTGAACCATTTACAAAAGAATTACCAATGGAATATGCTGTAGAATTAAATAGATTAATTTCATTTGAGATGGAAGGATCAATTGGGTAAATAATAAGAGCTTTTTATAAGCTCTTATTTTTTATGTAATTCGTTTTCATTACTCTATAGAAATTTTCAATAAAATATGATAATATAGTATGTAATAAATATTGAAGAGGTACATTATGAAAAGAAGAAGAGATTATAAAGAGAATTTTGGAAGTAACAATCAAAATAGTAATTCTAATAATCAACAGTATAATGAAAATTATGAAAACTACAATAATGGAAATTCATATGAAGATAATCAGAATTATGGCAATTATAATAATGGAAATCTATATGAAAATAATCAGAATTATGGCAATTATAACAATGATAATTCATATGTAAATAACCAAAATTATAGTGATAATTCATACAACAACTATGATAACTATAATACTCAACAGTATAATAACTATGGAAATAATGAGTACTCTAATTATGAGAATAACAACTCATACAATAATTATGAAAATTATAATTACGATCCTAACTTATCGGATGAATATTATGATGATACGCAAAATGAGTTTTATGAAGAAGAACCTGAAGAACAGAAACCAAAGAAAAATCTATTTCTAATTTCATTTCTAAGTGCACTTGCTATTTTACTAGTTGCTGGGGGAGCTTATTTCGGTTATACAAAATTTATAAAGGAATCTAAGCAAACTGTCGATTTAAGTCAATATGAAATAGAGTTTTCTCCGTATGGTGAAGATGGTGAGGGAAAACCTTCTGCTGATATTAAAAAAATTCCAAGTGTTGAATCGAGCGATGCATCAGTTAAAGAGTTCTTACAAGATCCAGCAATTACTTATAATAAAAATAACAACTTAAGAAATGGGGACAAAGTTGAAGTTAGCATTACCTTAAGTAAAGCAACTGCTAATTCAAAAAAATTAGAATTAGTAGGAGAATTTAAACGAAGTTATACAGTAAAAGGACTAACGCAAAAACAGAAAGATAATACAGTAGTTAAAGAAGAAAATAATAAGAGCAGTAGTACTAGTACAAATACATTTAGAGAAAATAGCTCTGTAGATACTAAAAAGCTTTCTGAATCTGATTTGGAAACTTGGGCTAAAACAATTTATATTAAAGATAATAACAGGAATTCGACTAGATCAGATTACTCTGCAGATGTATGGTTAGGTAACGATAATCTTGCATATGTAAATGTAAAACGCGGGGATAATACAGTTGCGAAATATCGTGTAAATAGTCGTGGTCAATTGGAGCAAAATTCTAGTGGTTCTAGTTGGAGCGTTGTAAGTAGTGTATATACAGAGTAATTTAAATATTTTCTTATAGTCAAATAATAAAAAAAACTAATAATAGGCAATGTATAGGCATTCAATTATTAGTTTTTTTATTAATTTTTTTATAAAAAACTTTAAATAACTCTTGTAATTAAATAAAAATAATGAGATAATATAATATATAATGTAAAATAGTAAGAGGAGACATACACATATGACAAAGATACTAGCTATTAACTCAGGGAGTTCATCTTTAAAATTCCAATTATTTGAAATGCCTGAAGAAAAAGTTATTACAAAAGGATTAGTAGAAAGAATAGGAATTGAAAATAGTGTGTTCACTATTGAATTTAATGGTGAAAAAAATAAAGAAACTGTAGACATTCCTAACCACGATGTAGCAATTGAAATGTTATTATCAAAATTAACATCATTAGGAATTGTTTCTGATGTAAAAGAAATTGAAGGAGTAGGACACCGAGTTGTTCATGGTGGAGAGTTTTATGATGCATCAGTTTTAGTAACAGATGAAGAATTAGCAAAAGTTGACTCTATTGAAGACTTAGCACCATTACATAACCCTGCTAACATTAAAGGTGTTCGTTCATTCCAAAAAGAATTACCTGGGGTACCTAACGTACTAACATTCGATACTGCCTTCCACCAAAGTATGCCAAAATCAACTTATATGTATGCAGTACCAAGAGAATTCTATGAAAAATATGGAGTTCGTAAATATGGTGCACACGGAACAAGTCACAGATATATTGGTGAAAAAGTTGCTGAAGTATTAGGTAAAGATCCAAAAGAATTAAAAACTATTTCATGTCACATTGGAAATGGTGCTTCAATTTGTGCCATTAAAAATGGTAAATCATTTGATACTTCAATGGGATTCACTCCATTATCAGGTTTAGTAATGGGAACTAGAACAGGGGATATTGATCCAGCTACAATCCCTTATATTGCTGAAAAAACTGGTCTAACTCTAAACGAAATTTTACGTATCTTTAACTTCGAATCAGGATTAAAAGGAGTATCTGGTATTTCTTCTGATTTACGTGATGTTGAGGATGCAAGATTCACAGACCCACACGCAGCTGAAGCTATCGATGTTTATATTAATAGAATTAAACAGTATGTAGGAGCTTATGCGGCAGCAATGAACGGAGTAGATGCTATTGTATTTACTGCGGGTGTTGGTGAAAACGCAACTTGGGTACGTGAAGAAGTATTAGAAGGAGTTTCATTCTTAGGTGTAGAAATTGATAAAGAGAAAAACAATGTTCGTGGAAAACTAACAGAAATCTCAACTCCAAATTCAAAAGTAAAAGCATTTGTAATTCCAACAGATGAGGAAGTTATGATTGCTAGAGATACTTATAACTTATCTAAATAATTTTAAAAAATACAAGGCTGGGGATTAATTCTCCAGCTTTTCTATTTAGAAAGGATTATATGGAAACAAAAAGCTTTAAAGAAAAATTTGGAACAGCAATCGAAGTGCTAGAAATAATAAATAAAGCAGGATTTGAATCATACTTTGTAGGTGGTTGTGTAAGAGACTATATATTAAATAAAAATTTTTCAGATATAGATATTACAACAAATGCATTACCAGAGGAAATAAAAGAAATTTTTTCAAAAACAATTGATACAGGGATTCAACATGGTACGGTTACTGTTTTATACAAAAACAATTCATATGAAATAACGACGTTTAGAACAGAAGACAACTATAGTAACCACAGATCACCTGATAAAGTTGAATTTGTAAATAACTTAAAAGATGATTTAGATAGAAGAGACTTTACTATTAATGCCATGGCCCTTGATATAAAAGGTTGCATTTATGACTTTCATTCAGGAGTTAATGATATAACAAATAAAATTATAAAAACTGTAAATAATCCTAATGAACGATTTTTTGAAGATGCACTTAGGATGATAAGAGCATTTCGCTTTTCTTCTAAATTAGGGTTTAGTATTGAAAATAACACATTTAATGCTATTTGTAAAAATTCAAAATTAATAGAGTATGTATCGATTGAAAGAATTATTACAGAGTTTAAAAAGCTATTTGAAGGAATGGGTAATAAAAAAAGTTTTGAATTACTATTGAAAAGTGGGATAAACATTTATATTCCTTTTTTTAAATATGTAAAAAAATATAATGATTTTTCTAAGTATACATTTTGTCAGATTATGTATTACCTAATGTTTTTTAATAAAATACCAATTTCTGAATTGAAAAAATTAAAATTATCTAATAAAGAAGTTTCAAAAGTTAAAGAATATGACTTAATATACAGTAATTTCAACTTAAATATACCAATAGAAAAAATTCTTTATCAATATAGTTTAGAAGACGTATTATTTATTTCAAGATTATTTAATTTTATGGAAGACAGGAAGATTTTGAATACAAAGCTAAATATAAGAAGTTTTAATGATGTCAATATTACTTCAAAAGAGATTATTGAATTAGTCAATAAGACACCTGGTCCATGGATAAAAGATATAATAAAAAAAATTGAAAACAATATTTTATTAGGTAGACTAAAAAATGATAATAATGAAATCATTAAATTTATTAAAGAATTAAATTAATATTAGTATTTTATAGAAAGTGAGGTGAGAGAATTTGAAAAATAAACCTTTTTGTGTAGTTGATATTGAGTTAACTGAAGATAAAGAAATTATACAATTTTCTGCAACAAAATTATCAATTGATTTTAAAAAGATTTCAAGTATAGATTATTACGTTAAACCCAAAAAAGAAATATCTAGTTTTGTTTCAGAATTTACAGGAATAACACCAGAAATGCTTGAAGATAAACCACTCTTTAAAGAAATTGCTTATGGTATATATGAGTATATAAAAGATTGTACATTGGTTTGTCATGGATTGCAGTCTGATTATCTAGTAATAAAAAAGAACTTTATGAAGGTGGGTATAAAATATATACCTTATAGAACAGTTGATACAGTTGAACTTGCTAGGATATTATTTCCAACTCAAAAGAGTTACAGATTGGTAGATTTGTCTAATTCTTTAAACCTCTACTCTGGTACAGGGTATCATAATGCACTAATTGATGTTGAAGTTACAGTTAACTTGCTAAAAAAAATTGCTGAAAAAATACAATATATAGATGAGAGTAACTATTTGAAAGTTAAAGAGATTTTAAAAAGAAAAGAAACGGGATATTTTGAATTCTTTAATTTATGTAGGAAAGATAAGTTTGAGGATTCAGAGGATAATTATATTATATTTGATGGAATAAAATTCAAAAAAATTAGAAATAATAATCTAAAACCTATAGAAAAAGGTAATATTTTATTCTCATGTATTGATGAGTATGATTATATAAATATTAATAATATAGATAATTATGAAGTTCTTAAGCAAAAAAACGAATATGTCCCATTAAATATATTTTCTATGTTCTCTAAACATAGAAATTCAAATTTAGATAATTTGTTAATTAAACTGTATATTTGGGTGTTAGAAACTGAATCCGGAGATTTATCAGAATTAAATCTATTATCTTCTGAACTAAAATTGTTAGAAGACATTAAAAATCTGATAAATATTAGTTCTAAATCATACTATTTTGAGAAAAAATATATTGCATCTAAGTCTAAAGAGAATATTGTAACAAATCATAAAAATATAGAGTTTCTCTTTAGTAAAGATTATTTTAATAAATATAAACTTATTTTTGATGATAAGAAGATTCTTGGAAGGGAATTAAATATACTTAATGTAGAATATTATCATTATAGACAAGTAATTACAGAGTTGAATATTGTTATTTCTCAAAATCCTGCATTAAAATACTTAAGAGAAATTCAAAATAATTTAAATAGCTTAGTAAAATTTCTTCATGAAATGTATATTTCTGAAAGTTTATATTTATATAATGATAGTTTAGATTTTATTGTTCAAGATATAGATGAAATTATTAAGGTAGTAAAAAAATATTCAAAAAAAATTCCGTTAACAAAAGTATTTTTAAATAACCTTAAAAAAACATTAACTAATGAAAAAAATAGTTATAAATTCGAAATTATTGATCAAGAAAATAGTCTATTTTTAAAAGTTATAAATGAAAAAAATGTAAAGAATATAATTAATACTATCCATACTAGAGATACTAAATATTTAAGAAAAAAAACTAAATTATCAATTTGTTATTTAGATAATTTAAATGAAATAAATACTGCTAAAACATTAGGGAAAATTTTATATGTATTTAAGAGTGATAAATATAGAGACTTATTTTTTAGCAGAAGAGAAAAAAAATCGAATGTTAAATATGTGAATTTCACATCAACAGATTCATTTAGTGAACTATTTACTGATGTTAACAAAAATATAAAACCAAGTTATATATGTTTTGCTACCAAAGATATATTATATTATAAGTATTATTTAAACAAAATTTTTGATAATATAATTGTGCTAAATAATGCAGAACTATAATTATTTAAATACTTATAAATTATTTTGTGACGAATATTTTAAAATATAAGATTTTATGGTATAATTTTAATAGTTTTTATATTATGATTATACTGAATAATAAAGAATAATCAAGGAGGAGTATTAGTTTGAATATTAATAATTTAAAAGAACAACTAGGAAAAACAGTTACTCTTGGTGCTTGGATTGCAAACAAGAGAAGTAGTGGGAAAATAGCATTTTTCCAATTACGTTATGGAACAGGTTTTATACAAGCTGTTGCATTAAAAGAATCTTTAGGGGAAGAACGTTATCAACAACTACGTCATTTACCTCAAGAGTCATCAATTAAGGTGACAGGATTAGTAAAAGAAAATGATCGTGAGTTATCAGGAATTGAATTAGAAATTCAAGATTTTGAAGTAGTTTCTGAAGCTATTGACTATCCAATAACACCAAAAGAACATGGGGTTGAATTTTTAGCTGATAATCGACATATTTGGATTCGATCAAAAAAACAACATGCAATTTTAACTATTCGTAATCAAATAATTAAATCTACGTATGACTTTTTTGAAAAAGAAGGATTTATTAAAACTGATCCACCAATTTTAACATCATCTGCTCCAGAAGGGACAACAGAATTATTTAATACTAAATATTTCGATGAAGAGGCTTATTTATCTCAATCTGGGCAATTATATTTGGAAGCTACAGTAATGTCATTTGGTAAAGTATTCTCGTTTGGTCCGACATTTAGAGCTGAAAAGTCTAAAACTCGTCGTCACCTTATTGAGTTCTGGATGATTGAAGCGGAAATGGCATTCTGTAATCATGACGAAAGTTTAGCGATTCAAGAAGCATATGTTAACTACCTACTAACAGAAGTTATTGAAAAATGTCAAGAACAACTAAAAATCTTAGGACGTGATCTAGAATCTCTTAATGCTGCTCGTGGAGAGTTTCCTCGTATTAAATACAAAGATGCTATTAAACTATTAAAAGACAATGGATTCGATGATATTGAATATGGTGATGATTTTGGATCACCACACGAAACATTTATTGCTAATAGCTATAATAAGCCAGTATTTATTACTCACTGGCCATTGGATATTAAGCCTTTCTACATGATTGAAGACCCTAATGAACCAGGCGTAGTGTTATGTGCTGATTTAATTGCACCAGAAGGATATGGTGAAATTATTGGTGGCTCTCAACGTATAGATGACTATGATAAATTACTTGAAAATATTAAAAAACATGATTTAAATCTTGATGCATATGGATGGTATCTAGATTTAAGAAAATATGGTTCTGTGGAGCACTCAGGATTTGGATTGGGATTAGAAAGAACAGTAGCTTGGATTACAGGAAATGGACATGTTCGTGAAACTGTTCCATTCCCAAGATTATTAAACAGATTAACACCATAGGAGCTTAAAAATGATCAATATCAATACAAATGGATTATTAATTGATACTGATTTTCTTATGAATTATAAAAAGCATAACTTATCTGGAGAAGAGGCTTTGTTTCTTCTTCAGATAAATTATTTAACAGAACAAGGGAAAAAACTCTTCTCTGTAAACTCGTTTTCTGCAGCATTAGATATGGCAGAAAATGAGGTTTTTGACAAGTTAAATATTTTATTAAGAAAAGAAGTAATTAAATTAAGTAAAGACAACAGAATTTACTTTACAATTTTCTCAAATGAAGGATATTATTCACTTAGAGAATTGTTAAAATTAGTAGAAAGAGTTTCTTCTAAAGTTATGACATCTAAGGAGATAGATATTGTAACTTCGTGGTTTGATAAGAAGTATACAAAAGCAGAAATAGATGAAGCATTAAGCATTTCTACTAATATTAATTATGTTAATGGAATATTAAATAATAAAAGTATAAAAGAACAAAATATAAATTATGAAAGTGACGATAATTTAGGATATGACTGGTTTGGTAGATAAAGATTTACAAAATAAAGTTAAATTAATTACACAATATCTTGATAAAAACTTCCCTAATGTAGATTGTGAACTTAATTTTTCAAATAATCTTGAATTAATTATTGCGGTTTTATTATCAGCCCAATGTAAAGATGAGTATGTTAATAGAGCTACAAAAAAATTATTTGAAAAATATAAAACTATTGATGATTATGCTGATGCAAAAGTTGAAGATATTGAAAAATTAATAAAAACATTAGGGTTATATAAGGCAAAATCAAAGAATATTGTTGGTATGGCAAATATGTTAAGAGATGTGTATGATTATAAAATACCTACTACTCGTGAGGAACTTATAAAGCTACCTGGGGTAGGGAGGAAGACGGCAAACGTTGTATTATCAGTTGGTTTTAATATACCGGCAATAGCAGTAGATACTCATGTAGAAAGAGTAGCTAAAATGTTTGGTTTGGCAGATAAAAATGATAATCCGCTTCAGGTTGAAAAAAAATTAATGGAATTATTTCCAATGAAAGACTGGGGAAAAATACATCATCAGTTAATCCATCTAGGACGTTATAAACTTCCTGCGAGGGGAGAAAAAAATTTAGATGCTGAATTAGAAAAACTACTGGTAAAAAATTAGAGGAGAATTATATGTTATTTATATTTATAACTGCATGTTTTTTAATTTTATTGGATCAACTTAGTAAAAATTTTATAGTGAATCATTTTACGTTAGGAGAAAGTAAAGAAATAATTTCAAATTTTTTTAATATTACATCTCATCGTAATAGAGGAGCAGCATGGGGAATCTTACAAGATAGTAGGCTGTTCTTTATTGTAGTAACTTTAATTTTTATGACTATCTTATCTTATTATTTATTTAAACATAAAGGGAAATTAACTAATTTTGATAAAATTACTTTTTCACTAATTTATGCAGGAGCTATAGGTAATTTTATTGACCGTTTAACACGTCATGAGGTTGTTGATTTTCTAGATTTTAGAATTTTTGGATATGACTTTCCTATCTTTAATTTAGCAGATTGTTTTATTTGTGTAGGTGTGTTTTTCCTAATGTTAAAAATTTATAATGAAGAAGATAAAAATGTATAACAGGAATGACTTAAAATGAGTTATTCCTTTTTTTCTTGTAATCTTATATAATAATAATGTATAGTTCTCTAGTTTTAAAGGAGTAAAAAATTATGTATTATCATATATATAAAAGTGAAATAGGTAAAATATATTTAGTTTCAAATGGCCACGCTTTATGTGGATGCTATTTAGAAAATCAAAAAAATTTCCCAAAAGAAATATTAAATTACCAAAAAGATGCTTCATTAAAAATATTTAATGAAGCAACGAATTGGTTAAAAAGGTATTTTAAAGGAGAAAATGTAGAAAATAATGAGATATTATTAGAAGTGAATGGAACAGATTTTAGAAAAAACGTTTGGAATATTATAAAAGGTATTCCTTATGCAAATACAGTTACATATAAACAAATAGCAGATACTATTATTAAAAATAATAAATTAAAATCTATGTCATACCAAGCTATAGGAAGTGCTGTAGGTTATAATCCATTGTTAATCTTCATTCCATGTCACAGGGTAATAAGAAGTGATGGAAATATAGAAGGCTATTCTGCTGGAAACGAAATTAAAAAGTTCTTATTAAACCTAGAGTGTGATAATAATAAGAAATTATAATAATGGCGGTATATAGAAGAAATTTCAAAATTATGGTATAATAATAAGGATTAAATTGTTTATAGGAGAAACAAATGAGTAAGAAGAAAATAGTTTTTATGGGAACACCAAAATTTGCAGTTCCTATTTTAGAGATGTTAATAGAAAATTATGGTGTTGATTTAGTAATTACTCAACCTGATAAAAAAGTTGGTAGAAAAAAAATATTAACACCACCACCAGTTAAAGAAGTTGCTGTAGCTCATGATATAAGAGTTCTACAACCAGAAAATATTTCTAAAGATGAAGATACATTAAATGAATTAAAGCAATTAAACCCTGATATTATTATTACAGCGGCCTATGGACAGTTAGTTCCTGAAAGTATCTTAGAAATTCCAAAGTATAAATGTATTAATGTTCATGGTTCATTGCTACCAAAATTACGAGGAGGAGCACCTATACAGTATTCAATTATTGAAGATCATAAGAAAACTGGAATTACGATAATGTATATGGTGAAAAAACTTGATGCAGGTGATATGATATCGAAGGTTGAAGTAGATATATTAGATAGTGACAACTACGAAACTTTACATGATAAGTTGTCTATTACAGGACGAGATTTATTGAATGAAACACTACCTAATATTTTCTCAGGTAATATTTCACCCGAAAAACAGGATGATAATGAAGCTACGTTTGCTAGTAACATATTACGTGAAGACGAAAAGATTGATTGGAACTGTACAGCAAGAGAAATATTTAATAAGGTTCGTGCTCTTGATCCAATGCCGGGTGCATTTACGCACTTAGATAATAATATATTAAAAATATGGAGTAGCGAAGAAACTTCATTAAATGAAGAAATACCATTTGAAGCTGTTGGTACAATAATCAAACAGGATAAAAAAAATATTTATGTCTTATGTGGTAATAACACGGTTCTAAAAATTAAAGAATTACAAGTATCTGGAAAAAAACGTATGCCAGTAACTAACTTTTTATCAAATAAAAAGAATTATGTAGGTATAACATTAGGAGAAATTAATGAGTAATATAAATGCCAGAAAAGTTGCGTATGATACGTTATATGAGATATTTTATAATGAGGCATATAGTAATATTACACTTAATAAATTTTTTAAACAAAATAGAATTGAAGAGCAAAACAAAAGATTTATTAGTGAAATAGTTTATGGTACATTAAAGAATAAATTATTTTTAGAACATATTTTAAAAACATATAGCAAAGGCAGAGTAAAGCCTAAAGTAAAAGTAATATTATTAATGAGTATTTACCAAATTAAATTTATGGATAAGACTCCTAATTTTGCTGTAATTGATGAAGCGGTAAAACTATCAAAAAAAATTGCTGGTAATATTACAGGAAAATTTGTTAACGGAATATTGAGAAATATTGAAAGAAATATTAATGATTTAGCATTAAAGTACAAAAATAATGAAGAACAATTTTGCGTTGAAAATAGTTGTCCATTTGAGTTATATAAAATTTTAGTAGATCAATATGGAAATAATAAAGCAAAAGCTATTATTGAATCTTTTAATAATAAAAGTGAAAATAGTATCAGATATAATCCCATTAAAGTAACTAAGAAGGAATTACTAGACATCCTTGGTAATGAAGCTAAAGAAAGTACTATTTGTGAAGATAGTATAATTATAGATAAATTAGACATTAACGGCAAATATTTTAAAGAAGGATATTATATTATACAAGATGAGGCCAGTGCCTTAGTAGCTTGCTCTATTGGTGAAAATATTGAAGAAAAATATAAGATACTTGATACATGTGCTGCACCTGGAGGAAAAAGTTTACATATTGCAAGTAAATATTTAAATTCTACTTTAATTTCATGTGATAAATATATACATAAATTAGCTTTAATTAAAGATAATATTACAAGACTTGGTATTACTAATATAAATGTAAAAGAACAAGACGCAACTAACATGAATAGTAATTTTATTAATAATTTTGATATAGTAGTTTGTGATGTACCATGTTCGGGTATTGGTGTTATAAAAAACAAACCAGAAATAAAGTATAAAATTACTAATAAATATATAGAGGATATCTCTAAATTACAATATCAAATATTAGAAAATAGTAAAAACTATGTAAAAAAAGGTGGAATACTTATGTATTCTACTTGTACGATAGATAAGAGAGAAAATATTGAAAATATAGAGCGCTTTTTGAAAGAAAATAAAAATTTTGTATTAGATAAAATTAATCTAATAAATAGTGACGTAAAAGTAAACGACAATGGCGTATTAGAAATATTGCCTGATGATTATAATTGTGATGGTTTTTTCATTGCAAAACTTAGAAAACTGGAGGAAAAATGTTAATATCAGATTTTAAAGGTTATAAGAAGTCTAGATGGCTAAAAGATTTTGAAAAAATGTCTATATATTCTATAAGATTAGATCAACTTGAAGAATATATGATAAGCATTGGAGAAAAGAAATTTAGGGCAAAACAAATATTTGATTGGTTATATAAAAAGAGAGTTACTGATTTCTCAGAAATGAAAAATATACCAAAATCATTACAAGAAAAACTAAAAGATGAGTTTGAAATAACAACCCTAAATACTATAATAAAACAAGAATCAGCTGATGGTACTATGAAGTTCCTATTTGAGCTACAAGATAAATTCACAATAGAAAGTGTTTTAATGAGAAATAAATACGGTAATTCTTTATGTGTCACAACACAGGTAGGTTGTCGTATAGGGTGTACATTTTGTGCATCAACACTTGGAGGACTTAAAAGAAACTTAGAGGCTGGAGAAATTGTATCTCAAGTTCTTAAAGTTCAACAAGAATTAGATAAAAAAGGTGAGCGTATTTCAAGTATTGTAATAATGGGAATTGGTGAACCATTTGAAAACTATGATGAAATGATGGATTTCATCAAAATAGTCAATAGTGATGAAAGCTTTAATATTGGAGCAAGACACATTACAGTATCTACATCAGGAATTGTTCCAAGAATTTATGATTTTGCAAATGAGAATATTCAAATTAATTTTGCTGTTTCTTTACACGCACCTACTAATGAATTACGAAGTAAAATAATGCCGGTTAATAGGGCGTATAATATAGATAAATTAATGGAAGCATTAAGATATTATCAAAAAACAACAAATAGACGTATTACTTTTGAATATGGTTTAATGGGGAAAGTAAATGATCAAAAAGAACATGCAGAAAAATTATCTGAAATTATTAAAGGGATAAATTGTCATGTTAACTTAATTCCTATTAACTATGTACCAGAAAGAAACTATGTAAGAACAAGCAAAAATGATATTTTCGCTTTTGAAAAAATTCTTAAAAAGAATAAAGTTAATGTAACTATTAGAAGAACACAAGGTGATGATATTGACGCTGCGTGTGGACAATTAAGAGCAAAAGAACGTAAAGACGAGGTAAAAGGAGGAATTCCAGATGCCACTAGTATATTCGTATAATAGTAATAAAGGTAGAAAAAATAAAAATGAAGATGCGGTAAGTGTCGTAAAAAATAAACAAGCTGAAGCTTTAGCTATAATATGTGATGGAGTTGGAAGTCACAGTAATGCTGCATATTCAAGTAATTATATAGTATCTACTTTAGAAAAAGAGTGGAAAGATATAACTTTTGCTAATTTTAATAATATGAAAAATTGGCTGTATGATAAGATTGAAAAATTAAATAAAGAGTTATTTGAAAAATCACAATCAAGCAATAAAAAAATGGGTACAACTATCGTTGTTTTAGCAACATTTGGTGATAAATTTGTTGTTTATAATATAGGTGATAGTCGTGCGTATGGAATAACTAATGACGATGACATGAAAGTTATTACTGTAGAGGATTCTTTTGTTGGTGCGTTAATAAGTGCAGGAGCTATAACTGAAGATGAAGCTAAAACTCATCCAGAAAAACATGTACTTACTCAAGCACTTGCAACAAAAGAAAAAATTAATTTACATACATTTATAGACGAATTAGAAAGTTATGATTATTTTATAATTTGTTCAGATGGATTAACGAATATGATTGAAAAAGAAGAGATAAAAGATATTATACGTAATGAAGAATTATCTGTTGCTGTTGAAAAGTTAATTGATCTAAGTGTAGAACGTGGAGGAATTGATAATATTTCCGTTGCGATCTTAAATAATTTAAGGGGTGATAGTAATGATAGACAAAATGATATGTAACAGATATAAAATTATAGATCATCTAGGTACAGGAGGGATGGCCACAGTTTGGCTAGGTTATGATACTATCCTAGATAGAAATGTTGCTATAAAAACTTTCAAGATTGATGCAAATGATGAGGATGCGGTAAAAAGATTTAATAGGGAAGCCAAAGCAGTGACAAGCTTATCACATCCTAATATAGTATCAATATATGATGTTGAAAATGAAGGAGATTTCTATTATTTAATTCTTGAATATGTTGAGGGGATGACACTTAAAGATTATATGATGAAAAATCCTAAAATGCCAATTGAAACTATAGTACATATATCTAAACAAATTGCAGACGGATTATGTCACGCTCACCAAAACGGGATTATTCATAGAGATATAAAACCACAGAATATATTAATGAATGAAAATCTTACATGTAAAATTACAGATTTTGGAATAGCAAGAGCTTATGGAGATACTACTCTTACTCAAACTAATCAAATGCTAGGAACAGTTTATTATTTATCACCTGAGCAAGCTAGAGGGAATGTAGCAACAGCACAAAGTGATATTTATTCTTTAGGTATTTTAATTTTTGAAATGATTACAGGACAAATTCCATTTAAAGGAGAATCAGCAGTAGCAATTGCATTAAAACATCTTCAAGAAGAGTTACCTGATATTGATAAATTTAGAGAAAATGTTCCACAAAGTGTAAAAAATATTGTTCTTAAGGCAACAATGAAGAATCCAAATGAGAGATACATTAGTTCTAAAGAATTAGCTGAAGATTTAGAGACAGTATTAAATCCGGAAAGATTATACGAAAATAAATATACTGGCTTTAGAATACCAGAAGAAAATGCCAGTGCTGCATATAATCAAACTCAATATATAGATACTCGTAATATTGAACCATATTATGAGCCTAATTATTCAGAAACTGGTCAGTATAATAACTATCCTGATGAGAATTATAGAAACAATAATAATTATAATAATAACAATAATAATATCCCTAATAACAATAATAATAGTGGGAAAAATCAAAAAAATAGCTATAGTAATTTAGGGAATAAAGAGAAAAAACAACCATCTAAAGTAAAACATGTTATTTTAGCGTTGTTAGCTATTATATTTATTGTAGTTGGAGCTTTCTTCGCATATAACTATATTGTAGGTGCTGATAGTGTTTCTGCTCCTGAAGTTCGTAATAAAACATTAGAAGAAGCTAAAGTAACGATTGTTAAAGCAGGATTAGAAGTAGGGGATGTTACTGAAGTAGCGAGTGATGATGTAAAAGAAAATACTGTTATCGATAGTGATCCTAAAGCAGGTAAAAAGGTTAGAAAAGGTTCTAAAGTGGACCTAAGGGTTTCTTCAGGTAAGAAAACAGTAGATATGCCAAACTATGTTGGATTAGATGAAGATACTGCTAAAAGAAATGCATCAAAATTAGGATTTAAAAATGTTACTGTTGAGAAAGTAGAAAGTAATAATTATGATAGTGGTAAGGTAGTAGCCCAAAACATTTCTGCTGGTTCAGAAATTGTACCAAATGAAAAAGAACTTATTTTACAAGTCTCATCTGGTAAGAAAAAAGTTACTATGCCTAACTTGGTTAATCAATCTAGTCAAGTAGCTCAAAGTACAATAGCATCATACGGCTTTAGAAATGTAACTTATAAAGAAGAGTACTCAGATAAAGAGGCTGGAACAGTAATATCTCAAAGTATTAGAAGCGGAGCAAGTATCGTTCCAGGGGAAGAAAGTTTAGAAATTGTAATTTCTAAAGGTAAGAAACCATCAACTAATACTAATACTAATTCTAATGATAAAGATGATTCATCTAATAACAAGAATACAAACAATTCTACTAACGATAAAAACAGTACTACTAATAATAATTCAAATAGCAATAACAACAGTAGTAATAGTAACAATAATTCAAATAATAAAAATAACAAAGATTAATAATAGTGGAGTAGGGTTATATTATCCTACTCCATAAATTCTAAGAATTTAACGTGGTAATTATATATGAATATGACATTAAAAAAGAAATTAGAGTTTTTACCGGATAGCCCGGGCTGCTATATTTATAGAGATAATATAGGTGAAATTATTTATGTAGGTAAAGCAAAAAATTTAAAAAATAGAGTTAAAAGTTATTTTACAGGAACGCATAATAAAAAAACTCAAGTATTGGTATCTAAAATCGAGGACTTAGAGTATATAATAGTTAACTCTGAAAAGGAAGCATTAATTCTAGAAAATAATTTAATAAAAAAATATAGACCGTATTTTAACATTAGATTAAAGGATGATAAGAGTTATCCATATTTAATGATTACTAAGGAAGAAAATCCTAGACTTCTTATGACTAGAAAATACAAAAAAAGTAATAAGAATATTTATTTTGGGCCATATGTTGATATAAAATCAGCGAATGAAGTGAAAAAAATTTTAGATAAAGTATACCCTTTACGCCGCTGTAACCCTATTGAAAAAAGACCATGTATGTATTATCAAATAGGTGAATGTATAGGTCCTTGTGCAAGAAAAGTATCTCAGGAAGAGTATCGTGAAAGAATAAATAAGATTAAATCTTTTTTAAGCGGTGATACTTCTGAAATTCTTGAAGATTTAAATAAAAAAATGAAAGAGCATATTCAGAATCTTGAATTTGAAGCGGCACAACAAATACATAGTTATATAAAATCTATAGAAATTTCTATTCAAAAACAAGTTATTACCGATAGTAAAAACATAGATAGAGACTATATAGGATTCAGCTATAATAAAGAATATATATGTATTCAAATTTTCTTATCACGTATGGGGAATATTATTGAAAGGAAAGTAGAGTATTTTAACTTATATGATACTCCAGAACAAATACTATATTCATATCTAATTCAATATTATACATTAAATAAATTACCTAAAGAAATATATGTTGATGGTTTAGATATAGATTTATTAAATGAGATTTTTTCTTCAAAAGTAATTTCTCCAAAGCGTGGAAATCATAAAAAAATACTAGATACAGTTGTAGAAAATGCAAATTACTTTTTAAATAATAATTTAGAAGTAGAAGAACTAAAATCTAGGAAATTGCAAGTTACACTTAATAACATTGCAGAGAAATTAGGAGTTAAATCAATAAATAGTATAGATGCATTTGATAACTCAAATATTATGGGAGTGGATGCTGTTTCTGTTAAGGTTAATTTTACAAATGGTAAGAAAAATACGTATAATTATAGAAAATTTAAAATAAAAGAAACTGTTGGTATTAATGATATAGAGACTATGAAAGAAGTTCTTTATAGGAATTATAAAAATAAGAAAACAAATACTGAATTAATCATAGTAGATGGTGGTAAAAATCATCTAAATGCTGCTATAGAAATTGTACACGAGAAACTTGGGTTAAATCATATTAAAATCATTGGATTAGCTAAAAATGATAAACATATTACAGAATATATTATAACTGATGATTATGAAATATTAGAATTTCCAAAAACCTCAGCTGAATATTTGTTTTTAAAACAAATACAAGATGAAGTACATAGATTTGCAATAACATATCATAGAGCGACTAAAACAAAAAATATGTTTAATTCTAGCTTAGATAGTATAGAAGGTATTGGTAAGGTAAGAAAGAATATATTATTAAAATCATTCGCGTCTATTGAAGAAATTAAAAATGCACCAGAAGAAAAATTAATAGCTTTAGGAATTCCTAAAAATACTATAATTAAATTAAAAAATGAATTATAAAAATTAAGTTATCCATATTTATAAATAAAATAATACGGATAACTTAATTTTTTTGTAATAATCTATAGTAATATCATAAAAAGTATGGTATAATAACTTAAAAGATTATAAAAAAGTCGAGGAGGCAACTATGAAATTTTTATCGTTTAGTTATAACAATGAAGAACTATATGGAGTAAAAGTAAAACGTGAAGAAAGTGCATGGAATTTAATTAAAGTATTAGAAGATTTTGATAATGAAAATGTTATCCCTAAAACATTAAGAGAAGCTATTGAAGTATATGGAGTTTCTTTTATTGAAAAAATTAGAAAAGTTTTAAAAGTTGTAGAAGAAAGTGGAAATGCTGAAAAATATAAAGTTTCATTTGATGAAATTATTTGGCGTTCACCTATAACAAGAACACCTAAAAATGTACTTTGTGTTGGACATAATTATGAGGCACATGTTAATGAATTAGGAGATGAGTTGGCAAAAACTCCTAAAGATGTACTTATTTTTACAAAATCACCAACAGCACTAGCTGGTAATAATGAAGTAGTTCCATCTCATAAATCAATAACAGATAGTTTAGATTTTGGTGGGGAGCTAGCTGTTGTTATTGCTAAACCAGGTAAAAATATTCTTAAACCACTTGTATTAGATTATATTTTTGGTTATACAATTATGAATGATATTACAGCTACTGATCTTCAGTACAAACATGGACAATTTTTCTTAGGGAAATCATTAGAAAAATCAGCAGTTGTTGGTCCATATTTAGTTACTAAAGATGAAGTAAGTTCTCCTGAATCTATGAGTATTGTTACAAAAGTAAATGGAGAAATTAGACAAAATGCAATGACTTCTGAGATGTTATTTAGAGTAGATGATGTATTATCAGAAATTAGTAAGATTGTTCCATTAGAAGCAGGTGATATTATTGCTACAGGAACACCAGCAGGAGTTGGTTCTGCACAAAATCCTCCTAAGTTTTTAAAACAAGGAGATGAAATTAAAATAACAGTTGAAGGAATAGGGACTTTAACTACAGTTATTGGCGAATAGAAGAAAGGATAAATCATGGCTAAAAAAGCAAAAGACAAACAAGTTACACATATAGAAAAAGAAGATTTAAAAGCACGTCAGGCTGCAATTAATGAAGCAATTAAAGTTATAGAAAAAGAATATGGTAAAGGTGCTATAATGGATATTTCTTCAGAAAATCCAATTAAAGTAGAGGCAGTTTCTTCTGGTTCTCTAGCTATAGACTCAGCACTAGGAATAGGTGGATATCCAAAAGGAAGAATAGTGGAAGTCTATGGACCAGAGTCTTCTGGGAAAACAACTATAGCTCTACATGCTATCGCAGAAGTTCAAAAAACTGGAGGAATTGCAGCATTTATCGATGCAGAGAATGCACTTGATATTGAATATGCTAAAGCTTTAGGTGTTGACTTTACACCAGGTAAATTCTTCTTATCTCAACCTGATAGTGGTGAGCAAGCATTAGATATTGCTGAAAAATTAATTTTATCAGGTGCAATTGATATTATAGTTATCGACTCAGTAGCTGCATTAGTACCAAAAGCAGAAATTGATGGTGTCATGGGAGCAAATCATATTGGTTTACAAGCTCGTCTTATGTCACAAGCATTAAGAAAATTAACTGGACAAATAAATAAAGCTAATACAATTGCTTTATTTATAAATCAACTACGTGAAAAAGTTGGAGTAATGTTTGGGAGCCCTGAAGTTACAACTGGAGGACGTGCATTAAAATTCTACTCAACAGTAAGAATTGATGTTCGTAAAGGAGAAGCAATAAAAGGTGCTGACAGTGAAATATTAGGAAATAGAACAAAAATTAAGATAGTTAAAAATAAAGTTGCTCCTCCATTTAAAATTGCAGAAGTTGATATTATGTTTGGAGAAGGAATATCAAAAATTGGTGAAACACTTGACTTTGCTGTGGATTTAGATATTATTAATAAATCTGGATCATGGTTCTCATATAACGGAGAAAGACTAGGTCAAGGTAGAGAAAATGTAAAAAAAGTATTTGAAGAAAATGAAGAGTTATATAATGAAATTTATGATTTAGTAAGGGCAGAAATATTGAATAAAACAGGTAATAAAGAAACTTCAACTGAAGATGTTGAAGCTGATGAACTAGATTTAGGGATTGAAAATTTAGGTGAGGTAGAATAATAGATATATGAATAAAAGATTATTTAAAATAGTATTATGGTTGATGATATTTGCAATATTGGCTAGTGGATTTATTTCTGCAATTGCAATATTTCTATAATACAATAAGGTTAATGATAAGAACTCAGAGCTATTCTGAGTTTTTATTTTGAAAATGTGATAGAATATAATTATATAAAAACTAGGAGAAATACAGTGAATTTAGTACAAAATATGAATGAAAATCAATTAAAGGCTATACTAAAAACTGAGGGTGCTGTTATGGTAATAGCAGGAGCTGGAAGTGGAAAAACTCGTGTTCTGACAAATAGGATAGCATACTTAATTTCTGAAAAAAATGTTTTAGAAAGTAATATCTTAGCAATTACATTTACCAATAAAGCAGCAAAAGAAATGAAAGAGAGAATCTATAGTCTTGTTGGAGAAACCTCAAAGTATATTTGGATTAATACTTTCCATTCAATGTGTGTAAGAATTTTAAGACAAAATATAGAATTGCTTGGATACAATAAAAATTTCACAATATTAGATGTAAGTGAGCAAAAATTAATTATTAAAAATATACTAAAAGAGTTAAATCTATCAGAAGATTCATATCAACCAAATAACATATTAAAAATCATATCAAAAGCTAAAAATAATATGACAAGTGTTAGCGATATGCGCAGCCAGTCTAGATTTGGTTTTATGAAAAATGTAGCTGAAATTTATGGACATTATCAAAACTATTTAAAGAAAAATAGTGTATTAGATTTTGATGATTTAATGCTAAAAACAATAGTCCTTTTTGAAAAACATCCTGAAGTACTAAGTATTTATCAAAATAAATTCCAGTATATTCATGTTGATGAGTATCAGGACACTAATGTTATACAATATAAACTTATAAAAATGTTATCAGCAGTACACAAAAATGTTTGTGTAGTTGGTGATGATGATCAAAGTATTTATAGCTGGCGTGGAGCCTGTAGCGATAATATTATAAACTTTGAAAAAGATTATGATAATGTTGAATTAATATTCTTAGATCAAAATTATCGTTCTAATTCAACTATTTTAGATGCCGCTAATGCAGTGATAAAAAATAATACTGAACGAAAAGAAAAAGCATTGTGGTCTGAGAATAAAAGTAATAGAAAAATATCTATTTATGGTGCTTTAAATGATAAAGATGAAACAGATGATATAGCTAGAAAAATATTAGAATTAAATAAAGAAGGCATAAAATTTAGAGATATGGCAATTTTATATCGAGCTAACTTTTTATCGCGTTCAATGGAGAATTCATGTTTATCGTTCGGTATACCATATAAGCTTATAGGGTCATTAAAATTCTTACAACGTCAAGAAATACGTGACTTATTAGCGTATTTAAATGTTATAGTAAATAGAGATGATGAATTTAGTTTAAGAAGAATAATTAATGTTCCTAAAAGAGGAATTGGGGCAACCTCAATGGAAAAAATAGATAAGTATGCTAATGAATATGGACTATCATTATTTGAAGCTCTAGAAAATATTGATATGATTGGAGTTTCTAAAAAGATAACTACTAATGTTCATTTATTAACTAACTTAATAAAAAAATACTCTAATACTGAAAATTATTCAATTGATGAACTTATTATTGGAATTTATAAGGATTCAGGTTATGAAAATATGCTTAAAGAATCATCGGATCCTTACGCAGAAAGTAGAATTGAAAATATATCAGAGTTAGTTTCATCTGCGAAGCAGTTTTCAAGTATGAATGATAGCTTAATAGATTTTATATCAGAAATGTCACTGACTTCTGATGCTGATGATGAAAATATTGAGGATGCTGTAGTTTTATCAACTATACATGCAGCTAAAGGACTTGAATATGATGTAGTATTTATAATGGGACTTGAAGAAAGTTTATTCCCGTCTATAAGAGATGCAGATAGTAGTGAAGATGAAAGGAATAAAATGGAGGAAGAACGTCGATTAGCATATGTTGCAATAACAAGAGCTAAGGAAAGATTATTTATGTCTTTTGCAAACAGACGTATGCAATTTGGTTCAATAAAAATGAATAGGAAATCACGATTTATTGATGAAGTACCAAAGGAACTTACTCATTTCGAGTCCGCTTTTGGCTCAACTTCATCAGATAAAAAAGATTCAAATATTGAACAAGCAAATAGATTTATAAGTAATCTTAGTCCAAAAATTAATATTACTAAAAAAACTAAACTATCAAATGACATGAACTATAGCACTGGTGATATAGTATTACATAAGAAATTTGGTGAAGGAAAAGTATTAGACATAAAAACTGATAGTGTAAAAGTAGAATTTGATGAAGTTGGTGTTAAGATACTTCTTATAGAATATGCTAATTTGACTAGAAAGGACTAGTACTTAAATGAAAGAAATAAAAGAAGAGATTTATAAACTAGTAAAATTATTAAATAAGTATTCTTATGATTATTACGTTGAGGATAATCCTCAAATAAGTGATACTGAATATGATACACTTTATAAGCAACTCGAAAAACTAGAGAAAGAATATCCAGAGTTAATTCAAGAGAATTCACCTACACAAAGAGTAGGAGATGTTGTGTTATCAGAATTTGAGAAGGTCACACACAAAGTCCCTATGTTAAGCTTGTCAAATACTTTCTCTACTGAAGATTTAAGGGACTTTGATAATCGAATAAAAAAAGTAGTAGCAGATAGAAAAATAGAATACATTTGTGAATTAAAAATTGATGGTCTTGCAATTTCAATAAACTATGAAGATGGAAAATTAATAAGTGCAGCAACTCGTGGTGATGGTACAGTTGGTGAAGAAGTTACCGAAAATATTAAGACTATATTTTCTATCCCAAAAGTATTAAAAGACAAAAAAACTTTTGAAGTCAGAGGCGAGGTATATTTACCTAAGAAATCATTTAATCTTTTAAATGAAGAACGTAAAGAGAATAATGAAGTATTATTTGCAAATCCAAGAAATGCAGCAGCAGGTTCATTAAGGCAGTTAGATTCTAAAATTACTGCCCAAAGACGATTATCAGCCTTTATATATTCAGTAGTAGGAGATAATACTATTGAATCACAATTACAAGCATTGAAAACTGCTGAAGAATATGAATTGCCTGTAAATAATAATTATAAGCTTTGTAAAAATATTGATGAAGTAATAAATTATATAGAATATTGGGATTTAAATAGAAAAAATTTACCTTATGAAATTGATGGTATTGTAATAAAAGTAAATTCATACAGTCTTCAAGAAGAGATTGGTTATACTCAAAAAAGTCCTAGATGGGCAACTGCATATAAGTTTCCAGAAGAAGAATTAGCTACAAAGTTATTAGATGTAGAACTAAGCGTGGGACGTACTGGAATTGTTACACCTGTAGCACAACTAGATCCTATTGTAATTTCTGGTTCTACTGTATCTAAAGCATCATTGCATAATAAAGATGTAATAGATGAATTAGATATTCATATTGGAGATATGGTAATTGTAAAAAAAGCAGGGGAAATAATTCCAAAGGTTGTTAGAGTATTAAAAGAATTAAGATTAGAAAATTCAGAGAAATATATAATGCCTAATCGATGCCCTTCTTGTAATAGTGAACTTGTCTCAAAGAAAGATGATCCATTTATTAGGTGTGTTAATCCTGAATGTCCTGAACAAAATATAAGAAAGATTATCCACTTTGCATCGAGAGATGCTTTAAATATTGAAGGATTGGGTGATAAAGTAGTAGCTACTCTTTATGAGCAAGGTATTATTTCTCATACAATAGATTTATTTTATTTAGAGAGAGAAAAATTAATTGATTTGGACAGGATGGGAGAAAAATCTGTAGATAATCTATTAACAGCAATTGAAAACTCAAAGAATAGTTCTTTAGATAAGGTTATTTATGCACTAGGTATATTAAATGTTGGTAAAAAGGCTGCTAAAATACTTGCTGAAAAGTATTTAAACTTAACAACTTTAATGACGGCGACTGTTGATGAATTAATTAATTTACCAGATATTGGTTTAATCACAGCAGAATCAGTTATTGACTTCCTATCTAATGAAATAAATATAAAATTTATAAACGATTTAATTTCAATAGGTATGGATCCTCAATATGAAGTTCAAAAAATTGAAGATGATAATATATTTAGTGGGAAAACAATTGTTTTAACAGGAAAATTGGTTGAATTAACACGAAATGAAGCAAAAGAGTATCTGGAAAAATTAGGAGCAAAAGTAACAGGAAGTGTAACAACAAAAACAGATTTAGTTTTAGCAGGGGAAAAGGCAGGTTCAAAATTAGCAAAGGCAGAACAATTAGGTATTCAAGTAATAAGTGAAGAAGAGTTTATTTCTATGTTAGGAGAGAAGAAAGTAAATGGATAATAAATTACCGTATAAAGTCTTTGGTTTGGTAATAGCATTTGTTTCAATAATTACTTTTTTTATAATGAATTATAATGCTGTTCCCGTATCATTTATATTTTTTACATTAAAACTCCCATTAACACTAGTATTTTTTACATGTTTCTTTTTGGGAGCAATTATAGCAAGTATTTTTTGGTACCAAAGATATAAAACATTAGAGAGAAAATATGAAAGAACATCTAAATTATTATTTAGTAAAGAAAAATTAGAAGATGAATAGTTATTTAATTATTATGATAGATTAGGAGAATAGAGGCGAAAAAATGGGACTTAAATATAATTGGAATTATCCTCAATATGATGAAACTTTTTTGAATGATTTAAAAGAATATAATATATCGGAAAATATTGCTAAAATACTAAATTCTAGAGGTATTAATAAAATTGAAGAAGTAAAGAAATATTTTTCTGATAATTATGAGGAAGGTTATGATCCTTTTTTAATGCATGATATGAAACGAGCAGTTGAAAGAATAAATAATGCTATAGAAAATGAGGAAAAAATCCTTGTTTATGGTGATTATGATGCTGATGGAATTACTTCTACTGTTCTACTAGTAGAAACTTTAGTTTCGCTAGGAGCTAATGTATCTTCATATATTCCAAATCGTTTTGAAGAAGGGTATGGTCCTAATAAAGATGCTTTTTCTAAAATAATTAAATCAGGAATTAGTCTTATAATTACTGTGGATAATGGTATAGCAGGAGTGGATGAAGTAGAATTAGCAAATAACCTTGGTTGTGATGTTATTATTACTGATCACCATAAAATTCAAGATGAAATTCCAAAAGCATATGCAGTTATTCATCCAGAGCATCCAGAGGGGCAATATCCATTTGGTAAATTAGCTGGAGTAGGTGTGGCTTTTAAATTGGCACATGCATTATTAGAAATATATCCAGATTTTTTACTAGATTTAGTAGCTATTGGAACAGTTGCAGATATGGTTTCTCTTACAGATGAAAATAGAATATTTGTAAAGCAAGGAATAGAGTTACTAAATGAAGATCCACGTATTGGAATTAAAATGTTATTAGAATTATCTAATATTACAACCAATATTGATGAACAAACTATCGGATTTTATATTGCACCTAAGCTGAACTCAATAGGAAGAATGGATAGTGCAAAGGTAGGATTGTCATTTTTAATGGCAGAAGATATTTCTGTTGCTAAATCTTTAGCAGAACAAATCGAAGAGTATAATGTTCAAAGAAAAGAGGTAACGGAAAATATTGTTAAGGATGTTATTGAAACAATAGAAAACAACGATATAAAAAATAAGAGTGTAATAATGGTCTCTGGAGATTATCATGAAGGAGTACTAGGTATTGTTGCTTCTAATATTGTTGAGCAATATCAAAGACCTGTACTTATTATGAATAATAAAGAAGGGATTTTAAAAGGCTCAGCAAGAAGTGTATTTGATTTTAATATATACACTGCAATTAATAAAATAGGAGATAAATTTATTGCTTATGGTGGGCATACACTCGCAGCTGGATTTTCTTTTGATGAGCAGAATTTTAAAGAAATAGAAAAAGCATTATGTGATGAGTTTGATGAATATAAGAATAATAATGAACTAAAATCAACCAAAAACATAGATATAGTGAGTAGCTTAGAAGAAGTAAGTTATCAATTTTTAAATTCATTGGAAGTATTAAAACCATTTGGAATGGATTTTGAGAAACCAAATATTTTATTAGAGAATGCAAAGGTAATAGAAAAAGTTTATTTTGGTGCAGATAAACAGTATTTACGTTTAACTATTGCTGATGAAGTAGGAAACTTAGAATGTATTAGTTTTAAGGATAATATGATATTTAAGGATGTAAATGTCAATGATACGATAGATTTACTTTGTACTTTAGATAAAAATTATTTTAATGGTAGAACGAAATTACAAGCACATATCATTGATATGCAAATTAAAGAGTTCCTTTTTGAGGATTTAAGATATACTAACTTTGATGAAACGACAATTAGTATAGATTCATTAAAATTATCTAAAGATATTGATAATAAACAAAGTAATTATTATTGTTATAAAGATTTAGATAATATCGATACAGAATATTCTAATATTTACCTTTTAGATATTCCACATTCACTAGAAGATATTAACAAAATTTTAGAATTAAAACCTAAAAAAATATACTTGATTTGTAATGATAAACAAATTATGTCAGAAGTTTATAAAATTGATAAATCAAGATTAGTGAAGCTGTTTAATATTGTATTAAATGCACCAAATAAACAAGTAAATATTACTCAACAATTAGATTATTTACTAAGTATACTTAAGACAAATATTAATAGTTTAAAGATTATGATTCAAATTTTTCAAGAATTGAATCTTGTAAAAATTGAGAATAATATAATAATATTAAATCCTAATTACGAAACCGTAGATCTTAGAAAATCATCAATGTATGTAAAAATGGAAAATATTTTTGAAGTTGAAAAATTACTTTTAAAAGATAGTATTATTAATATAAATAAAAAGTTTGAAAAATAGCTATTAATGTATAAGAAAAAGGATTAACTAAAATATTTTTAGTTAATCCTCAGATTGTTGACAAAAATACCGAAATATCAAGCTAGTATTGATGTTATGGTATTTTTTTTCAAAAAAAATAAGCCTTAAGGCAAAAATCCAGTAGTATTAAGAGGTTTTATACCTCTCTTAATGCTATTGTTTTCATATTTTGAACGCAACAAGACAGCCAAGCGTACGACTGTACTTTGGCTTTTCCTCTATATTGTGCATACCTGTATCCGTGATTTTGTTTAGAATCCGCAAAGCTACGTTCTATTGTTTCTTTTCTTCTCTTATACAATAGTTTTCCTTCTTTTGATATACGTCTTAACCTAGCTTCATCATAATAATCCGCATTTATATGGCGTCTTATTATTTTCTTCTCGTT
>NZ_JNJO01000005.1 GCF_000701685.1 Gemella sanguinis ATCC 700632
AAAGCCAAAGTACAGTCGTACGCTTGGCTGTCTTGTTGCGTTCAAAATATGAAAACAATAGCATTAAGAGAGGTATAAAACCTCTTAATACTACTAAATTTTTGCCTTAAGGCTTATTTTTTTTGAAAAAAAATACCATAACATCAATACTAGCTTGATATTTCGGTATTTTTGTCAACAATCTGAAAAAAGAAGTTGTTTATATCAACTTCTTTTTTATATTTTAAGAGGTAAGTTTGCAATTATTTAGTTTTAACTGTTTCAATATAATCGATTAACTCAACAGTTAAATCTGCTCTAGTAAATGGAGTGATTAAGTAAATTCCATTAAAGTGTTTTAAAGCAACATCAATTAATTTTTTACTTTCATCTAAAGCAATCTTTTGACAAAGTTCTTTGTCATCTTTAACTTCTTCCAATCTAGATAAAAATTCTTCTGATAATTTAATTCCTGGAACTTCATTGTGTAAGAATATGGCATTATTATAACTAGTAATTGGCATTATTCCTACAAAAAATGGAGTATCAGGATAGTTTGAAGCTAATTCTGATAATTTAACAATTTTTTCTTCTTCGAATACTGGTTGAGTGATAAAGTAATCTGCTCCAGATTTGATTTTCTTCTCAACTAAGCGTTTTGTTTTACTTATATCGCGAACATTTGGGTTATAGGCTGCAGCAACAGTAAAGTTAGTAGTCTTTTTAAGTGATGCTCCATTATATCCAAGTCCTTCATTAAGTTGTTTTATAAATGGTATTAGTTTAAAACTTGTAACATCAAAAACACTTGTTGCACCTGGGAAATCCCCGAGGTTGCTAGGATCACCTGTAACTGCTAGAATGTTGTTAATACCAAGTAGATCAAGACCCATTAGTCGAGATTGTAATCCAATAAGATTGTGATCGCGACAAGCTAGATGTAATAGAGTAGGCGTAGTTATATGTTCTTTCAATAAAACTGCAGCCGTTAAATTACAAATTCTAGTACTTGCTAATGAATTATCAGCTAAAGTAATAGCTTCAATATTCTTTTTATCAATAGTTTTAGCAGCTTCAATAAATTTCTCAATATTTAAATGCTTAGGTGGATCTAATTCTGCTATTATTGTAACTTGTTTTTTTACTTTATCAACTATAGTAGGTTTATTAGACGCTACACGAATAAGTTCTTCTTCAGCAGGTAGAGGAGTTATTGTTTTTCTTTTTACTGGTTTTAAACCTTTTATTCCTTTTTTTATAGCGCGAATATGCTCTGGTGTAGTTCCACAACACCCACCAATTAGTCTTACTCCTTCTTCTACTAATAGTTTTGCACTTTGTTCAAAGTAAGATGAATTTTTTCTAAAACGATATTCATTTCCATTAATAGTTTGAGTAAGTTGCATTAAACTAGCATTAGGATATGCTGATAAATAGCTTTGAGCAAATAAAGGAACTTGTTTAAAGCTCTTTATCATATGATAAGGTCCAAGATGGCAGTTTAAGCCGACAATATCTGCACCTAAATTTACAAGAGCACTTAGTGCATCAGTTACTTTCTCCCCATTTTGAGTAATACCAGCTTCTAATAATGAAATATTAGTAATTATAGGTAAGTCAGTAAGTTTTCTTACTTCAGATAAAATAGTACGAATTTCTTCTTGATCATAATATGTTTCAAATAATAAGCCATCAATTTTTTCTGTAGATAAAAGAACCTTAACTTGATCTAGTGTTTCATTAACTATAGATTCTAAAGTTAGCTCACATTCACGAAGCCCTCTTATAGCCCCAATAGTACCTAGAACAAATGTTTTTTCTCCTGCAGCAGAACGTGCGATTTCAGCTGCGCGAATATTAATTTCTTCAAACTTATCTTCATATCCATAAGTTTTTAATTGACACTTTTTGGCAGCATAGGTATTAGTCTGAATTATATCAGCTCCGGCTTCGATATAAGCTCTATGGATTTCTTCTACAGCACTAGGATTTGAAATATTGTTATATTCATGACAACTTTCTAATCCATTACTGTAGAGAGTTGTACCCATAGCCCCATCGGCTACGAGTACATTATTTTCTAATCTCTCTAGTAGGTTTCTCATAAATCTCCCTCCAATACTATTTTTTTAGTTCAGAGCGGATTTCTTTTGTTACCTCAACTAAAACTTCTAGTGCTTCGATTGTTTCTTTTTCTGCACGTGTTTTTAGACCACAGTCAGGGTTA
Source organism: Gemella sanguinis ATCC 700632 (assembly GCF_000701685.1). GTDB lineage: Bacteria > Bacillota > Bacilli > Staphylococcales > Gemellaceae > Gemella > Gemella sanguinis. Next base: position 2,207 of record NZ_JNJO01000005.1, read on the forward strand.
ATCCAGAATTGTTCTGTAGATAATTTTTGAAGTGGACGTAAGATATTAGTACGAACTTCTTCTTTTGTAGGTACACGAGGAGAGTGGATATCATAAACTCCAAGACCAATACCTAGAGGGTAGATTGCTGTCTCAAATGCAGAGATTAATTCTCCGTGACTTCTACTTGTTTCGATAGAAATAACGTCTGCATCTAATGCTCTAATAGAATCGATAATTTCATCGAAGTTAGAGTAACACATATGAGTGTGAATTTGTGTTTCATCATTTACTGATGAAGTAGCAAGACGGAATGCAAATACTGCTTCTTCAAGATATTTTTCTTTTTTACTATCTCTAAGTGGTAAACCTTCACGAAGAGCAGGTTCATCAACTTGGATAATTCCAATACCAGCTTTTTCAAGTAGTTCAATTTCATTTTTAAGAGCTATAGCAATTTGGTTAAAGATTTCTGCTTTAGGAATATCACTACGTTCAAATGACCAGTTTAGGATTGTTACTGGTCCAGTTAACATACCTTTAACAGGACGGTTAGTTAAGCTTTGAGCATAAGCAGTTTCTTTAACTGTAACAGCTTCAATATGTTTTACATCTCCGTAAATGATTGGTGGTTTAACCCCACGAGAACCATATGATTGAACCCAACCAAATTTAGTTGATGCAAATCCAGCGAAACGTTGACCAAAGAATTCAACCATGTCTGTACGTTCAAACTCACCATGAACTAATACATCAATGTCAAGGTCTTCTTGGATTTTAATCCAACGAGCGATTTCTTCTTCAATGAATTTTTCATAGTCTTCATTAGATAATTCACCTTTTTTCCATAACGCACGTTGAAGACGTACTTGTTTAGATTGAGGGAATGATCCAATTGTTGTAGTTGGTAATAATGGTAAGTTGAATTTTTTGTTTTGAACTTCACGACGTACTTTGTAATCAGAAGGGCGAGTAGAACGAACATTTTCACTTGATTCTAATTCTAGATTTCTGAAGTCAGCATTTTGTAATTTGTGGAAGTCTTCAACATGTTTTTTATATGCATCAGATTCATTTCCATCTAATTTATCAGCTAATAAATTAAGTTCTACAAGTTTTTCATCAGCAAATGCTAATCCATTAAGAAGAGTTTCTTCAAGTTCAGTTTCATGTTTTGTTGTAACAGGAACATGTAATAGAGAACATGAAGGTTGGATTACTAACTCAGCAACATTTTGTTTAATCTCTTCTAGTAATTTTGAACTATCTTCAAAGTCGTTACTCCAAACATTACGTCCATCAACAACACCAGCAAATACTTCTTTATCTTTAAATAATCCAGCTTTAACATTAGCTAGGTTTTCTTCTCTACCATGAACGAAATCTAATCCGAATGTTACTGGTAAATCAGCAAGTTTTTCAGCTTCTACTAAAGCTTCAAAGTAAGTTTGGAAGATGAATTTAGCATTTACTTCATTATTGAAATGGTTATATACTTTATGAGCTAATTCCACATAATTTTTACCTTCGTCAGTTACAAAGATTGGTTCATCTACTTGGATGTATGAAGCACCAGCTTCTACTAGTTCTTTAAATACTTGTGTGTATAGTGGAACTAATTTGTCTACAGCTTTTTCAAATTCTCCTTCTTCTAAGCCACTAGATAGAGCAACATAAGTTATAGGCCCAGTAATAACTGGTTTAGCTTTATCACCAACTATTTCACGTGCTTCTTTATATAAATCAAGTAGGCGAGTATTATTTAACTTAGGTTCAACATTTTGCCACTCAGGTACGATGTAGTGGTAGTTAGTGTTAAACCATTTTTTAAGTGCAGATGCAACATTATCTTTGTTACCACGAGCGATATCAAAGAATAAATCTACGTCAACTTCTCTTCCTTCAAAACGTTGTGGAATAACGTTGAATTGAACTGATAAATCTAAAATGTGATCATATAGTGAGAAATCTCCTACAGGGATTAAATCTAATCCAGAGTCATATTGTTTTTGTAAGAAATCTCTTCTTAATTTTCCAGCTTCTTCAAATAACTCGTTTTGACGAACTGTACGAGCCCAGTATCCTTCAATTAATTTTTTCCATTCTCTCTTTTCCCCTAAACGAGGGTATCCTAAACTTGAAATTTTTGTCATTTTTTCTTTCCTCCTAAAATGTAAATATAAATTTCTTAATAATAAAATAAAAACGCCCTTAAACAATAAATTAATATTGTCTAAGGACGTGCGTTTCATACGTGGTACCACCTTATTTTATGGAAAATCTAAAATTGTGAATTGAATTTTTTAGTTTTCCACCTCATTAAAATTTTAACGCGTTTAATGCGTAATTATTTTACCGAATATTATTCAGCTCAATAATTAAAACTCAAAGACCATTTTCAAAAAAACTCATTAATCTCTTTTCAGCTACCGAGATTCTCTGTTGTAAATCCTTTTTTTTACTCATCTTTTCAATGTTATATTATATTAATTTGTAAAAATAATTTGTACTCAGTCTTAAATACGACAAAAGGGTAGTAACACAAGGGACGAAATGACCGTGTTACCACCCAATTTTATAATCTTAAAATAAACTTTTAATCTTACCTCAATGATTATTAACGGTAATCAACCGGAACTAACTCATTAATAGTCATTAGTTCAGCTCTGTGACCATTTACAATACACCCAAATCCTTTTTTTCACCAACCAAAAGGTCTCTAATAATTAAGTAATATTGCTCTTCACTTCTTCGCTTTTAAAACTGTTAAAGAAATAGTAACATAAGTCTTTTTCTTTGTCAACACTTTCTAGTGAAAAAATTAAAAACTTTTTCCGGAATTGTCAGAAATCTAAGGAAGACCATATATATTAATATATTTTAAAGATAATATTTTAATAATAACTATTTAAGAAATATTTTAACTTTTACTAATAGTTAGTTAATATCCATAAGGTATACTGTATTCATCAAACAAAAAGTTTTGGTAATAAAGTATTAAATAAGAGGAGAGAAATACAAATGAAAAATAACTTTATTAAATCAGAAAATTTTACAAAATGGGCAATCAGAAAAGTTAGTGTTGGTGTGGTGTCAGCTGCAATTGCTAGCGGAATTTTTATAGTTGTTGGCAGTGGAGAAGCTCATGCGAGTGATTTACAAGATAAAGCTCCTGTAGTTCAAAATGTAGAAAATAAACAATTAGATGATTCAACTGAATCTAAAGTAATTGAAAACAAAGTAAATACTGTAGGAAAAGAAACAAAACAAGTTGAGAAAAGTACAGTTGAAGCAAAAAATGTTGTAAGTGCTGAGAAACAACCTGAAGTAAAATCAGAAAAAGAAGTAAGTATTGAATCAAAAGAAACTGATGTGAATAATTTAATAAAACAGGCAAAAGATGTAGCAGAACCACAAACAACTCCAGTTGAAGTAAAAAAAGCAGTAATGGAGAATACAAAAGATACAGTAGATGTACAAGCTAAATACTTAGATAAAGCAAACTTCCCAGGGCCATTCACAGCGGGAGTGAACCAAGTAATTCCTTATGAATTCTTCGGTGGAGATGGAATGTTAACAAGATTAATCTTGAAATCATCAGACAAAGCACCATGGTCAGATAACGGATCAGCGAAAAATCCAGCATTATTACCATTAGAAAAACTAGGAAAAGGATTATACTTCTATGAAGTAGACCTAGAAGGAATAAAAGGAAAATCAGATAAAGAATTACTAGATTTATTGAAAGCTAATGGAACACAAAGCTACAAAGCAACAATCAAAGTATACGGTGAAAAAGACGGAAAAGCAGATCTAACAAACGTAGTGGCAACAAAAGATGTAAATGTAAATCTAAATGGCCTTACAAGTGTTAACGAAGTTAAAAAAGCAGTAATGGAGAACACAAAAGATATAGTCGATGTACCAGCTAAATACTTAGACAAAGCAAACTTCCCAGGACCATTTACAGCAGGAGTAAACCAAGTAATTCCTTATGAATTCTTTGGTGGAGATGGAATGTTAACAAGATTAATCTTGAAATCATCAGATAAAGCACCATGGTCAGATAACGGATCAGCGAAAAATCCAGCGCTTCCTCCAGTAGAGAAATTAGGACATGGATTATATTTCTATGAAGTAGACCTAGAAGGAACAAAAGGAAAATCAGATAAAGAATTACTAGATTTATTAAAAGCTAATGGAACACAAAGCTACAAAGCAACAATCAAAGTATACGGTGAAAAAGATGGAAAAGCGGATCTAACAAACGTAGTGGCAACAAAAGATATTGATGTAAATCTAAATGGATTAACAAGTGTTCAAGAAGTTAAAAAAGCAGTAATGAAGAACACAAAAGATACAGTAGATGTACCAGCTAAATACTTAGACAAAGCAAACTTCCCAGGACCATTTACAGCAGGAGTAAACCAAGTAATTCCTTATGAATTCTTCGGTGGAGATGGAATGTTAACAAGATTAATTTTGAAATCATCAGACAAAGCACCATGGTCAGATAACGGATCAGCGAAAAATCCAGCGCTTCCTCCAGTAGAGAAATTAGGACATGGATTATATTTCTATGAAGTAGATTTAGCAGGAACACAAGGAAAACAAGATAAAGAACTATTAGACTTATTAAAAGCTAATGGAACACAAAGCTACAAAGCAACAATCAAAGTATACAGTGAAAAAGATGGAAAGGCAGATCTAACAAACGTAGTGGCAACAAAAGAAGTGACTATAAATCTACATAAAGAAACTAAGCAAATGGATATGAAACCAGGAGAAGATATGATGCAAAATAATACAGCTACTGGTTCAATGAATTCAAATGTAAGTGGAAAAGTAATGAATATGAGTAAATCTGATAGTATGTCTATGAAATCTAGTATGAATAAAGCTATGATGCCAGAAAATATGACTATGGATTCTCATATGAATAAAGATATGATGCAAGATAATATGGCTATGAATACTCATATGAGTAATGGAATGACGAAAAAAGGTATGCTACCAAAAACAAGTGCGGCACCTGAAGGAACAATGAGTTCAACAAATTCATCAAATACTGGAATACTAGGATTAATCATTGCAAGCTTCTTAGGTATATTAGGATTCAGAAGAAAAAATAATTAATAAATAAAATAAACTTGTATATTTTATCGAAATAGTGCTATACTTTTATTGTATAGTACTATTTTGATAAGAGGAGTTAAGTATGGTTAATAAAATTTTATTAGTAGATGATGAAATAGAAATAACGGAGATAAATAAACGATATTTAGAGCAAGGTGGATATGGTGTTGATATCGCTAATGATGGTAAAGAAGCTTTAGAGAAATACAAGAAAAATAAATATTCTTTAATAATTACAGATATAATGATGCCCAATATAGATGGCTATGATTTAATCAGCGAAGTACAGTATTTAGATGAGGAACAACCATTTTTATTCATAACAGCGAAAACAACAGAACCAGATAAAATCTACGCTTTAAGTTTGGGGGCAGATGACTATATAGTAAAACCATTTAGTCCAAGAGAATTAGTTTTAAGAGTTAGAAATATACTACGTAGAATCGAGAAAAATAGTAGTGAAAATATTTTAACTTTAGGTGATTTGAAAATTAACTATAATAGTAGAATTGCTATGGTAAATGATAGACAATTAGAACTAACCGTGAAATCTTTTGAATTATTATGGCTACTGGCTAATAATCCGGATCGTGTTTTTTCTAAAACAGAATTGTATGAAAAAATTTGGCAAGGTGAATATGTAGAAGATGCAAATACGCTAAATGTGCATATACACTCATTAAGGAGAATCTTAACAAAATATTCAACAGAAAAAACACCGAGTATAAAAACGGTATGGGGTCTAGGATACAAAATGGAAAAACAAGTTTAAAAATGGAAAGGAAATATAGAATGAAATTAAGAGATTATATTATTGTTGGATATATTTTGTCATTTTTAATAACTATTATGGCTGTTTTTTGGGCTTCAAATTTAATGTTAATTGAAAAAAAAGATACATATTTTATAGTTGCGATTACAATAATTGCAGGACTAATTGGAGCTACGATTAGCATTATATTACTAAAAGGTGTATTTAAGTCATTACATGTATTAAAAAGACAAATGATTAGTATAAGTGAGAAAAATTTTGATTTTAGCAATACTGTAGAAGGTCCTACTGAGTTTAGAGAATTATCATTATCATTCAATGAAATGGCAAAACATTTAAAAGAAAGTTTTGATTCATTAGAAGAAAGTGAAAAAGAAAAATCTCTTATGATAGCCCAGTTATCTCATGATATAAAAACTCCTATAACTTCAATTCAATCAACTGCGGAAGGAATGTTAGACGGAATAATAAAGGAAGAAGAATATAAATATTATCTAGAAACAATTTGTCGACAAACGACAAGATTGAATAAACTTGTTGAAGAATTAAATTATTTAACATTAAGTGTAAAAGACACTAGTGAAGATGATAAAAATGAAACAATATTTTTAGATAAATTATTGATTGACTGCATGTCAGAGTTTAAGTTGAGAGCAGAAAAAGAAAAAAGAGATATCTATATTAAAGTTATTCCTGAGAATGCTAAGATAGTAAGTAATTACAATAAAATTCAAAGAATTATCGTGAATTTAATAGGTAATGCATTTAAGTATTCACCAAGCGGTACAAAAATAGAAATAGTTGCCGAAATAAAAAATCAAGAATTATCTATTTCTATAATTGATGAAGGTTGCGGTATAAAAGAAGAAGAGATTGATAATATTTTTAAAAGATTATATCGTGTTGAAGCATCAAGAAATATGAAAACAGGTGGTTATGGCTTAGGTTTAGCAATAGCGAAACAGTTAGCCTTACAAATAAATGGAGACATATTAGTAGAAAGTGAATATGGTAAAGGAAGTAAATTTACTTTAAAAATTAATTGTTAATACACTGAGTATACAAGGAAATCTTTGAATCAGATTTATTATTTTGAAAGAATAATTGGAATTAGATTTTTAAGAATTTTCAATATAAAAACATAAAAATTTTTTAAATTTTGACAAAATAAATTTTTCACGGTATAATGAAAAAAAATCTACTGAGGAAAATAAATATGGCAAATTCAAAGTATATTACACGTCTTAAGCGCTCAGAAGGGCAACTAAGAGGGATTCAAAAAATGATAGAAGAAGAGAGAGATTGTATTGATATAATAACTCAATTAAGTGCAGTTCGTTCAAGTGTTGATCGTGTTATTGAGTTACTAATAACAGAAAATCTTATGGAATGTATTAATAATCCTCTAGAAAATCCTGTAGAACAGAAAGAAAAAATAGAAAAAGCTATAAAATATATAGTAAAGAGTAAATAGTTTAAAAAAATAATAAAAAAGCCTTGTTCCTGAATAATCTTAGAAACAAGGCTTTTTTGATGATGTATTAATTTTATATTAAAGAGAATTTAATAGAGTAAAAATTGGTTGTTTTTATTGTTTAATATTTTACTTTGTTTCTCCAGGCCAATTATTCATACCACCTTCGATATTTATTATATCGAATCCTTGAGCCTCTAAAAAATCATATGCCTTAGCTGAACGTCCACCTGCTTGACATATTACATAGTATTTTTGATTTTTATCTAATTTAGTGAAATCTATACCAAGACTACTCAAAGGAAAATTTTTAGCAGAAGGTATATGACCTACTTCGTACTCGTGATTTTCTCTTACATCGAGAATCGTAAGTTCCTCATTATTATACTTTTCATAAAAATCTTGCATTGAAATATTATTTTTCATGATCTCTTCCTTTCAATATTAGTAATATTAGACTATTTTTCCTCTCCATGCATGCATACCGCCTTGGATATTAATAACATCGTAGCCTTTCTTTTTTAGTTTTTTTGCTGCAAGTTTGCTTCTAGCTCCAGAGTGACAAATAACATATACTGTTTTATCTGTTATTGGAGTAAATTGACCAATCACATTAAGTGGAACATTTTTTGCATTTTTTATATGTCCTTTTCGAAATTCATCGGGTGTTCTTACATCTATTAATTGAATATTTTCTTTAAGTTTTTGTTCTAGTTCGATAGTAGAAATACTAGCTACTTTTGTGAATAAATAAAACATATATAATATACCTCCTAATATACCCTTATAGGGTATATTAAATCATGAGGTAGATGAATTGTCAAGAATGTTGATTATAATCAGAAAATCAAAACTAGCTTATGAATTATTTTAAAACAAAGATGATTTAGAAATTTAATTTATAGTTCCTAACTTCTAACTAGAATAATATTTCTGTAATTTTAGTTTGAAATTTTTATTAACAGCTAGTAAAATAGTATATGAGCAGTTAGTATTAAATATATAAGAAAATTTTAGGAGGGATAAGATGTATATAAATGAGTTTAAAACCGATCAAGAAGTACGTATGTTTTTCTTGTTGGATAATGTAGTAAGAGGAATAGCTACTAGTGGTAAACCTTACTTAACATTATATTTAAAAGATAAAACCGGATCCATCGATGGAAAAATTTGGGAAGTTAAAGAAGAAGACACTGAAAATTTAAAAGCTGGAATTATGGTATTTATAGAAGGAACGGTTTTAGATTATAGAGGGAAATTGCAGCTTAAAATAAAGAATTATAGATTAGCAAATGATAATGATTCAATAGATATTCAAGACTATATTCAAACAGCGCCATTATCAAAAGAAATTATGATTAGCGAATTAAATGATTTTTTAAAGGAAATCAGTAATCAAAAATTAAAAGCAGTTACGATAGAATTATTAAATAAATATAAAAAACAATTTGTAAGTTATCCAGCTGCAAAATCAATGCACCATGACTTCTATTCTGGATTAATCTATCATACAATAACAATGTTAAAAATTGCTAAAGCATTATTGAAAATTTATCCATCTTTAAATAAAGATTTATTATATAGTGGAATAATTTTACATGATTTAGGAAAAACTATAGAGCTAAGTGGTCCGATAGGTACTTCATATACTTTAGAAGGGGAATTATTAGGGCATATCGTTATTATGAGCGATGAAGTTTCTAAAGTAGCGGAAAAATTAGGTATAGAAGGGGAAGAGATTATACTACTTCGACACATTATACTTGCTCATCATGGGAAATATGAATTTGGTTCACCAAAATTACCTATGGTAAAAGAGGCAGAAATTATTAATTTTATAGATAATATTGATGCTCGTATGATGATGTTCGATAAAAACTTATCAAATGTAGAACCAGGAACTTTTAGTGATAAGTTATTTGGTTTAGAAGGTCGACATTTCTATGTACCTACATTCGATGTTAATGAAAATAAATAATTAGGAGAATTTAAGGAAAATATTATGAATAAAACAGTTAAATATATATTAGGTTTTGTAGCTATTTTTGTGGCTGCAGTAATTTGTGTTTTTGGTATTATTAAGTATGAGGAATCAAAGGAAACTACAACTACTAATAATAGTGAAAATTTAGGCAGTGTAGATGGTAAAAATTTAGATAAGGAAACTACAGTAGTTGTAGAGAAAATACGTACTATTACAGATTTAGATGCGTTAAAATCTGAATTGAATTTATCTCAAGAAACTATAGCTGAACTGAAAAACTTTGCTCCGACGGTTAGTTATTCAGTAGATAGCAGCAATGGAGGAACTAAAATCTACCTAAGACAAGGTGGACATATTTCAAATAATAAAATTGTAGGTAAAAATGAACTAATAGGTGCATATGATGTAAAAGATGGAAAGTTAACACCTGTTAGTGAAGATATTAAAAAAGTTTCATCTAATATAGATGCTAGTAAGCTAAAATGGACGGACCTAAATTTAAAAAATACAGAGCATAATAAATCTGCGGCGAAAGAAATTCTTAAAAAGTATTTCTTCGTAACTCATGGAGGAAGAAAATTAGAGCCAGTAGCATTATTTGGCTATTTAGTTGATATAGATAAAAACGTCACTGTAAGTGGTAAGGATTATCATGTAACTAAAATGTCATTGGCTGAATTAACAGATGTTTATAATACTGCATACAAAAGTACATATAGTGCAGATGATGTTTACAAAGATATACCGTCACTGAAAAATATAAAATATAGAGAAGTAGATGATAGTTATTCAGGTAATGAAGATAAGTATAATAATTCTCTTGTGTTAGGAGAAACAGTATTCTTTAAAAAAGATAAAGTTTATATAACAGGAATGGGAGGAATTGGAGGAGCAACTCAATATACACCTTCTGAGGAAAGTAGCTGGACTATCGAAGGGGATAGATTAATAATTCCAATTAAGGATGCATCTAAAGATAATAAAATTGTAGGAAAATATATATTACGTTTAAATAATAAACAATATAAAGGTGGAGAATCTCGTTCTAAATACTATATAGAGAGTATGGAACTAAACTAATATGTTAGAGAAAAATAATAAAGTAGCTTTAGTAGTTTGTTCTAACGGCAAAGCTAGGGAAGATAAAATTAAATTAGATAAATTAGAAGAAATATTAAAAAGTCTAGGCTTAGTTCCTGTTTATAGTAACTATTTATATAAAGATAAATTTGGAAGAAGTGCTAATGCTAAAATACGTAGTGAAGAACTGATGAAATTTTTTAGTGATAAAAGTATAAAGGCAATTTTTGATATTTCTGGTGGAGATCTTTCTAATGAAATATTAGATTATTTAGACTATGATATTATTAAAAAGAATATTAAACCATTTTTTGGATATAGTGATCTAAGTGTAGTATTAAATGCAATAACGGTTAAAACAGGAGAACCTACATATTTATACCAAGTATTGAATATTATTGGAAATGAAAATATAAGAGATAGTTTTAAGAAAACAGTGATGTATAATGAACCAGATTTAACAAATATATCATGGAACTTTTTTCAAGGTGAAGAAATTAGCGGGATAGTTGCAGGTGGAAACATTAGGTGTTTTCTTAAACTAGCAGGCACTCAGTATTTTCCAGATTTAGAAAATAGAGTATTATTTTTAGAAGGACTAGGTACAACAGTAGAATCATTAATTACTCATCTAACTCAATTAAAACAAATGGGTGTTTTTGATAAAATTTCAGGTTTATTACTTGGAACTTTTACTAATATTGAAAAAATATATAATAAAAATGATATTTATAGTATAGTCAAAGATTTTATAGATAAAGATTTACCAGTAGTTAAGACAAGTGAAGTAGGGCATGATATAAATTCTAAAATGATTACTATAGGTGGTAGAATAAATATAAAAAAACTTTCAGAGTAGATAAATTACTCTGAAAGTTTTTCTATTAATTATAGGTTATACCATTTAGAAATAGCTTGAGTACCATTAGTATTTCTTACTTCTTCTTCTAATTCATTATATAGTTTATAAGCTACTTCTAATCCTGGTAGTGTAATATTCATTTTTTCACATTCTTCAAGTGCTAGACGCATATCTTTTATAAAGTGATGAACAAAGAAACCAGGTTTAAAATCATTTTTAAGAATTCTTGGTCCGTAAGATGTCATCGAGAAGCTTCCTCCTGAACCTGTTGAAACAGTTTTGAAGAAATCTTCTAAATCAAGACCCACCTCTTTAGCAAATTTAAAGCTTTCAGCAACAGAAATCATAGTAGTGGCAATAGCTATTTGGTTGGCAAGTTTTGCATATTGTCCTTTTCCAGCTTCTCCGAAATAAGTAATATTTTTTCCTAAGTGTTGAACAAGTGGTAGAACTTTTTCCTCATAAACTTTTTTGTTGCCACCAGCCATTATAGATAAAGTACCATTTTTTGCACCAATATCTCCACCTGTTACGGGTAGGTCTAATGCGCTAGCACCAACTTTAGCAAATTCTTCACTGATTTTTTTTGCAATAGTAGGTGAAGAAGTAGTCATATCAACAAATACTTGTCCTTCTTTAGCAGTAGTAATTAAACCGTCATGCCCTAGATAAACACCTTCAACATCTTTAGGATATCCAACCATTGTAAATACAACATCTGCATTAAGTGGAGCATCTTTTATCTCAGTAAGGAGTTTAGCCCCTCTATTAACTAGATTTTCTGTTTTTGATACTGTACGATTATATACATAAAGTTCATGCCCTGCATCTAGTAGATGACCAGCCATACTTTCTCCCATAACACCTGTACCAATCCATGCAATTTTCATAATGAAATCCTCCGATTATTTATATTATATTTTTAATTATATCATATGTTGTAAAATATGTTATAATAATCTAGATAATAAAGATATTTAGGAGGTAGCTTTGAATAAAGGTAAAATAAAAGAATTCTTTTTATGTACTAGACCACACAGTTTTCCAGCAGCAATAGCGCCCGTGTTATTTGGAACAACATATGGATTGGTATATAGTAATGGTGTTTCATATTTGAAGTTTTCTTTATTTCTTATAGCGTGTTTACTTATACAAGCAGCAACTAATTTATTTAATGAGTTTTTTGATTATAAACATGGATTAGATAAAATTGATTCTGAAGGTATTTCAGGTTCAATTGTAAAAGGTAAGTTAAGTGCAAAAGAAGTGATGAACGGAGCGATAGTACTTTATGCGGTTTCATTAATTCTTGGTATAATTTTAACATTAATGACAAGTTATTATATTTTTTTAGTAGGTATAATATGCATGTTGACAGGATATTTTTATACAGGCGGTAAGTATCCTATAGCGTATTCTCCTTTTGGAGAAATTGTTTCTGGATTGTTTATGGGTACAATTATTATTGCACTAGCTTTTTATTTTCAAACAGGTTATATTAATATTGATATTATATTAGTATCTTTACCGATATTTTTAATGATAGCAGCTATATTATTGGCTAACAACATCCGAGATATAGAAAATGATAAAGAATCGGGGAGAAGAACTTATGCCATATTAGTAGGAAGAGAGAATGCTATTAAGACATTAGCTGCTAGTTTTGTTTTAGTGTATTTATTAAATATATTTTTTTCAATTACTAAATATGGATCGATATCATATTTATTAGTACTTGTCACAATACCGTTAGCTATAAAAATAATAAAAGGCTTTAAAGCTAACACTAATAATAAAACAATGGCACCATATATGCTACTGACAGCAAATTTAACAATTTTCATAGGATTTATAATGTCATTAGCAAATATAATAAATATAATTTTAAAATAAATTAAACTTGTCAACTTTTTTTGTTGACACCAGGCGATAAAAGATATATAATAAATAATGTGTTTATGAGGTGATATTTAATGAAATGGTTAAGATCTTCGTTATTCAAAAATAATAGTGATACTTTTGTTTTTGAAGAAAAAATAAATGTTAATGTAGGACACTACGATAATTCTCTTAAAGATATTAGAGATGTTGTTGTTAGTGGTAAATTAACTCGAGGTGGCCAAGATAAAATATATGCCGATCTATTAATTAAAGGAAATTTCGAAATGATTTCAGGGAAAACATTAAAAAATGTTATAGTACCTTTTGAAATCGAAGAGAGAGAAGAATATGTCGATAAATCTCTTTTTATGGGAGAAGATGTATTCGATGTTAATTTAATGGATATGTATATAGATCTTACATCTTTAGTACATGAGCTTATAATTTTAAATATTCCAATTACAACTTCACAAGATGAAGAAGAGTTGGAGATGGTTTCCGGTAATGACTGGGAGTTGGTTTCTGAAACTGATTTAACAGAAGTTAAAGAGAAGAAGGAATCACCATTTGCAGCCCTTAATGGTTTATTTAAAGAAGAATAAGAATTATTTAAAATAATTGGAGGAAATTAACTATGGCAGTTCCTTTTAGAAGAACATCAAAAACAGCTAAAAGAAAAAGAAGAACTCACAAAAAACTATCTGCACCATCAATTTCTATCGATGCAACAAGCGGTAACTATGTAATGGGTCACCGTGTTGATAGAAAAACTGGTATGTACAAAGGTAGACAAGTTCTAGACGTTAAATAATTTAAATATTACCAAAGCTTAAGGAGGTGTCCTTAAGCTTTTTTTATAACTAAAAAAGAGGTATGGTTAAGGCCATACCTCTTTTGCTTATTAATCTAAGTATCCTAATTTTTTGATTAATTCTGCAGTTAATACTGCTCCTCCAGCTGCCCCGCGTAGTGTATTGTGAGAAAGTCCTACAAATTTGTAATCAAATAGGTTATCCTCACGAAGACGACCTACAGTAATTTGCATTCCTTTTTCATTATCACGATCTAGAACTGGTTGTGGACGATCATTTTCTTCATAGTATTTAATGAATGGTGTTGGAGCTAGTGGTAGTTCATATTTAGAAATTTCTGGAACATGGTTTTTAATTTTTTCAACTAAAGTTTCTAGTCCTGGGTTATTTTCTAAATTGAATGATACACAAGCAAGGTGTCCATCAAGTACTGGAACACGAATACATTGAGCAGAAAGGTTCATAGAATCTGTTGGAACAATTTTTCCATCTTTTACTTCACCGAAAATTTTAAGTGGTTCTTTTTCACTTTTCTCTTCTTCTCCACCAATGTAAGGAATGATGTTTTCTACCATTTCTGGCCATTCGTTGAATGTTTTACCACTTCCTGAGATAGCCTGGTAAGTACAAATAGATGCTTCTTTAATACCATATTCTTTAATTGCTTCAAATATTGGTACATAACTTTGGATAGAGCAGTTAGGTTTAGTAACAATAAATCCTTTTTTTGTACCAAGACGTTCTCTTTGAGAAGGAATAACATCTAAGTGAGCTGAGTTAATTTCAGGGATAATCATAGGAATATCCTCTTTATTCCTATTTGCTGAGTTGTTAGAAACAACTACAACTTCATGTTTAGCATAATCTTCTTCAAGTTTAACTAATGCTTCTTTGTCTAAGTTTATAGCACAAAATACCATATCGATATCTTTTGATACTTCATCTATTTTATATAAGTCTTCTACTACTAATTCCTTAGTATATTCTGGGATAGGTTGATCTAATTTCCAACGGTTTTCCATTAAGTCTGCATATTTTTTTCCAGCAGAACGAGGTGATGCAGCTAGTTTAACTACATCAAAATATGGGTGGTTTTCTAATAATACTAATAAACGTTGTCCTACCATTCCTGTTGCACCTAATACGGCTACTCTTGATTTTTGCATAATTTTTCTCTCCTTGTATTTGTATAATATTTTATTTAATCTAATAACTCTGTGAGCTAAGTTAATTTTCTTATTTTAAAAAATTAATTTAGAACAACTGTTCCTTCTTTATCTACTTTAAGTAGAATAGCTTTCCAATTATAATTTAACTTATCTAATTCTGATTGGATTTTCTCAATATTTTTTTCATCACTTACAATATTCATAAGTGTTGAACCACTACCTGAAATAAAGAATGCTGCACTATCTATACTTTCACAGATATTCTTAACTTCTTCATATTCATGGATGATTACTTTTCTATAAGGTTCATGTATTTTATCACCCATAACTTTTTTTAGAAGTGTTAAATCATAAGTTTCAAATGCCTTAATAACTGAACCAAGACGAGATAATGAGTAAATAGCATCTTGCAGTTTAATATTTTCAGGCATAACTTTTCGTGCTTCTTCTGTTGATGTTTCGAAGTCTGGTATAAGAGCTAAGAAGTTAAATCTTTCATCAACATCATATTTTACCGTTACTGCTTCTTTATTGTCTGTAGTACAAGAAGAACTTAAACTACCAAAGATTGCAGGTGACACATTGTCTGGATGACCTTCAATATCATTAGCAATTGTAAATATTTCTTGTTTGTCTACAGGGGTATCAGTTAATAAATAAGCTCCATAT
The DNA here is from genome assembly GCF_000701685.1 of Gemella sanguinis ATCC 700632. Taxonomy (GTDB): domain Bacteria; phylum Bacillota; class Bacilli; order Staphylococcales; family Gemellaceae; genus Gemella; species Gemella sanguinis. The sequence goes on from NZ_JNJO01000005.1 coordinate 18,025, forward strand.
ATTCCAGCAACAACACATGTAGAACTACTACCTAAACCACGACAAATTGGAACATCGTTTTTTATAGAAATTCTAACACCTGAAATAGTTTTATTTAATTTTTTTAATGTTGTTAGTAATGTTTGATACACTAAGTTGTCTTCGTTAGAAAAACGTTCTTCAAATCCAACAAATTCTACACCTTTATCTAACTTTTCAAATCCAAAAGTAGTGTAGAGTGTAAGTGCGATACCTAAACTATCAAAACCACAACCAACATTAGCAGAAGTTGCAGGTACGCGAACATTAACCATTATAAATCACCTAATTTCTCTAAAATATATTTTTTCATTTCTGTTTTATTAATGACATCTTTATGTCTAATTTCTTTTTTATCTAAGTCTTTTAAGTTTTCTGGTATAGCTACTTTAGTTTGTTCATGAAGTTTATTCATAAGAGTAAACTCATCTTCATTAGTAGCTTCATTTAAAGAGGTATAGACACTTTCTGTAAATTTATATGGTGATGCAGTAGATAAAACAACATTAACATGTTCTTTATCTAAGTTATCTAATAACACCTTATAGGCTACTGCAGTATGTGTATCTAATAAGTAAGAATCTTTTTCGTAGATTTTCTTAATAGTTTCTTTAGTATCAAGATCATTAGCGAAACCAGTTTGGAATTTTTCTTGAATTCTAGTAAGTATTTCTTTTGTCACTTCAAAACGTCCAGTTTCTTTTAAGTCTTTCATTAGACTAGCTACATAAGCATTATCACAACCACTTACATAGTATAGTAATCTTTCTAAATTACTAGAGATAAGAATATCCATACTAGGAGAAACAGTTTTTAGAAAATCTCTATTTTTATCATATACACCAGTTTGTAAGAAATCATATAAAACATTGTTATTGTTACTAGCACAAATAAGTTTATTAACAGGCAAGCCTATTTGTTCAGCGTAGTAACCTGCTAGAATATTTCCAAAGTTACCAGTAGGTACAACGAAATTTACTTTATCTCCTAATTTAATTTTATCAGTAGTTACTAATTCTAAATATGAAACTACGTAATAAACTACTTGAGGAATTAATCGTCCAATATTTATAGAGTTAGCACTTGATAACTTAATATTTTTAGAAAGTAATTCTTTTTTAAACTCTTCATCAACAAATAATTCTTTAATTCCACTTTGAGCATCATCAAAATTTCCATGTATTGCGCAAACTTTTGTATTTTTTCCTTCTTGAGTTTGCATTTGAGTTTTCTGAACAGTACTTACACCATCATTTGGATAAAATACCATTATTTTTGTTCTATCAACATCTTTGAATCCTTCTAATGCAGCTTTTCCAGTATCACCACTAGTAGCTGTTAAAATTAAAATATCATTTTTATCATTAACTTTAGTAAGTGCTGTTTTTGTAAGTTGAGGTAGAAGTGAAAGTCCTACATCTTTAAAAGCACTAGTAGGGCCATTAAATAATTCTAGAACATAGCTATCGTTAAGCTCAACAAGGGGAGTGATTTTCTCATTAGAGAATTTCCCTTTATATGCATTTTCAACACATGCTTTGATTTCTTGTTCACTAAAATCAACGAATAGTTTTAATACTTCTTCTGCAACTTCATAATAATTTTTTCCAACTAAATTTTTTAAATCTAATTTATTTTTTCCTAAATCTCTTAAGACGAAAAGCCCACCTTCTTCACTTAAACCTTGAAGAATAGCTTCACTCGGATTTATTTTTCTATTTATATCACGTGTACTTTCGTAAATCATGTAAAATCTCCTTGCTTTATCGTTGTATATATGATACAATGTTCTCTATAAAAATACAAGTGTTTTTTACAAAAAGAACATAAAAAATTATACAACTATAATTTTACAACAAAATTTGCTGTAAAAACAGTGTAAATTAAAAAAAATCTACTTTTTTCAAAAAATTATGATAAATATAGATAAAAAGAAGATATATATAAATTATTAAACATACTTAAAAATAAAAAATGATAGGAGAAAAGTGTATGAAAGTAGCAATTTTAGGATACGGAACTGTTGGAAGTGGAGTTTATGAAATTATTACAAATGGTAAGAGTGAAGAATTAAAGAATATAGAAGTAAAAAGTGTTTTTGCTAGAAGTCGTGACAAAATGCACCTTGCTACTGATGATATAAATGAAATTATTAATGATGATGAAATATCAGTAGTAGTTGAGTGTTTAGGAGGATTAAATCCTGCGTATGAATTTATTAAAAGAAGTCTAGAGAGTGGGAAACATGTTGTTACTGCCAATAAGGCTGTTGCTGCAAAATATTTAGATGAATTCGTTTCTTTAGCTAAGGAAAACAATGTTAAGTTTATTTTTGAAGCTAGTGTTGGTGGTGGTATCCCATGGTTAGTTAATTTAGAAAGAACTAGACGTGTTGATGAGATTAATAGAGTATATGGAATATTTAATGGAACTAGTAATTATATTTTAGATAATATGTATAGAAATGAACAAGAATTTGATTCTACTTTAAAAACAGCTCAAGATTTAGGATATGCAGAAGCGGATCCAAGTGCTGATATTGATGGTGGAGATGTTATTAATAAAATAATATTAAGTAATGCTTTAGCGTTTGATATTCATATTGAGCCAAACTTCCCAACATATTCTATGAGAAATATAACAAAAAATGATATTGATTACTTGAAAAAATATGATTATGCTGTGAAATATATTGGTGAAACTAATGTTGCGGATGGTAAGTATGAAACTTCAGTAATGTTATCTATTTTTGATAAAGGTTCACAAGAAGCGGCTGTTGAATTAAATAATAATATAATTACTTTAGATGGTTCGTTTATTGGAGAACTTAAGTTTTATGGGCAAGGAGCTGGGAAGCTACCAACAGGTAATGCGATAGTTCAAGACATAGTAGATATATACTCAAATATTCCAAGAAAAGATGTAGTAATAAAAAATGAATTAGTTCAATCAAATGAATTAACTAGTAAGAAATATTTACTTCGCTCATCTTCTGAACTAGCAGGAGAATTAATTGAATCTATTGAAAAATATGAAAATGAGTTTTACATTAAAACTAAAGAAATCTCATTAAATCAATTAAGAGAGTTAACTAAAGAATTAGAAGAAAAAGATGATAAGTACTTAGTGGCTAAATTCCATTAATATTGGTAATAATTTTGGAAATACATTGAAATATTTTCATATTAGATGTAATATATAACTAAGTAAAAATAATTATGGAAGAGGACAAATAATGGTTAGAGTAGCTAAGTTTGGTGGTAGTTCAGTAGCGAGTGCTGAACAATTTAGAAAAGTTAAAAATATAGTTGAGCTTGATGATTCAAGACGTTTTGTTGTAGTTAGTGCTGTAGGTAAAGCAGATAAAGATGATAATAAAGTTACGGATTTACTGTATCTTTGTTATGCACACATTAAGTATAATATTAATTTTGATAATATCTTTAAGATGATTGAAGACAAATTCATTAATATAAAAAATGAATTGGGATTAAATTATGATATAGAAGGTGAGCTTGCTAAATTAAAAAGTGAGATAAAAAAAGGTATAGATGAAGAATACTTAGTAAGTCGTGGGGAGTATCTAACTGGTTTATTAATGGCAGAATACTTAGGATATCATTTTGTAGATGCAAAAGATTTAATTTTCTATAATTATAATGGAAAAATAGATTATTTAAAAACACAAAATGCATTTGATAATATTATTAAAGAACATGATAGATTAATAATTCCAGGTTTCTATGGAAGTCGTCCAACAGGTGAAGTTAAAATTATGACACGTGGTGGGGGAGATGTTAGTGGAGCAATTGTAGCGAATATAGCTGATGCAAGTGTTTATGAAAACTGGACAGATGTTTCAGGAATATTAATGGCTGATCCTCGTATTATTGATAATCCTCGTGAGATAAAAGTAATTAGCTATACAGAATTACGAGAATTATCATATATGGGAGCTAGTGTATTACACGAAGAGGCTATTTTCCCTGTTCGTGATAAAGATATCCCAATTCAAATACGTAATACTAATAACCCAACTGCTGAAGGAACTATAATTAGTGATAAAAAATGTGCTAGTTCAGATCAGATTGTAACTGGAATAGCAGGTAAGAAAGATTTTTCTATTATTACAATAAAAAAACGTCATATGGCAAACGAAGTTGGATTAATAGCTAAAGCGCTAAAAATCTTTGCAGCATTTAATGTGAGTATTGAACATATCCCTAGTGGTATTGATTCGTTCTCTGTCGTTGTGGAAACTAATAATGTAAAACCATTTATCCATGAGCTTGTTGCCAAAATTAAAGAAGAAATTGGTGCTGATGAAATAAATGTTACGAATGAAATAGCTCTTATCGCTACAGTAGGTGAAGCTATGAAGAATACTTTAGGTGTTTCTGCAAGATTATTTGGTGCCCTAGGAAAAGTAGGTGTTAATATAGCGTTAATTTCACAAACAAATGATGAAATAAATATCATTGTTGGTGTGAACAATAGAGATTATGAAAAAACTATAAATACACTATATGATGAATTTAAATAGTTAATAAAAAACTTTCTAACATTACTAATGTGTTAGGAAGTTTTTTAAGAAACTTTATTTTACTGAAAATAAGGAGAAGATAATGAAGATATTACAGATTTTAGCCCATCCAGATTATGATAATAAAAATAGAATTTCAAATCTATTAGCAGAATTAGGAGAAGAAGAGTTAAGGAAAAAATATAATAATATTACAACATTAAATCTATATGATCCTAAATGTTATATTCCTGTAATGGACAAACATATGTTTAATTATGATGATAAAGAATTAACTAAGCAGGAAGAAGCTGATAAGACAAGACAAGAAGAACTACTTAATATTTGGAAAAAGTCTGATTGTGTATTTATTTATATGCCATTGCATAATTTTAATGTTGTTTCAAAGTTTAAAGATTTCATAGATAATATTGTTATTGTTAATGAAACATTTAAGTGTGAAATAGAAACAATGGTAGGTTTGGATAATACAAATAAACAAGTTACTTTTGTTATAACTAGCGGTGGAGAATTTGATAGCCATATTCAATATGTAAATTTAGACTTTGCTGTTCAGTATGTTAGGGGAGTCTTTAGTGTAATAGGAATTGATAAAGTTAAAATTATTCGTTCTCAAGGATTAGACTTAGTTCATAATGATAAACAAGCAATAGTAGAAAATACAAAAGAAGAACTAATAAAGCATATTAACTCATTATAAAAATAAAAAAAGTGATCAAGTACGTAACTTGTTCACTTTTTTACTGAATATCAAACTCAAGTTGTTTTTCACGAGAAGAAATAATCTTAAATTGACCATTAGTCAGGTTTGCAATCCACGTTTCAAAATTATTATAGTCTTCCTGCATTACATATATTGTATATATAAGTTTATCAGTATAATCAATATTATTAACAATAAAATTAGTTTTATCTATTTCATATTCTATTTTTCCGTTTAAACTATAATCTATTTCTAACTTTATTTCAAAAGCATCTTTTCTTTCGACTAATGTAGCATTCTTTAATGCATTAATAACTCCACCGCCATAAGCACGTACTAGCCCACCTGTTCCTAATTTTGTACCACCATAATAACGTATCACAGTAGCACAGACATTTTTTATATTATTTTTAACAAGGACATCAAGCATAGGTGCTCCTGCTGTACCACTAGGTTCACCATCATCATTTGCTCTAGTTATTTCATTATTGTCTCCTATAACATAACAAGAACAAACATGAGTCGCATCGTAGTGTTTCTTCTTCATTTTTTGTATAAAGTCTCGAGCTTCTTCTTCGCTATTAATTCTAATAAGATGAGTAATAAAAGTAGATTTTTTTTCTACAAATTCATCATAAGAATCTTCTTTAATTGTAATAAAATTCTTTGCCATATACTCTCCTTAAAAATTTGAAAATTTAACATGTATTAATAATTATTATATAGGTTATGGAAAAAGTCAATAAGTAAGTAAACTTAACTAGGAGAAAAAGAAAAAGAACTTAGAGAAATTTTATCTCTAAGTTCTTGTTTTTTAATTATTTTTATTGTTGTTATCATTACCGTCTGGTCTATTTTCATTACTTACTGTTGGATCATTATTTAGATCTGATTCAGAGAGTCTATCAGGAAGATTAGTTAGTTGATCATCTGAATCAAAGTGAACTAATGAAGATAAGCCATACTGACGTCTAGGAAGTAGATTTTTAATCTTATATTCTTTTTCTAAGATTTGAATATGATTTTGATAGTAAATATTCAGTAAGTCAGTAGCTTTAGGTAATTCTAAATCTAAGTTATTTCGTAAAGCAGATGACGTATAAAGTAGAGAGCTTGGTTTTGGATAATAATAGTATACGCCGTTATGCATTACATTGTAACCATCTATTCTATGAGAAACAATTTTCATATCGTTGTTGATAAACATTTTAATCGCAGAAGCGATTTGTGTTGAAGTAAGGTTGTGTTCTGTATTATCTCCAGCTATATTTATAACTTCATTAATTTTAGTTAGTGCATTTAAACTTTTAGCTTTATCAATTAATGCATGAATAGCTTGTAGTTGTCGTTGACCTCGCTCAATATCGCTATCATAATATCTACTACGTACGAAAGCAAGCGCCTGTTCTCCGTTAAGTGTATGCCAACCTTTAGTTAATTTAATAGTATTCATTTCTCCATTAGCATTTTGTTCATCCATATCAAATGGAACATAAAGATCAATTCCACCAAAAGAATCAACAGCTTGTTCAAAGGCTTTGAAATTAATTAATACATAGAAGTTTATAGGTGTATCAAGTAAGTTTTCTACTGCATTAACAGTACCTTTTACATCGTTATAAGAGTGAGCATGAGTAATTTTGTCAAAGAAATATGCACTATTATCACCTTCATCTTCTTTTTTACGCATTAACGTAAGTGAGTCACGAGGGATACTTACCATGTCCATACGATTTTTTTGTTTGTTAACTGTAGCAAGAATCATTGAATCGGTTCTACTATTTTCTCTTGTCTGTCCTTCAGCTGCACGTGAATCATTTTCATCAATACCTAGCATAAGAATAGAAAACTTATTGAAGTTTGGATCAACTTCTGCAAGATAATCTACTTTTTTATAGCCTTTATTAGTAGAGTTGTTGAAATTATATATTGTATATAATGCAAATGCTCCTGTTGCTAATAAAATTATAGTAATTATAGAAATAATTATAGGTTTTAATTTTCCTTTTTTCTTTCTTTGTTGTTCTTGTTCTTGTCTCTTTCTATCTCTTCGTGATATTCTTTCATCCATTTTTGAAATAACCTCTTTAATAATTTACATTTGATTTTCTTATTATACTACAATTTATTCTGTATTACCATAAAAAATTTAATTTTAAGGGAAAATCTTTGATAAAATTTAGTCTATATATTAAAATAAAAGTAGTAATATTGATATATAGGAGCTTATTATGCCAGAATTACCTGAGGTTGAAAATATAAAACTAGGTTTAGAAGATAGTTTAAAAAATAAAAAAATTTTAAGTGTTACTTTTTCGAATACAGTGAAAGAAGGACATGATTTAAATAAAATGCCAATAGTTAAACAAAGTCTTATTGATTTTTCGAATAATGTAGTAGGTAAAAAAATTAAAGAATTGTCTAGAAGAGGTAAGTATTTATACTTGGCTTTGAATAAAGGATATATTATTACGCATTTTGGTATGACAGGAGCATTTTTCTTGGTAAATGACATAGCTGAAATTACAAATGAAAATTATTATAAACATAGACATGTAATATTTGAATTAGATACTAACGAAAAGCTAGTTTTTAGCGATATTAGACGCTTTGGTGAATTAAGGTATGTTGAAAAAATTGGTGAATTCAAACCATTTGTGAATTTAGCCCCAGAACCATTTGAAAAAAAAGCTAAACAGTATTTTTTAGATAAATTATTAGAGAAAAAATATAAAGATCAATCTATTAAGGCACTATTATTAGATGGAAATGTATTTTGTGGATGTGGAAATATATATGACTGTGAAGTTCTATATAGAAAAAGAATTCATCCACTAACTAAACCTTGTGAATTGACACTAAAGGAAAAAGAAGATTTATTTGATGAGTTAGTTTTTATATTAGAATGGGCTATAAAGGAGGGAGGCTCTACTATATCTGATTATGTACATGCTGATGGAGGCGAAGGTAATATGCAGAATTTCCATCAAATATATGGTAAGAAGAAATGTCCACTTGGACATGATGTTGAAAATATTAATATCAAAGGCAGATCGAGTCATTATTGTCCAGTTTGTCAAAAAAGAAATTAATAAACGAAAGGGGATTGTATGGAGAATACAATAGAATTTTCGAAAAAATACATAAGTATTATAATAGGATCGCTTATTTTTGCAGCAGGATTAGAATTTTTCCTAATTCCAAATAATATATTGGATGGAGGAGTAATAGGTGTATCAATTATTGCTCGTCATTACATTGGATTGCCGCTAGGGGTGTTTATATTTCTATTTAATATTCCATTTTTATTTTTAGGTTATAAACAGATAGGGAGAGGATTTTCAGTAGCTTCAGTATTTGGAATTATCGTACTATCTGTAGCTACTTCATATTTACATAAGTTTCCTCCGTTAATAACAGACCCATTTTTAGCGTGTGTCTTTGGGGGAATAATACTTGGAATTGGAGTAGGGCTTGTTATTAGAAATGGTGGTACTTTGGATGGTAGTGAGATGTTCTCAATATATGCTACAAAAAAATTACCTATATCAGTAGGTGAGATGGTATTAGGAATAAATGTAATAATATTTATTGCTTCTGGCTTTGTTTTCTCATGGGAAGCAGCACTATATTCGATGATCAGTTATTTCATTGCATCAAAAGTAATGGATATTGTAATTGAAGGGCTTAATGACTCTAAATCGGTAATGATTATAAGTAGTAATTACCAAGTTATAAGTCAAGAAATTCAAGATAGACTAGGACGTGGAGTTACACTTCTTCATGGAGAAGGTGGTTACACAGGACATGAAACAAAAATTATATTTTGTGTAATTACTCGTATAGAGGAGTCTAAGCTTAAGAAAATTGTCTTTAAAAATGATAGAGGTGCATTCTTATCTATCGGTACAGTTAGTGAAGTAAGTGGTGGTAACTTTAAGAAAAAAGATATTCACTAATAAAAAATCTCGTAGACTATATGTATTCTACGAGATTTTTTATTTTTAGTTGAGACTGTTTAAAAAGCTTGGGTTTCTTCTTAGCGATATTAAAAAAATAAGCAAAAATAGATTAAATATGATATAATATACTGATGGAAATTTTAAAGGATAAAAAGATGAAGATAAAAGAGATTATAGTAGTAGAGGGAAGAGACGATACAAATAGAGTGAAGGAAGCTATTGATTGTGATACTTTTGAAACTAATGGTTCTGCTCTTACTAAGAAGAAAATAGAAAGATTAATTTTCTTGGAGAAAACACGTGGATTAATAGTATTAACTGATCCTGATTACGCAGGTAAAAGGATTAGAAATATTATAGAAAAAAATATACCAACAGCTAAACATGCTTATATTTCTAATAAAAAAGCAGTGGATAGCAAAGGAAAAATAGGAATTGAAGCAGCGAGTAAAGAGGATATAATTGCTGCAATAAAAAATCATTATACACCTATGGATGAAGTCAAAAATGATATTACAAATGAATTATTAATAGAGTTAGGTTTAGTAGGTGGTGCTACATCAAAAATATTAAGAGAGCAGTTATGTGAAAGAATCAATATAGGATATACCAATGCTAAGCAACTCTTAAATAAGTTGAATATGTATAATATATCTAAAGATAGATTAATTAATGAAATGAAAAAAATAAGTAAAGGACAAAAATAATGATAGGAACACCAAAGAAAACTTTTGAGATTCTAAAGAAACATGGTTTTACATTTAAAAAGAGTTTAGGACAAAATTTCTTAATAGATGCAAATATATTAAATAGGATAGTAGATGGTGCAGGAATTAACGATAAGGTTGGAGTAATTGAAATTGGTCCAGGTATAGGTTCGTTAACAGAAGCTGTAGCCAAAAGAGCAAAAAGAGTAATTTCGTTTGAAATAGATGGAAGATTATTACCGATTTTATCTGAGACACTAGCTGATTATTCAAATGTAGAAATAATAAACAACGATATTTTAAAAGTAGATGTTGATAAAATAATTGAAGAGAAGATGTCTGACTGTGAGAAAATTATGGTAGTTGCGAATTTACCATACTATATTACTACACCAATATTAACTCATTTAATTGAAAATACTAAAAGAATAGATGGATATGTAGTAATGATGCAGCGTGAAGTAGCTAATAGATTAAATGCAAAAGTAGGAACAAAAGACTATAATTCATTGACAATACTTTTAAACTACTATACAAATGTGGAATATTTATTTACAGTACCTAAAAAAGTATTTGTGCCAGCACCTAATGTAGAAAGTGCGGTAGTTAAAATAATGACAAAAGATGAAAAAGAGTTTGAAGCAGATAGTAAATTCTTTAAATTTGTTCGTTCTTGCTTTGTTCAACGTAGAAAAACATTGTTGAATAATTTAATTTCAAGTTACGGTAAGGATAAAAAACAAGATCTTCAGAATTCTTGTTTAGATAGTGAAATAGATTCGACAAGAAGAAGTGAAACTCTATCTTTAAGAGAATTTTATAATTTATATAATAATTTGAAAAATAATGATTTGATTTAAAGGAATTTTTTATGGAAGAAGTTAAAGAAATTATTACTAGTTTTAGAAAAAAGAGAGATTGGAATAAATATGACAGTGAAAGTAATTTAGCAAAAAGTATAATTATTGAAGCAGCTGAACTACTAGAACATTTTCAATGGAACGAAAATGATTTTAATAAGAAAGAAGTAAGTTATGAAATAGCAGATATACTAATATACTCATTAGCCATGTGCTATCATATGGATATTGATCCAAAAGAATTAATAAAAGAAAAATTAGAAGATGTAGCGAAACGCTATCCAGAAGAAAAATAAAAGTACAAAGGAAATTACCTTTGTACTTTTCGTTTTTATTAATTTAAGGCTTTAGCATCTTTTCCTTTGTAGAAAATAGCGTATAGAATGGCTACTCCTACAGTTAGTACTGCGCAAAGTACATAAATACCACTGTATGATAAGAATGAATGAACAGTACCTAATGCATAAGGACCAAAACCAAGACCTAAGTCTAATCCAATAAAGTAAGTTGAAAGTGCAATACTTACTTTAGAAGGTTCAACAAGTTTTAAACACACAGCTTGTCCATTTGACATAAATGTTCCGTAACCAAGACCGATTAATGCACCAGATAATAATAGCATAAAGCTAGTAGTAGTATAACTTAGTGTTAATAATCCAATTGCAAGAAAAATAAAACTTGGATACATAACGGCATTTTCTCCTTTTGCATCAAAAATTTGTCCTGCAAATGGTCTAGTGAAAGTTATGATTAAGGCATATACTACAAAGAAGAATGCTCCTGCAGTAGAAAGTCCTAAGTTATCTGCATATATTGATAAGAATCCAAGTACACTTGAGTAAGATAGACCGATAAGGAATGCTACAATAGAAATAAATAATACTTTATATTCTATGAAAGTATTTAATGACCAGCTATTAAGTAATTTTTTGTGATCATCAGTTAGTTCAATATTTTGAACAGGGAATAAATAACAAGCTACAGTTACTAATACTGATAAAACAATTGCAAGAATGATTACTGATTTAAAACCAACAATTGGTAATAATAATATCCCAATAAATGGACCTATTGCAGCTGCTAAACTTGTGCTTAGACCATAATAGTTAATTCCTTCACCGTTGCGTGATTTTGGAATATATGCTGTTACAATAGCGTTAGCCGCTGTAGAAATAGTACCGTATGCAAATCCATTAAGGAATCTAACAGTATCTAAAATAATAATATTAGTTGAAATAAGGTAAGCAATTGTAGTTATTAAATAAATAATAGCACCAAATCGTAACATTTGTTTGCGTCCGATTAGTTCCAATTTTTTACCGATATAAAGACGGGCAATTAGTGTACCAATAATATAAATACCTGCAGCAAATCCGGCTTGAGCTGGACTAGCACCAAGTTCTGATGTTGCGAATTTAGCGGTAATTACTACGAAACAGTAATATATTAAAAATACAATAAAGTTAATTGTTGTTATTGTTATAAAGCCTGTGTTGAATAATTTTTCTTTTTGAATATTTATCTGACTATCCATTAAAGTTCTCCTAGTTAAAATATAGTTTAAAAATCACATAATATCTATAATACTCCTATGAAAATAGTTTTGCAATAGGGAAAAATTTTCAAAAATGATAGATATTAAATTTTATTTACATGATTTAGATTAAAAAATAGTACTAATTATAAAGCTTGATAAATCAACGATTTTGTTCTGGTTTTAGATGAGTAATACACCTTATATGCCAAGTTATGCAAATGAAAACGAATTATTTTCAATAATATTAATATAGTAGCAAGAGCATATTTAAGAAAGTATATTGTTCAAAAAATTCATATAAAATCTAATTAATATATTTTTAAAAAAAAATTTATAAAAAAAATAATATGAATTGAATAAATAGATAAAACAAGATATTTAAATAAAGTGATTTAGAATTTTCAGAATTTTTTTAATTAAATTCAATAAATATATTGACAATAAAAAAAACTGTTGTTATAATGTAGTCAAGAATTAAAAGTAAGGAAAAAAAAGATTAATGAAACTGTATCGTGTTGACATATTACAACTAAATATTCGTTGGCAAAGCCACTAGATACAGAGTCGATCTTGTTTCTTTATTATAAAGCATAGATACGACTCTCAGTGAGAAGTTAGTATCTATGTGGATTATTTGTGATGATATAATTAAGACCACATAGAGTTATCTAGGTGGTTTTTTGTTTTATATTTTATAGGATGTAAAGACCACTAGATAGTAACTAGTGGTCTTTTTATATGGATACGCTTCTTAAAAATATAAAATTTTATTATTAACAAAAAAGGAGATAGGAAAATGAAATTAAATAAAATTTTTATAGCATTCGCATTATTATTAGTTTGTGTTTTAGGTTATGGAGTATATTCAAGCAATAAAGGAGAAGATACTAATAAAACACAAAATAAAGAGGTAAAAGTAGGAGTTCTTCAATTATTAAGTCATCCAGCATTAGATCAGATTTATAAAGGTTTAGAGGATGGACTTGCTAAAGAAGGATATAAAGTAGGAGAAAACTTAAAAATAGATCTTCAAAATGCTCAAGGTGACCAAAGTAACCTAGCGAGTATGGGGCAAAAGTTAGTTACTGATAACAATGATATATTAGTAGGTATAACAACACCAGCAACTTTATCATTATCAAACGCAACAAAAGATAAACCTATTATAATGGCAGGTATTACTTATCCAGTTGAGGCAGGACTTATAAAATCAGAAGATAAACCTGGAAATAATATTACTGGTGTAAGTGATAGAACTCCAATAAAACAACAATTAGAAATTATGAAAAAAGTATTACCTAAAATGAAAAAAGTGGGTATCTTATATACAGCAAGTGAGGATAATTCAGTAAAACAAGCACAAGAAGCTGAAAAACTAGCTAAAGAATTGGGATTAGAAGTTAAAGTATCTAGTATTGCAAATACAAATGATATTCAACAAGTAACAGAAAGCCTTGCTTCAGAAACAGATGCGATTTTCGTACCAATCGATAATACAATAGCAAGTGCAATGTCAACAGTTGTAAAAGTTACTGATGCTAAAAAAATTCCAGTATTCCCTTCAGCAGATACAATGGTAGCAGATGGTGGGGTATTAGGAATTGGTGTTGACCAATATCAAATAGGTGTTGAAACAGCAAAAGTTGTAGCAAAAGTATTAAAAGGTGAAGATACTAAAAATATGCCAATAGTACTTGCTAATGAGGGTGTTATCTACTTAAACGAAGCTAAAGCAAAACAATTAGGAATAGAAATTCCAAATGAAGTTAAAGAAAAAGCAAAAGTTGTAGATAAAAAATAGTTAATTTGTTATGATATTTGGAGAGTAAGTTTTTTGAAGAACTTTCTCTCCAAAATAATTAGGTATTAAGAGTCAATATTACAAAATTTTTTAAATAAGTATTAAAGAGGTAGAGGATGGATTTAATTATTTCAGCGATTTCTCAAGGTATGCTTTGGGGAATATTGTCGCTTGGATTATTTATAAGTTTTAGAGTTTTAAATATAGCTGATATGACAACTGAAGGAGCGTACCCTTTAGGGGCAGCAGTTTGTGTTATTTGTATTCATAATGGTATTAATCCGATAATAGCTACGTTGATTTCAATATTAGCAGGTATGATTGCAGGATTAGTAACAGGTTTTTTAATTACAGTGTGTAAAATACCAAGTTTATTAGCAGGGATTTTGACAATGACTGCTTTACTATCAGTAAATTTAAGAATAATGGGTAGACCAAATTTAAGTTTAATAAATAAAGAGACTATCTTTAGTAAATTACAGAATTTAAATCTACCAACTCATTATGATACAGTTCTTGTAGGATTTATTCTATCATGTCTTATAATTGGGGCAATGTCATTATTTTTTGCAACAGAATTAGGACAAAGTTTAATAGCTACAGGTGATAATGAGAAAATGGCAACAGCATTAGGAATATCTACAAAAACAATGACTATTTTAGGGCTTATGCTTGCAAATGGAATTATTTCTCTAGCTGGAGCAATTCTTGCACAAAACAATGGATATTCTGATGTAAATAGTGGTATTGGAGTTATTGTAGTTGCTCTTGCAGCGATTATAATTGGTGAAGTTGTGTTTAAGGATGTTAGCTTTACAACGCGATTAGCGTGTGTAATATTTGGTGCAATTATATATAGATTATTACTTGTAGGGGTATTAAAATTAAATATTATAGGAGCTAATGATTTTAAATTAGTTTCTGCCTTAGTTATTGCACTATTCCTTACATTACCACAGTTAAAATTAAAAGCTAAGAGAAAGGATGTATAGAGATGTCATTTATAAAAATAAATAAAATAGATAAAACGTTCTTTCCTGGTACAATAAGAGAGCAACATGCTCTAAAAAATATAAGTTTAGAAATAAAAGATGGAGACTTTATTACTATTTTAGGTGGGAATGGAGCAGGGAAATCAACATTTTTAAATGCTATTGCAGGTTCTTTCTCAGTCGACTCTGGTGAAATTCTTATCGAAGGTAAGGATGTAAGTAATATTGTTGAACATAAAAGGGCAGCATTTATTAGTAGAGTATTCCAAAATCCTTTAGATGGAACAGCTCCTCGTATGACGGTTGCTCAAAATATGTCATTGGCTCTTAGACGTGGTAAAACCAGAGGTTTTAAAATAGGAACTACTAAAGAAGATAGAAAGTTATTTAAAGAATTATTATCAACATTAGACTTAGGTCTAGAAGATAGATTAGATAGTGAAATGGGATTATTATCTGGTGGACAACGTCAAGCTATAGCACTTCTAATGGCGACAATGACAACGCCAAAACTTTTGCTTCTAGATGAGCATACGGCTGCATTAGATCCAAAAACTCAGAAGAAAATAATGGAATTAACTAGAGAAAAGATTGAAGAAAAAAATTTAACAGCTCTTATGATTACTCATAATATTCAAGATGCTGTAAAATATGGAAATAGAATAATAGTACTTCATAGAGGAGAGTTAGTTCGAGACATAGGGAAAGAAGAAAAAGAAAAACTAGATGCAAAAGCACTATACGAATTATTATATAACTTAGAAGAAAATGAATAATTATACTAAAACTGATTTCAAAAATATGGAATCAGTTTTATTCATCTTATATTCATAATAATCATGTACAGTAGTAATTGAATATATGTAGTTTAATATATGTATATTTAAAGATTATATATTTAATGTAAATTGTTAGCTATGATAGAGTTAGATAAGTATTGTTTTACATTTTAACGTTAATTAAGTAAAATATAGTTGAAATTCAAGTGAGGAGAATGTTATGAAAATACTTGTTGTGGAAGATGAACGTGATTTAAATAGAATAATTACAAAACACTTAAAGAAAAATAACTATAGTGTTGATAGTTGTTTTGATGGACAAGAAGCATTAGATTTTATTAGTTATAGTGAATATGATTTGATTATTACTGATATTATGATGCCAAATGTTAATGGTTATGAATTTATAGATAAACTTCGTGCAAATAAAAATAATACACCGGTAATTATGCTTACTGCAAAAGATACATTGGAAGATAAGATAGTAGGACTTGATAGTGGTGCTGACGACTATATAGTTAAGCCGTTTGAATTTGAAGAATTACTGGCTAGAATTAGGGTTTTAATGAGAAGAAATTATGGGCTAGCAACAAATATTATTCAAATAGAAGAAGTTACTTTAGATATAGCAAAAAAACAAGTTGTAAAAAGTGGTGAAATTATCGACTTGACAGGGAAAGAATATGAAGTGCTGGAATACTTAATGAAGAATAAAGGTAGTATATTAAGTCGTGACCAAATCCTTAATCATGTATGGGATTATGAATATGTGGGAGCTTCTAACATAGTTGATGTAATTATAAAAAACATTAGAAAAAAACTAGATAGAGGAGAAGGAAATACAATTATTTATACAAAAAGGGGGTTAGGATATTTTGTTAAATAAAATAAAAAGAATAAAGTTTTACCCACATAAAAAAGTGTCATTAACTTTTAAAATTACTTTATGGTATACAACATTTATTGTGTTACTAATTGGCTCGCTTGTGGCAGGTGCATTTTTTGTAGGAGATAATGTTATTGAAAAAAATAGTAAGAAAAAGCTAATTGAAGAAGTAACAGAAATAGCAAATGGTTCGGATAGCTTTACAGCCTATGAGGATGGAATTACCTTGTCTGTATATGATAAAGATGGGAATTTGATTGCAGGTACTGTTCCAAAAAAATTTAAAGTTAATGATTTTAGTATAGGAGTCGCTACAGAATATAAAGATACAAGTAATAATAGATATATATATTATGATTTAGAATCAAGTTCAAATAAATTAGGAAACGGGAAATATGTTAGAGGTGTAGTACAAGTTTCTAAAAATATTACAGGATGGATTTTACCACTTATTATCATTCTAGGGAGTTTAATTGTGATAGTTATAA
The DNA here is from genome assembly GCF_000701685.1 of Gemella sanguinis ATCC 700632. Classification (GTDB taxonomy): domain Bacteria; phylum Bacillota; class Bacilli; order Staphylococcales; family Gemellaceae; genus Gemella; species Gemella sanguinis. The sequence goes on from NZ_JNJO01000005.1 coordinate 35,301, forward strand.
TTATGTATGGAGGTTATTTAATTATTAAAAATTCTTTAAAACCTGTAAGAGATATGACAGAAACAGCAGCGACAATAGCTACTAGCAATGATTTAAGTAAAAGAATAAATATTGATAAAGGATCTGATGAGATTCATAAACTAGGTTCAGTATTTAATGAAATGTTAGATTCATTAGAAAAATCTTCAAAAAGAGAGCGTCAATTTAGTTCGGATGTTTCTCATGAACTTAGAACACCAATTTCAGTTATTATGGCAGAAAGTGAATATGGTAAAAAACATACAGACTCTTTAGAAGAAGCAAAAGAATCTTTTGAGGTTATTGATAGGCAAAGTAAGAGAATGACAGTTATGATAAACCAAATTCTGGAGTTAGCAAGATTAGATAGTAAAATTGAAATAACTAAGGAAGAAATTTTATTTTCAGATAAACTTAAGAAGACACTTAAAGATTATGAAATACTATTTAATAATAAGAATATTAAATTAACACAAGATATTGAAGATAACATTAAGGTATTTGGAAATGAGATATTGATAATGAGAATGATAGATAATTTATTATCTAATGCTTTAAAATATGCTAAATCAGAGGTAAATATAGTTTTGGCAAAGAAAAATAGTATAATTCTTGAGGTTGCTGATGACGGTATTGGTATAAGTGATGAGGAAAAAGTTAATATTTGGAATAGATTTTATAAAGTAGATAAATCAAGGACTACAACTGAAGATAATTCTTCAGGATTAGGTTTATCAATCACCAAAAAAATTATAGATTTACACAATTGGAAAATAGGGGTACTTGACAATAATCCTAATGGAGCAAAATTTGTGGTAAATTTATAAAAATTAGAGGACATACAAAATATGATGTATGTCTTTTTTTTTTTTTTTTACAAAAAAAATAGAATCTTCATTTTATATTCATAATACATAGATATAATAAAAATACAAATAAAAGATGTGGACTTTTATTTTACATTAGCCAATAAAATAAATAAATAATACAAAAGAATGGAGAGAAATAAAAATGGTAAACAAAATTAATAACAATGAAATTGAAACAACTGAAGGTGTAGATACAGAAAATACAAGCTATACAGAAAATGAATTTAAGGAAGAATCGCAGAAAAATAGAAGGAGATTCTTAAAACCAATTATCATCGGAGCATTATCTACTTTAGTGGTTGGAGGAGCAGGAGTCTACGCTTACGATAAGTATGAAACTACACAAAAAGCAAAAATAGAAGAAGCTTATTCTAAAATTAAGATGAATGTTGGTACACAAACGAATTCTGAAAATAATAATAACACTGATGAAAGTAATTCAAATTCAAATGTTACTCAACAAAATCTACAAGATATGAAATCACAAGAGGATATTCGTAAAATAATTTCAGAAGCAATATCAACGTCTGAACAAGATATTAATTTTACTAAAGTTAGACCTAAGTATAAAGATGACCATTCTTATAAAAACAATGGATCATCGTTATATATTTATGATGTAGAAGCACGAGCTAACGGTCTTGAATATGATATAAAAGTTGATGCAGTTACTGGTAAAATTTTAAAAGTAGAAATAGATAATTAGAATAATAGACCTAAAACTTAATGTTTTAGGTCTATTTATTTTATCCTAGATACTGTCCAATTAGTATTCCTATATAAGTACCTATAATATAACCTAGAGTTCCAACTAACATACTTGGAGCTACTAGTTTTTGCCATCCTTTAGAAATGGCCATAGCAGCTGCTGTGGTTGGACCACCAATATTTGCATTTGATGCAAGAATAGCTTCTTCTAAGGTGAAACCAAATATTTTTGCCGCAATAAATGTTACAAGCATATTAATTAATACCATAATTCCACAAAACAGAAGTAATAAAGGTGACTTCTCAATAATTGCTTCTATAGAAGCTGGAATTCCTATAACAACAAAGAAAATGTATATTAAGAATGTACCTATTTCGTTTGCTCCGTTAAATGAATTAAAATATTTTGGAAATATTGATGCAAATCCAACAGTTAATGTAGTTACTAGTAAGTATTTATTTGAAATAAATGTAATTAAAGATGAGTCTCCTAAATTGCCTATATATTTAGAAAGGGTAAAACTAATTGCTACAATAACTACAGCTGTAGCAAAAGTAAATGCAATATCAGTAACACCTACTGTGGCTTTTGAAGAACTACTTTGCTCTTTGATTTCTACGTCATTAGAATATGAAGTCTTAAAATACTTTTTAAAGAAAGTTATGTTAGGAATTAATATTAATACGAAGAAATATAATACCATAAGTAAATTATCGCTGACTGTTGCAGCAGATATTAAATCTCCAGGGACTTCAAATGCAGAAGAGACTGCAACAAAATTCACGCCACCGCCTATATAAGATCCTGTCATCATTCCAGCTATTTTGTTTAAAACTGGTATAAAGTTATGTAATGCTAAGTAACCTATGGCAGCACCTATGATTGTTCCAACAGAACTTATAAGGAAAATAATAGTCATCCTTCCACTATCTTGCCAAATTTTTCTTAGGTCACATTGGAAGAGAAGCATGGCAACAGCTATAGGAACAACATATCCCCAAATACTATCATAAACCGGTGATTCAAGTGGGATAACTTTAAGATTACTAAGTGTTGCAGCTATTACAAGTCCAATTATGGCCCCGCTAACTTTAGCCGCCCACTTATATTTTCCTTCTAAATAAATACTAAGTGTAGCTATAAAAATGATAATAGCCCAAAGAGCCCATATATTGTCTTTATCTATCATAAATTTATTCTCCCCATATATTATTTTTAATTATAATTATATCAAAAAATGAGAAAAAAAAAAAGATTTAGTAATAGTTTTCAATTATTACTAAATCTTTTATAATTATTTATTTTTTCTACCATTATATATATAGTATCCAAATAGGATAGCTAATATAATATATATATTAAAATTAGGATTGTTAACATAAAAAATAGTGGCACTATATGAAGTTCTCATTAATATTCCTTGTATAATTTGTGGACTAAATAATAGAAAAAATACAAACGAGCTTTTAATTTTTCTAGCAAAAAATATTAATAATCCGAGTAATAAAACTAATAAAATAACCGCAAGATATCTATTGATTATAATATTGAAAATTACAGGGAACTTAATAAAATCAAAGTAAATCATTGCCGCAATAAGCAAGACAATAATAGTGATAATTGTATTTTTCGTTTGAATTGATAATTTACTTTTTGTAGTATAAAAGTAAATATAATGTAAGTAAGAACACCCATAAACTAATAATGCTAATACAGCAGCTTCCATTATGTTTAAATAGGCAAATGGATTGGCTAGTATTGGCGAGAAGTAAAATAAAACATAAATAAGTGTTGCTACAAAGTTATTTCTTTTTAGTATTGTCATATAAAACCTCCGAACTTCTATGTAAATAGACCAGATATTAAATATGAGATAAATGAAAATACAACAATTATTATTATGACAACTATAGCGCTTGTATTAAATATTAACAATAGTGGTAATGAAATTATGATACTTAATATAGGTGTATAGATTTTTCTTTCGCAAAAATATGATATTAATAAGGTAATAGCAAAAGAAGAAAAAGTATACATTAATATTAAAGTAAATCCTGCTTTATCACTGGCACCATTATAATATTTTATAAATAATAAGGGTATAAGATAGTACAGTCCAATTGATAACGCAAAATTGTAAAATAAAGTTCTTTTGTCCATAATTTAACTCCAAAATGTTATTTTACATATAATTGTAATATTTTATTTATTTCAAGTCTAGTAATTTGTATAAGATAATATAATAATATTTTTTTGAAAGTATAATAGCGTTTTAATTTACACTTGTGAAAATCTTATAATTAGAGTAAAATAATTATAATAATACAATAAAAGGAGAGAATAAAATAATGGCAAAAGTTCATGTATTTGATCATCCGTTGATTCAACATAAATTATCATTTATAAGGGATAAAAAGACTGGATCTAAAGATTTTAGACAGCTAACTAATGAAGTAGGCTCACTTATGGCTTACGAAATTACTAGAGATTTACCTTTAGAAGATGTAGTAGTTGAAACACCGATTCAAAAAACAACTTGTAAGAGATTAGCAGGGAAGAAAGTTGTGTTTGTTCCAATTTTACGTGCTGGACTAGGAATGGTAGATGGATTAATGAATTTAATACCTTCAGCAAGAGTTGGACACGTTGGATTATATCGTGATCCAGAAACACTTCAACCACATGAGTACTTTGTAAAAATACCAAGTAATCCAGAAGAACGTTTATTCATTGTAGTAGATCCGATGTTAGCAACTGGTGGATCAGCGATTTCCGCTATAGATTCATTAAAACAAAGAGGTGTTAGTGACATTAAATTTATGTGTTTAATAGCAGCTCCAGAAGGGGTTGAAGCATTACACACTGCCCACCCAGATGTTGAAATATTTATTGCAGGTTTAGATGAAAAACTTAATGACCACGGTTACATCGTGCCTGGATTAGGGGATGCCGGCGACAGAATATTTGGAACTAAGTAAAAAATAAAAATATTTTCAAAAAGTTGTATAAAATTTAAGAAATAACTAGTAAATTGAAAAAAAAAGTAATATAATTATTATATATTTCTTATAATTTATGAAAATAAACATTTTTGAAATATAGTAATAATAATTTCCAAGCGAAAAGAGGTGAGGGGAATATATGGAAGAGCATACTTACCTTATTACCAAATTATTTGGTTATGATATTACAGTCAATATTCCTAGTGTAATAACAACCTTATTAACAGTTATTTTAACCTTTATATTTGTAATGTTTTTAACTAGCAGAGTAAAGTTAAGACCAGATAGCAAGCGTCAAAATGCTGCAGAGCTACTAGCTGTTTTTGTTAGTGATAATGTTATTAAAGGTAATGTGGACTGGAAAAAATATGGTAAAGGTTTATGGGCAACTGCTTTAACATTAATTACATTTATAGCTGTTGCAAATACCATAGGGGTGCTAATTGAGGTGAGCTATGATGGAGTTATATATGTTAACTCTATTACTGCAGATCCAACATTTACGTTTACAATGGCTGTTTTAGTTATTGTGTTTACCCATTATGCTGGACTTAAGTATAAAGGGCCAAAGCATTATGTAGGAACTTATACATCATCAGGTATAGGTATTACACCATTTAAAATTATTGAAGAGTTTACAAACTTAATGACTTTTTCAATGCGTTTATACGGTAATATCTATGCAGGTGAAATATTATTAGCACTATTAGCTACACTTACAACAGCAGGGTTCTTTGGTGCAATAGCTGGAATGGCAGGTTTAGTAGTATGGAAAGGATTCTCGCTATTTATTGGATTTATCCAAGCATACATCTTTACTGTATTAACATTCATTTATTTATCACATAAAATTAGTGATGAACATTAATTTAAAAAACGCACTAAAAGTGCAAAAATCTAATAATTAATAAAATTCATTTATTATCCAAGGAGGAAAATATAATTATGGTAGAATTAATTGGAGCAGGATTAGCAGCAGGATTAGCAGCAGTTGGTGCTGGTATCGGTAACGGATTTTTATTCGGTAAATTTATAGAAGGTGTATCTCGCCAACCAGAATTAGAGTCAAGATTAAAATCAAATGCTTTCGTATTATTCGCACTTGTAGAAGCGGTACCTATCTTAGCAATAGTTATCTCATTCATCATTTTAGCAAAATAGTTAATTTTAGTATTAAAATAAAATAACTAAGAAGAATAGGAGCAGTTAGTAAATGGAAAATTTAGTATTTTTAGCTACTGAACACTCTTCTCATCAAGGTTTTAATCTAGGAAATATGGCTATTAACATTGTAGCTGTATTAATCTTATTAGTATTACTGAAAAAATTTGCTTGGGACAAACTTATTGATATGTTAGATGAGCGTCAAAAATTAGTTGAAGGTCAACTAGATGATGCTGCTAAAAATCAAAAAGAAGCGTTGAATTTACTTGAAGAAAATCAGGAAAAATTAAGAAATGCGCAACAAGAAATCAAAGTTATGATGGAAGATGCTCGTGAACAATCTAAGGTTGAAAAACAAGCTATTCTTGAAGAAGCGCGTAAACAAGCAGAACAATTAAAAGTAAATGCTCAAAGAGATATTGAGGATGAGAAGAAAAGAGCACTTGAAGAAATCAATAAACAAATTGCTGATTTATCTGTGCTTGTAGCTTCGAAAATTTTAGAAAAAGAATTAGATGGCTCAACACAAAGTGAATATGTTGATAAAGTCATTAAAGAGGTAGGGGTGAAATAATGAGTAAATCAGTATTAGCTAATAAAATTGGATATTCATTATTTGAAGTTGCAAAAGAAAATAATTCTTTGAAAGAAGTTTCATATGAATTAAATGAAGTTGCAAAAGTAATAAATGAAAATTCGGATTTTGTTACATTGATGAACAACCCTAATATAGAAAGAATAAAAAAAATCAATTTGATAGATGCTTCATTTGTTGGTGTGAATAAACACATAATAAATGTAGTAAAAATTTTAGCAGATAATCTGCAAATCTCATTAATAAATTTTGTCTTAGAACAATTTGATGAATTGTATAGTAGATATTCAAATAGCGTTGTTGTTAAAGTTGAATCAGCTTCGCCATTAACTGAAATTCAGTTAGAAAATCTAAAAGAGAAACTTAAGAATGAGTTAGAATTAGATAAAGTAGAAATTAATAATTTAGTTGATGAAAGTCTTATAGGTGGCTTAAAAATAACTTATAATAATAAAGTTGTTGATGCTAGTATTAAGGCTAGATTAAATGCTTTGAAATCAAAAATTTCTGCTGTCTAAAAGAAGTTGAAACAAGGAGGGACATAAATGGCTATTAAAGCTGAAGAGATTAGTGCATTACTAAAATCACAAATAGAAAATTATCAGTTTGAAGTTAAGTCAACAGATGTCGGATCAGTTATAGAAGTAGGGGACGGTATAGCACGTGTATACGGTCTAAATGAAATAATGAGTGGTGAACTAGTAGAGTTCACTAAGACTGGAGTTATGGGACTTGCTCAAAACCTTGAAGATACAAATGTTGGTATTGTAATTTTAGGGCCAACTACTGATATTAAAGAAGGAGATGAAGTTCGTCGTACTGGACGTGTTATGGACGTTCCTGTTGGTGAAGAGCTAATTGGACGTGTAGTTGACCCATTAGGTCAACCAGTTGATGGACGTGGACCAATAAATATTACAAAACGTCGTCCTATTGAATCACCAGCAGTTGGTGTTATGGGACGTAAATCGGTATCTGTTCCTTTCCAAACAGGCATTAAAGCGATTGATGCATTAGTACCAATCGGACGTGGACAACGTGAGCTTATCATTGGAGATAGACAAACAGGGAAAACTGCTGTTGCTATTGACTCGATATTAGCACAAAAAGGACAAGATGTTATCTGTATCTATGTTGCAATAGGTCAAAAAGAATCTACTGTACGTAGTGTTGTAGAAACTCTTAAAGAACATGGTGCATTAGATTATACAATCGTAGTTACAGCTGCGGCATCTCAACCAGCACCACTTCTTTACATTGCACCTTATGCAGGGGTAGCAATGGCAGAAGAGTTTATGTTTAATGGTAAAGATGTAGTTATTGTTTATGATGATTTATCAAAACAAGCTGCTGCATATCGTGAATTATCATTATTATTAAAACGACCACCAGGTCGTGAAGCATATCCAGGGGACGTATTCTATCTACATAGTCGTCTTCTAGAACGTGCTGCTCGAGTAAATGAAGATTTTGGTGGAGGAAGTATTACTGCTCTTCCATTCGTAGAAACTCAAGCTGGAGATATTTCAGCATATATTCCTACAAACGTAATTTCAATTACAGATGGACAAATCTTCTTACAATCTGATTTATTCTTCTCTGGTATTAGACCAGCTATTAACGCTGGACTTTCAGTATCTAGGGTTGGTGGATCAGCGCAAATTAAAGCGATGAAAAAAGTTTCAGGTACATTACGTCTTGACTTAGCATCTTATCGTGAATTAGAAAGTTTTGCTCAGTTCGGTTCTGACTTAGATCCTGCAACTCGTGAAAAACTTGAACGTGGTAAACGTACAGTTGAAGTATTAAAACAAGACTTACATAAACCACTACCTGTAGAAAAACAAGTTATGATTCTTTATGCTTTAACTCATGGGTATTTAGATGATGTTGAAGTTAAAGATATTCATAGATTTGAACAAGAACTATATGCTTATTTAGATGCTCATGAAACAGAAGCAGTTAAACATATAGTAGAAACTAAAGACTTACCAGATGAAAAAGTAATGAATGAAGCAATTGAAGCTTTCAAAAAAACTTTTTCTTAGAATCCAAAAGTAGAGAAAAGGTGGTGAACTAATTGGCGTCACTTAGAGATATTAAAAACAAAATCAATTCTACAAAGAAAACTAGTCATATAACTAAAGCGATGGAGATGGTATCAACATCAAAATTGTTAAAAGCACAAACTAACACTCAGAAATTTTATCCATACATGAATAAAATGCAAGAAGTTATGGGGACAATTTTCGGAGGTAATGCGAATATAAAACACCCAATGTTAGAAAAAAGAGAAGCTAAGAAAACTCTTTATGTAGTAATCACTAGTGATAGTGGATTGTGTGGTGGATTCAATTCTAATATAATTAGAAATTTTGTCAACACAGTAAATGAAAGACATACTGAAGGTGATTATGGTATTGTTGCAATAGGTAACTATGGGGCAGAATTCTTTAGAAAAAATGGCTATAATGTAATTGATAGTTTTAGAGATATACCAGATGAGCCAAGTTTCACACAGGTTAAAGAGATTACTAATAAGGTAGTAGGTTACTTTATTGATAAAGAATACGATAAAATTTATTTACACTACAATCACTTTGTTAGTATGATTCAACAAGTTGTTACAGAAAGCCAAGTTCTTCCTATAGAAGACACTAATCAATTTAAGGATTCTAACAATAAAGTAACAGGTGCTTACGAATTTGAACCTGGTGAAACAGCGGTATTAGATGTCTTGCTACCACAATATGCTGAAAGTATGATTTATGGAAGTATATTGGATAGTAAAGCTAGTGAACATTCTGCAAGAAAAACAGCGATGAAAAATTCGACTGATAATGCAGGTAATATTATTGATACACTTACGATTAAATATAATCGTGCAAGACAAGCTGCTATTACTCAAGAAATTACAGAAATTGTAAGTGGAGCAGCAGCGGCAAAATAGTAAATAAGAAAGGAGAAGCTATTAAGTTAGCAAACAACATATGAATAAAGGTTATATTCTCCAAGTTATGGGACCTGTAGTAGACGTAAAATTCGAATCAGGGCATATGCCTAATCTATTAAATGCACTTGAAGTATTTGTAGATAAAGGTGATGGAAAAAAAGAAAAATTAGTACTTGAAGTTTCTTTAGAAATTGGTGATAACGTTGTAAGAACAATTGCAATGTCATCAACTGATGGATTAAATAGAGGAGCTGAGGTAGTAGATACAGGAGCTCCAATTTCTGTTCCTGTAGGAAATTATACATTAGGACGTGTGTTTAACGTGCTAGGAGAAGCAGTAGACCACGGTGAAGAACCTGGAGCAGAAGTACAAAAAGAGTCAATTCATAAAGAAGCTCCAACATTTGAACAATTATCTACACACGTTGAAGTATTAGAAACAGGTATTAAAGTTATTGACTTACTTGCTCCATATATTAAAGGTGGTAAAATCGGTCTATTCGGTGGTGCCGGAGTTGGTAAAACGGTTCTTATCCAAGAACTTATCAATAACGTTGCTCAACAACACGGTGGACTTTCAGTATTCACTGGAGTAGGAGAGCGTACTCGTGAAGGTAATGACTTATACTATGAAATGAAAGATTCAGGAGTTATAAACAAAACTGCCATGGTTTTCGGACAAATGAATGAGCCACCTGGTGCACGTATGCGTGTTGCATTAACAGGATTAACAATGGCAGAATACTTCCGTGATGAAGAAGGACAAGACGTTCTTTTATTCATCGATAACATCTTCCGTTTTACACAAGCAGGATCTGAGGTTTCTGCGTTATTAGGACGTATGCCATCAGCCGTTGGTTACCAACCAACTCTTGCTACAGAGATGGGACGTTTACAAGAACGTATTACATCTACTAAAAAAGGATCTGTTACATCTATCCAAGCGATTTATGTACCTGCCGATGACTATACTGATCCGGCACCAGCTACAACGTTCGCTCACTTAGATGCTACAACAAACCTTGAACGTGCGTTAACAGAGATGGGTATCTACCCAGCGGTTGACCCACTAGCTTCTACATCAAGAGCTTTAGCTCCTGAAATCGTAGGAGAAGAACACTACCAAGTTGCGACAAGAATTCAAAGAACTCTTCAAAAATATCGTGAATTACAAGATATCATTGCTATCTTAGGTATGGATGAACTTAGTGATGAAGATAAGAAAACAGTTGATAGAGCACGTCGTGTTCAATTCTTCTTATCACAAAACTTCCACGTTGCTGAACAGTTTACAGGGCAACCAGGATCATATGTACCTGTTTCTGAATCAGTTCAAGCATTTAAAGGTATCTTAGATGGTAAATATGATAATATTCCTGAAGACTGCTTCCGTCTTGTAGGTGGAATTGAAGATGTATTAGAAAAAGCTCGTAAACTAGGAGTAGAAGTATAATACAACAGGAGGTAAATAAATGAATACTTTAAATGTAAGTATTGTTACTCCTAATGGAGAAGCTTACAGAGCTGAGGAAGCTTCTATGGTTGTATTAGGGACTACAAGTGGACAAGTAGGGATAATGGCTAACCATGTTCCTATGGTTGCTTCATTAAAAATTGGTCCATTAAAAGTGGTTTTTCCTGATGGAAAAGAAGAAATATTAGCAGTAAGCGAAGGTTTCGTAGAAACACATAAAGATAAAATAACTGTAATTGTCCAAACGGCTGAATTGGACAAAGATATAGATGTAGAGCGTGCAAAACGTGCTAAAGAGAGAGCAGAGAAAAGAATTGCTGAAAATCAAGAAGGTTTAGATGTTCGTCGAGCTCAACTTGCACTTGCGAAGGCTCTTACTCGTATAAAAGTTGCAGAAAATTAATTTTAAAAGATATACGTTAGATAATCATTTAATGTATATCTTTTTTTACTTTCATAATATTTGAAAATCTTTTAAAAATATAGTAAAATTATTTAATTAATACATAAAAGAAAGAGGTTAAATTAAACCATATGGATCTCAGTATCTTAATTAAAATTACAGTAATAATATTATTATTAGCAGCATCAGCGGTGTTTGTAATGTTCGAATTTGCATTAGTAAAGTTACGACCTACAAGAATTAAAGAAATAGCTGAGGATGGAAATAAAACGGCTAAAATACTCCTAAAAATGGTTGATCAATTAGATCACTATTTATCAGCCACACAATTAGGTATTACTATTGTGTCTTTAGGACTAGGTTGGCTTGGTGAATCAACATTTCATGCATTGTTCAATCCTATATTTGAAGTGTTTAAGTTAAATGAAACATTAACTCATACTATCTCATTAGTTGTTTCGTTTGGATTTATGACGTTACTTCATGTTGTATTAGGTGAATTAGTACCTAAAACAATAGCGATTCAGTCTGCAGAAAAAACTTGTTTTAAAGTTGCTTGGCCAATGTATTGGTTTGATAAAGTAATGCGTCCACTAGTATGGATATTAAATTCATTAGCAAATATAATTGCAAAATTATTTGGATTTGAACCTGCATCTGAACATGATGATATACACAGTGAGCAAGAACTTAGAACTATTATGAAGTTATCTCGTGCTCACGGACAAATCAATGATATAGAGTATCGTTATGTAGAAAGAGTATTTGAGTTTGATAATAAAATAGCAAAAGAAATAATGACACCAAGAACAGAAGTGGAAGCTATTGACCTGAGCGACTCATTAGGAATCATAACGAGACAAATGAAGCAAGAAGAATATACACGTTATCCAGTTATTGAGAATGGAGATAAAGACCAAATAATAGGGATATTAAATGTAAAAAAATTATTATTTACAGATAAAAAAATTGAATCAACAGAAGATTTAGAGGAATATATAACACCAGCTATTAAGGTGTTCGAACATACTCCAATCTCACAAGTATTAGCTATTATTAAACAAAATCGTGAACATATGATTGTTATTACAGATGAGTATGGTGGAACAAGTGGAGTAGTTACACTTGAAGATATAGTAGAGGAACTAACTGGGGAAATTCGTGATGAGTTTGATGAAGATGAACAAAGTTTAGTTAAAAAACTAAAAAATGGTCATTACCTAGTAGATGGCTGGGTTCCTATCCAAGATGTAAATGCACTATTTAAAGTGCAATTGCCGCATGAGGAAGTCGATACAATAGGTGCATATGTTTATATGCAAAAATATGAGGCTAAAGTCGGAGCTGTATATTCAATAGATAAATTAACTTTTGTTGTTAGAAAAGTTGAAGAACACCAAATCAGAACGTTAGAGGTTTGGAAAGAAAAATAATAAAGAAACGATTGGAAATTTTCAATCGTTTCTTTTTTTCGTTATTTTTATTTTATATTTACACAGAAATATCCGGTATTAGTTAAATTAATAAATAATAATATAGAAAATATTAAATTAATACGTTTTAAATATTATTGTAAACAGATTGTAATGGCTTAATAAATTAATTTCCCTTTACTAATCCGAACAATAATGGTATTATATACTTATAATATACGAATTGAGGAGTATGAAGTATAAAATGAAATTAAAACGAAGTGAAAGAATAGTAGTAATGACGGAATATTTATTAAATAATCCTAATAAACTAATTCCTTTAACTTACTTTGTGACGAAATTTAATCAAGCAAAATCGTCAATAAGTGAAGATATTCATATTATAAAAACAGGTTTTAAAGAAGAGAATATTGGAGAAGTAAAAACTCTTGCTGGAGTGAGTGGTGGTGTAATTTTCACACCTACATTAGTAGAAGAAGATGCAAGAAAAATACTTGACGAATTCATTGAAAAAATATCAGAGGGTGATCGACTTTTAGCTGGTGGATATATATTTATGTCGGATATAGTAGGGAATCCAAGTTTAATGAACAAACTTGGAAGAGTTATAGCTACTGTGTATAAAAATAAAGAAATTGATGCAGTAGTTACAGTGGCTACTAAAGGTATTCCGGTAGCATACGCAATAGCATCTATATTAAATAAACCAGTTATTACAATAAGACGAGATAATAAAGTTACGGAAGGAACTACTGTTGCGATAAACTATGTTTCTGGCTCGACAAAGAAAATTGAAACAATGATTTTATCTAAGAGAAGCTTAAACAATCATTCTAAAGTATTATTAGTAGATGATTTTATGCGTGGTGGTGGCGTACTTACAGGTATGGAAAGTTTGATGAATGAATTTGATGTGGAAGTTATAGGAAAAGTTATACTAACACAATGTTATGACTCACCTAGAGAGCATGAAAATGATTATTTATATTTATCAAAAATAGAAAATATTGATGAGTACAATGGTTCATTTGATGTCAAAATAGGTAATGTAATAGAAAAACTAAAAGAAGCAGAGAAAGAGGATTTAACTAATGAGTAATAAAAGATATGCAGTAATTTTGGCAGCTGGTAAAGGAACAAGAATGCAGTCTAAGTTGTATAAAGTATTACACAAAGTATGTGATAGAACGATGGTTGAACTTGTTCTAGATAGTTTAAATGATTTAGAGATGGAAGATGTAATTACAGTTGTTGGTCATGGAGCTGAAAAAGTAAAAGAAGTTTTAGGTGAAAGAACAAAATTTGTACTTCAAGAAGAACAATTAGGTACAGCTCATGCAGTTAAAATGGCAAAAGAAGAATTACAGGATAAAGAGGGTACTACTATTGTAATGTATGGAGATACTCCTCTAATTCGTCCTGAAACTATTAATAACATGTTAGACCATCATGAAAGAACAAACGCTAAAGCAACAGTTCTTACTGCGATAGCAGATGATCCTTTTGCGTATGGAAGAATTATTCGTGATGTTAATGGAAGACTTGTTAAAATTGTAGAAGAAAAAGATGCTACTGAAAAAGAAAAACAAATAAAAGAAATCAATTCAGGTATATATTGTTTTGACAATAAGCTTTTATTTGAAATGTTAGAGAAAGTGAAAAATGACAATAAACAAGGTGAGTATTATCTACCAGATGTATTGGCATTAGTTCGTGAGCAAAAAGAAATAATCGAAACTTATTTATGTGATGATTTTGATGAAACTTTTGGAGTTAATGATAGAGTAGCACTGGCATATGCAGAAAATGTAATGAGAAATAGAATTAACACTAAACATATGCTTGCTGGAGTAACGTTAGTTGATCCTAATAATACATATATTGCTCCAAATGCTGTTATTGGACGTGATACAACAATTTATCCAAATGTTACTATTAAATCAAACACAGTAATTGGTGAAGATTGTCAAATTAAACCTAATTCGTTCTTAGAAAATGTTGTAATAGGAAATGGAGTTAAAGTATTATCTTCAACAATTAGTGATTCTAAAGTAGGAGACCATACGACAGTAGGACCATATGCACATATTAGAAATAACTGTGAGCTTGGTGAAAATGTAAGAATTGGTAACTTTGTTGAACTGAAAAATACAACATATGGAAATGGTTCTAAGACAGCTCATTTAAGTTATTTAGGTGATGCTACTGTAGGTAATAATACAAACATTGGTTGTGGTACAATAACAGTTAACTATGATGGAAAAAATAAATTTAAAACAAAAGTAGGTAGTGATACTTTTGTTGGATGTAATTCTAACTTGATAGCACCACTTGAGATCGGTGATGGAGTTGTTGTTGCTGCAGGTACTACGGTAACTGAAAATGTTCCAGATGATGCATTAGTAATTGCTAGAATGAAACAAGAGAATAAAGTAGGATATGCTAAAAAATTACCTGCTGGAAGAAAATAACAATATATTTTGCTAAAGGAAATGAATAATTGTTATACAAAAAAATAATTTATTAATCTGTAGTAGTAAAAGAAAGAATTATTTTTAATTTATATATACAAGAAAATATAAAAAGGAAAAGAGTGAATTATAAGTGAAATAACTATAATTTCACTCTTTTTTAACTTGAAATAAAAAGATGAAAAGTATATAATTACTATAAAGAGAAAGTGTACTAGAAAAAATAATTGTATTATAATAATAAATGAGGAGGCAAAGCAGTGAAATCAAAACATCAAAAAATATTAGAATATATTAAAAGCTTACCGATTGGTAGTAAAATTTCAGTACGACAAGTAGCCAAAGAATTAAAAGTGAGCGAAGGAACAGCATATAGAGCTATTAAGGAATCGGAAAACCGCGGTTTTGTGTCTTCAATCGAACGTGTTGGAACTGTAAGAATCCAGAAGAAAGAACGAGATAATGTAGAAAAACTATCTTATTCTGAAATAGTAAATATTGTTAGTGGTCAGCTAGTTGCAGGTCGTGGTGGAGTTCATGAAATCGTTCAAGACTTTGCAATTGGGGCCATGGATTATGAACAAGTTGGTCAGCATATTAGACAGGGTACGTTATTAATAATCGGGAATCGTCCAAAAATAATAGAAATGTCGCTAGAAAAAGGATGTGCAATTCTAGTTACTGGTGGATATATGCCAAGTGATAGTATTAAAGCAATAGCTGATAAAAAGAATTTACCACTTATTGTAACACCACATGATACTTTTTCAGTGACACATTTAATAAACCGTGTTACAAATGACCAAATTATTAAGAGAGATATTATTGCAGTAGATAGTATCTATATTAAAGCAGAGAGACTATATACAATAAATCTAAACAGTACTGTTAAAGATTGGTATGATTTGCAGTTAGAAGTTGGTCATACTAGATATCCAGTTGTGAATGAATATGGAAAATTAGTCGGTATAGTTACAGCGCGTGATGTATTTTTACAAGAAAAAGATACATTAATAAAAGAGGTTATGGAAAGAAAAGTTGCTACAACTACTCTAGATACTCCAATATCTTCTGTAGCTAATACTATGTTATCAGAAGGGTATGAGCTAATGCCTGTAATAGATAATAAAAATACATTACTAGGAGTTGTTACTAGAAAAATAGTAATAAACTCATTATTAACGAACAATAGATATCAAGAAGGACATAATAATGATACGTTTGATGAAATAATGAGAAAAGGTATTGTACCTCGTGCTGATGGACTACAGGTAAAAGTAATTCCTCAGATGTTAGATCAATTTGGTACTTTTTCTAGTTCTGCTTTATTAAGTATTATTGATGAATCTATTCATATTACAAGTTACAATTACAATAGAAGTGAAGTGTTAATGCAGAATAGTACATTATACTTCTTAAAATCAGTACCTTTAGATAGAACAGTAACTACAAAAGTTACAATTTTAGATATCGGTAGAAAAACAGCAAAATTTGATGTTGAAGTATTTGATAAAACAGAATTAGTAGCAAAAGCTATGGTTACATGTCAAGTATTCCAAAGAAACTAATAGAAAGAAGAAATTAAATGACTACAATTTATGAGAACTTATACGAAGAAATCTTTCTTAAAATAAAAGAAAATGATAAGATTATTATTCATAGACATGAAAGACCAGATCCTGATGCATATGGATCACAGGGTGCTATGTATCAACTAATTAGAGAAAACTTTCCTGAGAAAGAATTAATAACAGTAGGAAAAGATTCACCTTCTCTTAACTTCTTATTTACAAATACAGAAGTTAGTGAAGAAGATTATAAAGATGCTTTAGTAATAGTAACAGACACAGCTAATTTTCCTAGAATTGATGGCAAGTTATTTACAAAAAACAATTTCTTAATTAAGATTGACCACCATCCACCATTAGATGACTATGGAAATATTAATTTAGTAGATACAGAAGTATCATCTTGTAGTGAATTAATTTATAATTTTTATACATATTTAAATAAGAAATATGGTATAAGATTAAATGATGAAGCGGCAAAATTATTGTACTTAGGTATCGTAGGTGATACAGGAAGATTTTTATTCCCAAACACATCTAATAATACACTTCAAGTTGCATCAGAACTTATAAAATATAATTTTAATATGAGTGAATTATTAGATAAGCTTGAAATAACAAGTGAAAATCTTATGCGTTTTAGAGCATTTATATTTGAAAAATATGATGTTTATCAAGATGGAGTAGCGTATTTAAAAATAACTAAAGAAGATATGGATAAATATGGAGTTGATCCAGGTGAAGTATCTACAGGTGTTAATTTACTTAGAAGTTTAGAAGGTCTATATGCATGGTGTTTTGCTATAGACGAGGGGAATAAAGTTAGAGTTAGAATACGATCAAAAGGTCCAGTTATTAACACTTTAGCAGAAAAATATGCTGGTGGAGGTCACCCATTAGCTAGTGGAGCAACTGTTAAAAATTGGGAAGAACTAGATGATCTTCTTGATGATATGGCTAGAGTTGTAGCAGAATATATTAGAGAGAATGAGTAATAAATTATTTAAATAACTGTATATTCAGAAATTTTAAGAATATATTCAAAAAAAAAACGTCTTGACAGTTAAAAAATATAATGCTATACTAAAAAAAGTTATAATAAAAACCAATACTCTTATAAGTACTAGGTGAAATAATCAAAGAGAGTGCAGTAGGCTGAGAATGCATATTATGTAATCTAGGAAAATGGTTTGAGTGGTTAATGAAGTAAACAATGATTGTAAACTTTATTCGGGTATCCACGTTATAGGATAAGCTATGTTAGTAGTATAAGTAAAAAAGTAAGGTGGTACCGCGTAAAACGCCCTTATTCTGTATAGCAGAGTAAGGGTGTTTTTTTAAATAATAAAAAAGAGAAAGGATATACTATGATTGAATTAAAAAATGTAAATAAGATTTATAATAACAAAGTTCATGCATTAAAAAATATTAATCTAAAAGTAGAAGAAGGGGATATTTACGGTATAATCGGATATTCTGGTGCTGGGAAAAGTACATTAGTAAGATTACTGAATGGATTAGAGATTGCTACAGATGGAGAAGTTATTATTGAAGGAGATGACTTTAATAAGATTACTGAATCAGAACGTCGTTTAAAACGTCAAAGAATAGGAATGATATTCCAACATTTTAATTTGTTATGGAGTAGAACTGTTGCAGAAAATATTGCATTTCCATTAGAAATTTTAGGTAAACCGAAAAATGAGATAAAAGAAAGAGTAGAGGAATTAGCTAAATTAGTTGGTTTAGAAGATAGACTAAATGCTTACCCTTCACAACTTTCTGGTGGACAAAAACAAAGAGTAGGGATTGCTCGCGCATTAGCAGGTAAACCTTCAATCTTACTTTGTGACGAAGCAACAAGTGCTTTAGACCCAGAAACAACAGCTGAAGTATTAAACTTGATTAAAGAAATTCATAGAAAAACAAATATAACAGTAGTACTTATAACTCATGAAATGAATGTAATTAAATCAATTTGTACTAAAGTAGCTGTTATCGATGGTGGTACAATAGCTGAAAATGGATTAGTATCTGAAGTATTCTATCACCCAACGCAAGAAGTAACTAAAAAATTCTTAAGTCAAACTTCATTTGCTTCTGAAATAGAAGAGCGCGAAAATATTGAAGAATGGAAAAAAGTATTTGCAGATGGTATTATTATTAAATTTACATTTGATAACAATACATCTAAGAAACCTATCTTAAGCATGCTATTAAAAGAAATTGAGTTTGATTTCACTATCATCAACGGTCATATTGATAAAACAGCGGATGCCAATATAGGAACATTATTTGTTCAATTACTAGGAACAGATGAAAATATTAAGAAAGTAATATCTAGATTGAATGAATTAGGTATTTTAACGGAGGTGTTATAATGTTTGATTTTTCTCGTGTTAGTTGGGTAAAAGTACAAAGTAAAACAATAGAAACATTAGTGATGACTTTTGAATCACTGGCAGCAGTAGTTATTATTGGGATATGTTTAGGTCTATTACTATACCTTAGCTCTAATAGTAATGGAGCATTTGGACGTATTTTTTATGCAGTTGTTTCAGCAATAGTTAATATTTTCAGAGCAATTCCATTTATTATTTTAATTGTTCTATTATTACCGTTCACAAAAACTTTAGTTGGTTCTATAAGTGGACCTCAAGCAGCAATGCCAGCATTAATTCTTTCTGCAGCTCCATTTTACGCTCGTCTTGTAGAAATTGGACTTCGTGAAGTGGATAAAGGTGTTATTGAAGCAGCTAGAGCTATGGGTGCTAAAAAAATTACAATTGTTACTAAAGTATTAATTCCAGAAAGTTTACCAGCAATCGTTTCTGGATTAACAGTAACGGCAATTGCACTTGTTGGATCAACAGCGATGGCGGGTGTTATTGGAGCAGGTGGATTAGGAAATCTTGCTTATTTAGATGGTTTCCAAAGAAACAATAATACATTAACATTTGTAGCTACAGTATTAATATTAGTAATAGTATTTGCTATTCAAATACTAGGAGACTTTGTAGTTAAGAGAATAGATAAGAGATAATAAATCAAAAAAATGAGATAGTTTGTGATTTGGTAATCAAACTATCTTTTTTTTATTTTTTTTATTTATTTTTACCAAAATACGTTAAAAATAGCTGAAAATATGATAAAATAGTTAAGATGTTAAAACAATAGTAAATTAGAAAAAGGAGGTTATTTATGGTTATTCAATGGTTTCCAGGTCATATGGCCAAGGCAACAAGAGAAGTTAAAGAAAAGTTGAAGCTAGTAGATATAGTTTTTGAGTTAGTAGATGCCCGTTGTCCTTTGTCTTCTCATAATATGTATTTAGATGAAGTAGTTAAAGATAAGAAAAAAATAATTATATTTAATAAAATAGATTTATGTGATAGAAAAGAAACTGCAAAGTGGAAAAATTATTTTGAAAACAAAGGCTATGTAGTAGTATATACTGACGCAAAAAATAGTAATAATCTTAATAAAGTCATAGATAAAGCAAAAGAAGAGTTAGCGGAGAAAATAGCAAGACAAGTAGCTAAAGGAATAAAACCTAGAGCGATTAGATCAATGGTAATAGGTGTACCGAATGTTGGAAAATCGACATTTATAAATAAACTTATAAAGAAAAATGTGGCTAATACGGCCAATAAACCAGGTGTAACAAAGAAACAACAGTGGTTAAAATTAAATAAAGACATAGAACTTTTAGATACTCCGGGAATACTTATGCCTAAATTTGATAATCAAGAAATTGGGAAAAAGCTCAGTTTAATTGGTTCTATTAAGGATGATATAACTCCTTTAGATGATGTATGTTTGTACTTAATTGAATTATTAAAAAATAATTATCTTGAAAACTTAAATAATCATTATAAATTAAATGTTAAAGCCGAAGATGAAAATCTAACAATTATGGAAAAAATAGCAGAAAAAAGATTTAAAAAAATAGGCGGAGATTATGATTATGATTCAACTATTAAGCTATTAATTCAAGATTTTAGAACACAAAAATTTGGATTAATAACATTAGATAATTATGATGAAATAGTTAATAATGAGGAAAATAATGAAGATTAATGAAATTAAAGAGTTGCTTCAGCAAGATGAAATATCTAAAGAAGTACTAGAAGAATTACGCAATGATGAACGAAGTGGTGTAAAAAAATTATTGTCTAGCTACGATAAAATGCAAGAAAAAAAACTTTTTTATAAAAAAGAGTACGAAAAAAAATCATTTTATGAAAATAAATGTTATAATAGAGGATGTAAATACATCTGTGGTATAGATGAGGTAGGACGTGGTCCGCTAGCAGGTCCCGTAGTGGCGGCAGCGGTAATTTTAAAGAAAGATAGTTATTTTGAAGGATTAAATGATTCTAAGAAACTATCAGAAAAAAAACGTGAAGAGCTATATGATAAAATTACAAATGAAGCAATTGCTTATGCTATTTGTGAAGTAAATAATGAAGAAATTGAAAAATATAACATATACAATGCTGCAAGAATAGCTATGCAACGAGCAGTTGAAAAGCTAGATGTAAAACCAGACTTTTTACTAATTGATGCAATGCCTTTTGAAAATTATCCTATCCCTAATTATAGTATGGTTAAAGGTGATGAAAAAAGTGTTTCGATTGCAGCTGCTTCAGTAATAGCAAAAGTATACCGAGATAATTTAATGAAAAAATATGCTAGTAAATATCCGTATTATGATTTTGAAAATAATGCCGGTTATGGAACAAAAAAACATTTAGAAGGTTTAAGAAAACATGGAATAACGCCTATACATAGACGAGATTTCGAGCCTATTAAATCTATGATAAAAAGAGGAGGCAATAATGGACAATAACAATAATATTAGTATTGCAAAGAATCTGCAATCTAGTAAGAGAAAAAATACTCAATCTAAGCAACGAAATAATAAAAAAATAGATAAGAATAAAAACACAAAAGTAGTTGCTAAGAAAAAAGCTAATGAGAGAGTAATTACTAAACAGTCTGAAATAAAGAATATAAAAAGTAATAAAAAAGATTCAAACTCAATAATAAATTCTAAAGAAAATAGAAGTAAAAAAAATATAGCAAAAATTCGTATTACACCATTAGGTGGTGTTGAAGAAGTCGCAAAAAACATGTATATGGTTGAAATAGCTGATGAAATATTTGTTTTAGATGCTGGTCTAATGTTCCCTGAGACGGAGATGATCGGTATTGACGCCGTAATTCCTGATATAAGTTACCTTGTGCGTAACAAACAAAAAGTAAAAGGTATTTTTCTATCAAATGGACATGTTAGTTCTATGGGGGCAATACCTTATATAATTGATAAATTAAAATGTCCTGTTTATGGTTCAAAACTAACTATTGACTTATTAAAAAATCATTTGAAACATTTAGGAATAAAACGTAGAATTAAGTTCTACTATGTAAAAGAAAATAACAAGTATGAATTTAATAATGCTAATGTTACATTTTTCAAAACTACATATTCAATGCCCGATTCGTTAGGAATATGTATTGAAACTAGTCAAGGGAATATTGTTTACACAGGTGAATTTAAATTCGATCAATCAGTAAGTAAAGAATACAAATCAGATATTGTTAAAATAAGTACGTTGGGACAAAAAGGTGTTTTAGCATTACTGAGTGATTCTAGTAATGCAAATGTTAAAGGGTATAATGTACCAGAAAATGAGGCTGCAGAACAGATAGATAATGCTTTTTATAAAGCTAATAAACGTATAATAGTAACTTGTTATGCATCTAACTTC
Organism: Gemella sanguinis ATCC 700632; assembly: GCF_000701685.1. Classification (GTDB taxonomy): domain Bacteria; phylum Bacillota; class Bacilli; order Staphylococcales; family Gemellaceae; genus Gemella; species Gemella sanguinis. The sequence goes on from NZ_JNJO01000005.1 coordinate 57,734, forward strand.
CTTACTATTTCTCACATAGTGAAAGCTGCATTAACACAAAATAGAAAAATTCTATTATTAGGTGAGGCTATTCAAGATTCAATCAATACTGCTAGAGATATGAAATATTTAAATATAGAAGATGAGAATTTAATAAGTATTGAAAACTTGAAAGACTATCCTCAAAATGAAATTTGTATTTTATCATCTGGTGATCAAGGTGAGCCGATTGAGGCTATGAAAAATATGGCTGAGAAAAAAATCAAGGGTATTCAAATTGATGAAGGGGATACTATTATGATTGCAGCAACTCCGTCACCTAATATGGAGGTCATGTTATTCCAAACACTAAATCTATTGGTGAAATTAGGTGCTCATGTTGTTACTGCATCTAAGAGACTTCATGCTGCGAGTCATGCTACTCGTGAAGAGTTGAAGATGATGCTAAATATGCTTATGCCTAAACACTTTATTCCTGTTCAAGGTGAGTTTAGAAATCTAAGAAAACATGCAGAGATTGCTGAGGAGACAGGAGTTTCTAAAGAAAATATCCATATACTACAAAAAGGAACAACTTTAGAAATAAGTGGTAATAAAACAAAAACTATCCCTAATAATGTGCCTATAGGAAACGTACTTGTTGATGGGCGAGGAATTGGAGATGTAGAGGATAGTGTTCTAAAAGATAGAAAAGTACTGTCAAATGATGGAATATTTGTTACTTCATACGCTATAAGTAGAAAAGAAAAAACATTAGTAGGAAGACCATGTATACAAACAAAAGGTTTTGTATATGTTAAGAAAAGTGCAGAGCTTATAAAAGATGCAGAAGAAAAAGTTATTGATTATCTAGAAAATAATCCAATTAAAAATATAAGAGAGTGTGCTGCAGTAAAAGCAGAAATTAGAAATATGCTAGCAAGCTTATTATATGATAATACAAAGAGAAGACCTATTATTATTGTTAACTTTTCTTTAGTTTAAAGTAATTTAGTAACTAAAATAGTTTAACAGTTTATATTTATGAATAATCTTTAAAGTAGATTATATTTGTGGGAGTAATTCAATATAATTGATTTCTATTGAAATCATGATTTTGAATTGCTCCCAATCTTAATATAAAATAAGTGGAGGTGAAGTGATATGTCTAGGGTTATAGCTCATATAGATATGAATTGTTTTTATGCTAGTGTCGAAGAAAAATATAATCCAGAATTACGAGGAAAACCGTTAGCTATAGCTGGAACAGTAAAAACTAGGCATGGTATAATAGTCACTTCTAATTATGAAGCAAGAAAATTAGGTATAAAAACAACAATGCGAGTTGGAGATGCAAGAAAGATTTGTCCAACTATAAAATTTCTTCAACCAGATATGGAAAAATATCAAAGAGAGTCTAAGTTGATTTTTGATTTAATAAGAGAATATACTGCTAAGGTTGAGGTAGTTTCAGTAGATGAAGCATATATTGATCTTAGTGAATTTGAAGAGCCGATAAAAGTAATAGCAACTATACAAAGAAGAATCTATAAACAACTAGGGATGCCATCTAGTGTTGGAGTTTCATTTAATAAATTTTTCGCTAAAATGGGTTCTGATTTTAAAAAACCGTTAGGTTTTACTATTATTAATAAGAAGAATTATAAGACTATATTATGGAATATGGATATAGGTGAAATGCATGGTTGTGGAAAATCTGCAACAAAGAAATTAAAAAAAATGGGTATATCAACTATTGGAGATTTGGCAAATGCTAATGAAGTAGTATTACATAGTATATTAGGAATTCAAGGCTTACGATTAAAAAAATGTGCTAATGGTGAAGATAATAGAGAATTAAAATTTACTGTGGAACGAAAATCAATTGGTAATTCAAAAACTTTTTCAGAAGATTTGGTAGAAGAAATCGAGATAAAAAACCAACTAAAGAAATTAAGTGAAAAAGTTAGTAATAGGGCAAAATCAAGGAACTATGTAGGGAATAATATCTCAATAGTTATTAGGTCTTCGGATTTTAAGAATATTACACGTTCGAAAAAGATATCCGAATATATTGATACCACTGATGATATATATAACAATGCGTTAGAGCTGGTTCTAGAAAATTATGATTTTACTTATCCAATAAGATTATTGGGGGTATCACTTAATGATATTAAGAAAAAAGATAACTTAAAAGTACAACTGGATATTTTTGATAAAAAGAGTTATAAGAAAGAAGAAGAGTTTAGAAAATTATCAAAAAGATTGAAAATGGAATTTGGAGATAATATAATTACAGAATTTGATAGTCTTGATGATAAAAAAGGTAAGACAATTATTACTACAAGTTTTAGCAAAGATTTTTTAGAATAAGAGTTTAATTAAGTAAGGAGATAAAATGTTAGCAATCAATAAAAGATTAGAGTTAGTAGCAAGTTATGTGGAAAATAAAAGATTAGCAGATATAGGTAGTGATCATGCGTATTTACCTATTTTTTTAGCAAAAAAAGGAATAATAGATTTTGCTGTTGCAGGGGAGATAGTAGAAGGTCCACATAAGGTATCTATTAAAAATGTAAAAGAAGAAGGTTTATCTGATATTATAGAGTGTAGAAAAGCAGCTGGGTTAGATGCGATTACTTTAGAAGATAATATAGAGGTAATTACTATTTGTGGTATGGGTGGAAAATTAATTTCTGACATATTAGAAGATGGAAAAGATAAATTAATTAATAAACCCAATTTGATATTGCAACCAAATGTTGGTGAAAGCTTTGTTAGGGAAAAATTACAGCAATTAGGGTATAATATTGTAGCAGAAAATATTATAGAAGAAGATGGTCATATTTATGAAATTATAGTTGCTAAAGTTGGAGAAATGAAGCTTACAGAAGAAGAAAAAGTCTTTGGCAAATATTTACTAAAAGAAAAAAATGATTTTTTTATTAAAAAACAGAAACTAGAACTGAATAAAATAGAATATATTTTATCACAACTGCAAAAAGCAAAAGAAATTCAACAAGATAAAGTTGAAGAATTAGAGAAAAGATATAAAGAAATACAAAATATAATTTCTGTGTAAAAAAGAAAAGGAGGAGATTATGATACAAAGCTTACAAAACGAACAAGAAGCAAAAAAGCTATTATACTTGAGTGTGAAAATGGCTAAAAATATGCTTTCTTATGGTGCTGAAGTATATAGAGTAGAAGATACAATTAATAGAATATATAAATCTTTTGATAATATTAGAGCTGCTAATAGTCTGGTTACCTATAACTTTATAATAGTATCGTTTATTTATGATGATACTACATATACAACAATGAGAAGAGTAGTTTTAGGAGATAGAAATCTTGAGAAAATTTCTCTAATAAATGACTTATCTAGAAAAATGGTTATGGGTGGTTGCTCTTTAGATTATGCTTTTAAAAAATTAAAAGAAATAAAAAATAAAGATAGATATTCTAATCTTGCGGTAGTATCATCTATGACATTATCTGCACCATTTTTCGCTATAATGTTTGGTGGTACTTTTAAGGATAGTCTAATTGCATTTGCAGTAATGGCTATAGAAACATTGTTCTTATTAATTGCAGCAAAATTCAAAATTACTTACTTTTTAAGTAATTTTTTAGGTGCATTTATTGCAACAGTATTAGTAATGACATTGGCGAAATTAATTGTGATTCATAATCCATTTAGTATTATTATTGTTAGCTTAATGCCACTTGTTCCAGGGGTTCAAATAACAAACTCGGTTCGAGATTTTATGGCTGGAGATTATTTATCAGGTATTATAGGTGCCCAAGCTGCAGTATTTGTTTCAACCGCTATAGCTATTGGCGTAGTATTAGGGTTAAAGATTGTTTAAGGAGGAAAAATGGAATATAATATAATAATTCAATTTGTGGCAGGTTTTGTAGTTTCATTTGCCTTTGCTATATTTTTTAATGCTCCTAAAAAATCATTATTATCATGTGGTATAGTCGGTGCAGTAGGTTGGTTAGCGTATGTATTAACTAAATTAGTATCGGATGTTGTAGTAGGAAGTTTCGTAGGAGCGTTATGTGTTGGAATCTTATCTACTAGTGCTTCTAAACGATTACGTATGCCTGCAACAATATTTATTTATACTGGTATTATTCCCTTAGTTCCTGGGTATGGAATGTATAATACTATGCAAAATATAGTTACAAAAAACTATAATATTGCTTTAAAAGTTGGTTTAGAAACATTGCTTCAGGCGGGAGCTATAGCAATGGGAATTTTACTAGCATCAGTATTTTCAGATTCAATAAAAAGGGTAAAAATACAAAGAAGAAGATAAAAAATAATAGCTCTGAAAAACATATGAATAGAGCTATTATTTTTTTTATGATAGAATTAGCTTAAAGATATAATTAGGAGGGCAATTATGAAACCAATTTTATACTATGCAAAAGACTGTCCAGATACAAAACCATTCGTTGATAAATTAAATGAATTAGGGATTGTTTATGAAGAAGTAGAAGTATTTACGTCTTTAAAAGATTTAAAACAGTTTTTATTTGTAAGAGATACTTATAAAGTATTTGATAAGATTAAAGGGAATATGCAGATAGGAATTCCTTGTTTAGTAGTAAGTGAATCTGAATGTATTTTAGATATAGATAAATTAAATGAATTATAAAAAAGGATAATTTTAAAAATTATCCTTTTTTGATTTTTTATTAATCTTGATTTTGTTTTCTTCTTAACGCAGCACCTGCAAGTGTAAGTAAACCTAATCCTGCTAACGCAGAATTTGTACTAGTTTCACCAGTATTTGGTAAATGTTTAGCTTTAACTTTGTTAGGTTTTACAGGTTTGTTTGGTTTGTTTGGTTTGTTTGGTTTGTTTGGTTTATTTGGTGGAGTTACTGGAGGTGTTTGTGGTGTTGTTTTTTCAACTTCAATAACATTCTCATGCCATTTTATTTCTGGTTTTGTTGGCTCCACTGGTTTATTTGGAACTTCTACAACTTTAGGAGTTGGAGGAGTAGGTTTAGTTGGTTCTGTTGGTGCAACTGGAGGAGTAGGTTTAGTTGGTTCTACTGGTTCTTTTCCAGGTTTTTGTGGAAGACCAACTTGTGAGTTTATTGCAAACCAATAAACTGTAGGTTGTCCAGAAGCATTTGCTCCGTTAGCAGTAAATACTAAATGACCATCAGTCATTTTTAATCCGGCACCACCATAGTATAAGTATTTAGAATTTGGATTATCCCATCCTTCTAATGTAGAAGAAGACTCACCATTGAAAACAGAACCATGTTCAATATATTGGTTATCTTTAAGTGAAGTTACTTCTTTAGTGTTAGCATCATAAGTTACACTTGAATTTGGAATTGGAATAAATTTATTATTACCAACATTAACAAATTCTTGGTGTTCAATGTTTTCGAATTTTTTCTTAGGAGTAAATGTAATTTCTCCTGTGATTGAATTAATAGAATATGTACCAATTACATCATCTTTATCTTCGAATTTATATTCTTCAGTTCCGATAGAGTGTCCGTTACCTCCTCCAGAAGCGTTCACTGAAGTAGCTGATGTTACTGATTCTTCGCTAACAGCAAATTCACTACCATTCCATGTTGCTTTTTGAGTAACTACTTTTAGAGGGTTATCTGCAGAGATATTAACAGTTACTCCTGATCCAAAGTTTGCAGTTCCTGATTTTGTAACTACAGCATTATTTTCAATACTCATTGAAGAACCGTCTGCATAAGGATTCCACGTACCACGTACAATATTTCCATTTGTATCTTTAGCTTCAACTGTTAATTCTCTTGGTTTATCACCGCTGTCTACATAAGAAGCACCAGTCCAGTGGTTAAGTGAGTTTAAAGCAACAATAGCATTATATTTTTGAAGGTCAAATTTATTCCCGGCATTATCATAAAACTCAACATCAACTGCTACTTTAACAGGTTTATCTTTATCTGTAGAAGCACCGACAGTTAGTGTTACAGTTGGATCGTTATTAACTGCAGCGATTCCTTTTCCATCATTAGAAGGCAGGCTAAGTATTTCATAGCGGTAAATAACTCTTGTTATATCATTTTTAGATTTATCTTTTTCATTCATATGAGATTGGTTTAATCCATCATAAGTTACAACGAATTTATCACCTTCTTTAATTTGAACGTATTCAACTTCATTATTAGCCCATGGACTTGTAGAAACTATATCGTCACTAGTTAATTTATTAGAGTCGTATTGAGCTACGTTACTTGTGTTTAATCTAGCTTGAGCTTCACGAGTTAAATATGTGCTTATTCCATCAATTTTATGTGTTGCATTATTTTCGCGTTGGAATGTTAAATCTTGAACAGTTTCAACTTCTTTAATATCTCTATAATTACTGTCGTTTACATATTTATCATATGCTTCTTTAGCATCTTGGAATTGTTTAAGTAATATTTTGTATTCTGCTAAATTCTTTTCGTAAGTTGAAAGATCATTGTTGTATTTTGCAAGAGCAGAATCATATGCAGCTTTATCTGTTACATATTTATTGTATGCAGTATTATAAGCTTGTAATTCTTTATTGTATTTAGCTTTATTTTCTTTATTAACAGCATTAGCTGCTTCTTTTTCAGCTACTTTTTTATCGTAACTTTGTTTAGCTTCATTATATTTTTCTTTTTCAGTTGTATAATCTTTAACAGATGCTTGAATTTCTTCAGCTTGTTTTAAATTATCTTTTACAGCAGATTCAATATTTTCTTTTACTTCAGTTTTTTCTTTAGTAACTGTTAAATCTTCTTTTTTAGCAGAGTCAACAGCTTTTTCTAAAGATGGTGTTACAACTTTATAAGTGTTTTTTTCTACATTTGCTTTTTTTTCAGTAGATACTAATTCTGTTGTAGAGTTAGTTTCTTTTTGTAGATTTTTATCAGTATTAGTAGTAGAAGAAGCTACTGCTTCTGTTGATGATACATCAGCAGCTTCAACGGCACTAGTACCTAGGAAAAAGAAACCTACGGCAATAACTGCTGAAACTACTCCTTTTCCTCCTATCTTTCTAAGTGAATAATGAAATTTTTTCTCATTTTGATTATGAATATTTTTCATAATATCCTCCATAGTATAATTATTTTTTTCTGCATCAGTGTTAATAATATTTGATTTTTATAATAATACACATGAGCAACTTATTATACCACGACATCTTATGAAAAACAAGAAATCAGTTTCATTTTTTTATATATTTTACAACTTAAACATTAAATTAGATATAGGGTAACGTATACCATTTTTTTGAAAACATACAATAATAGAAAATAAACTAGTAAATTGAATTCTAATTAATTATTATCTACATAAATTTCCTTTAGAAATATCTATAAAAAAATTAATCTAATTCAGTGAATGGGATAGTAATTTAAGAAATTTGTATTATAATGTATTTTGCTATAAAATATTATTAATTAAAACGTTATAAGGAATTTAAGAATGAATAAGAATAATTTTAAGATACTAATTACAGTTGTAATATTAACTTTTTTATTTTTATCACAAGGTTATAATAATATTTTAAAGCCATTTGATTTAAAAATAATAAGTTATATTCAAAGTTTAGAAAATGAATACTTAACAGTATTTTATAAAATGATAACTATTATCGCTGATACATATCAAAGTGCTATAATTACAATATTATTAGTTACATTTTTATATTTTAAAAAACACTATAGAGAAGCGCTGTTTTTAGCGATAACAATGACTACATGCGGCCTTGCCATGCCATTGCTTAAAAATATCTTTAGAAGGGAACGTCCTAATTTTTACAGGTTAATAGAAATAAGTGGATATAGCTTTCCAAGTGGACACACTACATCGGCAACAACTATGTATTTAACACTTGCAATTATTCTATTAAGTATCATGAAGAAGTTAAATAAATATTTTGTTTTTAGCATTGCAGTATTAGGAATTGTCATTATTGGCAGTTCTAGAATTTATTTAGGTGTCCACTATCCAACAGATGTTATGGCTGGAATTTGCTTAGGTATTAGTATAGTGAGTACAGTATATTGTTTATATTATAGTAATCCGAGTGAGGAGGATTAATTAATGAAAAAGGTTTTATTACTAACAGGTTCCTTTGGAAATGGGCATATTCAGGTATCAAATAGCTTAAAGGATGAATTTAAGAAAAATTATAATAGTGAAGTGTCAATAGTAGAATCTGATTTGTTTTTAGAAGCACATCCTAATTTAACACCGATATTAAAAGAATTGTACCTATATAGTTTTTCTTATTTTAGAGATATTTATGGATATTTATATTACGCTGGAAAAAGGCATAAGAATATGTCTTCTTATAGATACTTTAGTTATCATTATTTAAGGAAGCTTGTGGAGAAAGAATCTCCGGATATTATTGTTTCAGTATTTCCTACACCAGCATTGTCTTTATTAGAGAGTACTGATATTCCAATTGTAAATGTTGTTACAGATTATTATTTTCATAAAAGTTGGTTAACTAAAAATGCTTATAGATATTTTGTTTCAAATGAGGATTCCAAAATGGCATTTGTCGAAGCAGGTGTTGATTTAGATAAAGTAAAAGTTCTAGGAATACCGATAAATACTAAGTTTGATGAAAAAGTAGATAAGAAGAGCTGGTATGAAGAAAATAATTTATCTTTAGATAAAAAGACAATATTATTATCTGCAGGTGCATTCGGGGTATCAAATAATTTTCAAGATATAATTAATAATATTCTCGATATTGGAGATTTACAAGTTATTATAATCTGTGGGAAAAATAATCAATTAAAAATGAAACTAGAGAAAAATTTTGAAGGAAATAAAAATATCAAAATTATTGGTTACACAGATGATATGAGAGAATGGATGCAAACATCTGATGTATTAATTACAAAGGCAGGTGGAGTTACGATTTCTGAGGCGTTAGCTAGTACAGTCCCTTTAATTCTTTTAAATCCAGTGCCTGGCCAGGAAAGAGAAAATGCAAAATATTTCGAAAGGAACGGATTAGCAAAAATAGCATATACAGAAAGTGAAATCATTGAACATTTAACATATTTTTTATATGAGGAGAATTTAAAACTAGTTAGAAATAAAATGAAATTATTTTACCTTCCGCATAGCACACAAAATATATGCAAGGCTATTCTAAGTATATTAAATAAAAGAAAAAATTAAGTAACGTGTTATGATGTGAATGATTATCAATTAATAGGATATCACTTGTAAAAAAGATAGAAAATTGGTAAGATTACTATAGAATAATTTGGTATATACAAAATCACTGGAAATAGAGTGAAATTGTAGATATTTAATAGAATATTGAGTTAAATTAATTTTTTTTATCTGTAATTTACATAGTATTTAAATATAATAGGTCGACTGACAGAATAGTTAGTGAGGGCCTTTTATTTTATTTATATATAATACAACGCATATTAAAAATACGAGATACTCTAATTTATTCTATAATAAAAGTACTTTGTATAGAGTTGTTGAATCAGGAATTATTTATACAAGTATAAAAAAGGGAAGAGAAGTTTTTAATTATTCTAATAAATCTATAAGTAAAAGGTGTAAATCATTTGATTTTAGTGATTTACACTCTTTTTTATTAAAACTATGATATAATTTATAGTAGAATTTTATGAGGAGGGATAGCAAGATGAAAAAAAAGTCTATGCTAATGTTATTAGGTAGTACCATAGCACTGAGCGTTTTATATTTGCAAAATCCTATTTTTGGAAGAATACCAAGGAAAGAACGTAAAAAAAAGATTTTAGAATCAAAGAATTATTATAATGGACAATTTAATAATATTGAAAATACACCTTCAATACCTGAAGATACAGGTATTCTTGATATACTAGGTACTCTTTTTTCAGTGCACGAGGACAATAGACCTAAATCAGAAATTCCTCATATAAAGACAGATTTAAAGAAATTATCGGAAAGTAATGATAATTATTACATTTGGTTTGGGCATTCTTCATATCTTATCCAAATTTCAGGTGTGAAATATTTAATAGATCCTGTCTTTAGCGGATCAGTTTCACCGGCACCAGGGTCAGGTAAGGCGTTTAAAGGTGCTGATTATTATGATGTTGAAATGTTACCTGAAAAAATAGATTATTTAATTATTTCTCATGACCACTATGATCATTTAGATTATGATACTGTGAAAAAATTGAAAGATATGGTTGGAAAGGTTATTGTTCCACTTGGAGTAGGTGAACACTTTGAATATTGGGGATATTCGCCTGAGAAAATTATTGAATTATCTTGGGATGAGGAAAATCATCTTGAAGAGAATGTAAAAATAATTTCTGTACCATCTAGACATGCTTCGGGAAGACTATTTCCCTTAAACAATACCTTATGGACATCATATATTTTATATGTAGATGGTAAGAAAATCTTTCTTGGTGGGGATAGTTCATACGGGAAGCATTTTAAGAAAATTAGAGAAAAATATGGTGAAGTAGATATCGCTATTTTAGAAAATGGACAATACAATAAGAATTGGAAGTACAGTCATCTTTTTCCTGAAGAAACCTTAAAGGTTACAGTGGAGCTTGGTGCAAAGTACTTAATACCAGTTCATAATTCAAAATTTACTTTAGCACCGCATGCATGGTATGAACCATTAAGAGAGCTAGTAAAAATAAATGATAAAAAATATAAAATACCAGTTATAACACCGATTATTGGAGAAGTTATCGATTTAAATAATTTAAATAAGATAAAAACAAAACACTGGTTTGAGTAATCGAAAAATACTAGGGGATATAATTTATGGAAAAAATTAGTTTAGAAGAGTTTAAAACAAGGTTATATAATAAAGAAACAGATTTTTCAAATATTATTATAGAGGATATGGATTTAGAAAATTTTGATCTAAGTAATAGAGATTTTTCTTATTCAAACTTTATATGTGTAAACTTAAAGGGTGTGGATTTTTCATTTTCTAATCTTGAGAATAGTTTATTAGATGATTGTAATTTAGAAAATTCACTATTAATAAATTCTAATTTACAGCATGCGTCAATGAGAAGAACAAATTTAAAAAATGCGAATATTGAGGAAGCTAATCTTTATGCTGCGGTATTAGAAGCGGCAAACTTAGATAATATAAAGTATAATGACAAGACTAAGTTTTTTAGTCTATACTGTCCGGAAAAAGGAGCATTTATAGCTTATAAAAAAGGGTTAAATAATAGGATAATAAAGCTGTTAATCCCTGGAGATGCGAAGAGAGTATCTGCAACTAGAAACTGTTGCAGATGTGATAAAGCAAAAGTAGTAGAAATTAGTGATTTTGAGAAAGAGAAATATTATGACGAAGCATGGTCAACAGTTGCAGAAGGTTTTTGTTATAAACTTGGAAGTTGGGTTTATGCTGAAAATTTTAACGAAGATCGTTGGTATGATTCAACTGGTGGTATTCATTTTTGGATGACAAGAGAAGAGGCAAAAAAATATTAATAAGGAGATAATGGTGAGAGTAGTTTTAATATGCAGATATGATGGAAGTAAGTATCATGGTTTTCAAATACAGCCGAATAATAATACTATCCAAGAAGAGATAGAGAAAAGTTTAAGAAAAATTCATAAAAAAGATGTTAGAATTTATATGAGTGGAAGAACTGATAGTGGAGTGCATGCCTATGGACAAGTCTTACACTTTGATACGGATTTAAATATTCCTACAGATGGTTGGGTTAAAGCGATAAATGCTATGATACCAAAGGACATAAGAATTGTATCAGCTAAAGTAGTTAATGATGAATTCCATGTTAGGTATAATAGTATCAAAAAAACATATATTTATAAATTGTACGTAGGTAGAGAGATAGATCCGTTTTTAATTAATTATGTTGGCCAGCATAAATTTAACTTTAACTTTGATAAAGCTAAAGAAACTCTACAATATTTTATAGGAGAACATGATTTTTCATCATTTTGTTCAAAAAATACTAGTGTAGAAGATAAAGTTAGAGTAATTTATAGTTTCAAAGTGGACCGTGATAATCAGAATGATAATATAATTAAATTTGAGATTACAGGCAATGGATTTTTATATAATATGGTAAGAATTATAATAGGTACTATCCAAGATGTTGCGGCAGGGAAATATGAGCCGGAATATATACAAGAAATACTTGATAAGAAAGAAAGAAGTTTTGCAGGACCTAAAGCAGATGCATCAGGATTATATTTGAAAGAAGTATTGTATGATAACGATGAAGTTAATGAGTTTATTAAAACCACGCTAGAGCTATATTAATATAATTTTATATGTATAGAATTAATTAATATTAATTAAATTTGTAAATAGTTAAAAAAATATATATTTCTAGTTGACGAGAGTTACTAGATGTGTTAGAATTGAAATGTTGAGTAGCTCCTAAAATAGCTACTACAACCGCACGTATAAGGTATAAAAGTGAGAAATCCACCTTATGTGGCGAGTCTTAGTAAAAAATATTTAAGGAGGTGCAGATATGTACGCAGTAATTAAAACAGGTGGAAAACAACTACGTGTTGAAGAAGGACAAACAATTTTAGTTGAAAAATTAGCAGCTGAAGTTGACTCTACAGTTACTTTTGATGAAGTAGTATTAGTAGGTGGAGAAACAACAAAAGTTGGAGCTCCTTTAGTAGCTGGTGCGACAGTAACAGCTAAAGTAGTTGCTCAAGGTAAAGGTAAAAAAATCACAGTATTTAAATACAAACCTAAAAAGAACAATCACCGTAAATTAGGTCATCGTCAACCTTTCACTAAATTAGTAGTTGAAAAAATTAACGCTTAATCATGATTAAGGTGGAAATTATTAAAGAAGTTGATAATATTAAACAAGTCACAGTAGATGGTCATGCAGATTTTGCTGAACATGGTTCAGACATTGTATGTGCAGGGGTATCAGCAGTGGTATTTGGATTAATTAATTCAGTAGACGTATTAGATGATGATGTTCAGTTTGATATTTCTGCAAATGAAGATGAGACAGGGCATTTAACATATAGATCACTTAAATCTACAGAGAAAGAGCAACTTCTACTTAATGCAATGTTAATAGCATTAAAAACAATTGAAGAAAATTATTCAGAATATATAACTATTGAAACAAGAGAGGTGAACTAGAGATGATGTTAAAATTAAATTTACAATTCTTCGCATCTAAAAAAGGGGTAGGTTCTACTAAAAACGGACGTGACTCTGAATCAAAACGCTTAGGTGCTAAAAGAGCTGACGGTCAGTACGTAACTGCAGGTTCTATACTTTACAGACAACGTGGAACAAAAATTTGGCCAGGAACTAACGTAGGAAAAGGTGGAGATGATACACTATTTTCACTAGTTGATGGTGTTGTACGTTTCGAAAGATACGGACGTAGCCGTAAAAAAGTTTCTGTATATCCACAAGCATAGTAAAATAAGAAATATCTATAGTAAATTATTACTATAGATATTTTTTTATTTATGTATAAATTCATATGCTGTAACAGTATTTTAATATAAATAATAGTTGTATTTTTCATCTATATATGTTAAACTCAATCTGTGCATTTGACATTGCACATATACATTTTCAGGAGGAAAAAAATGTCAGCGTTAGGACAAGAAATTTTATTTTCTTTTTTAGGTGGACTAGGTCTTTTCTTATTTAGTATTAAATACATGGGGGACGGTCTACAATTAATAGCGGGGGATAAAATGCGTTATGTCTTAGATAAGTATACTTCTAAGCCTTTAATGGCATTACTCGCAGGGATTATAGTAACTATATTAATCCAATCAAGTACAGGAACTATTGTTATTACAGTAAGTTTGGTAGGAGCAGGTTTATTAAAAACAAAACAGGCCATAGCGATAGTTATGGGATCTAACATTGGTACAACTCTTACATCTTTTATTATAGGGTTTAACGTATCGCAATATTCACTACCACTTATATTTTTAGGAGCAGCGTTTTTATTCTTTACAAGAGCAAAACTAATTAATAATATTGGTCGTGTTATTTTTGGGTTTGGTGGAATTTTCTATTCGTTAAAAATGATGTCTACTGCAATGGGGCCTTTAAAATCAATGGAATGGTTCCAAACAATATTAACTCACATAGATGACAGTGCGTGGGTTGGAGTAGGAGTAGGTACATTTTTAACTGTTTTAATCCAATCTTCTGCAGCGACAATTGCGATTGTACAAAACTTGTATGCGGAACATGCGCTTAATCTACATGGTGCAATCCCAGTAATCTTTGGGGATAATATTGGTACTGCTATTACAACAGCGGCACTTGCTATCGTAGGAACTAATATAGCGGCTAAACGTGTTGCTATATCTCACGTAATGTTTAATATAATTGGTACAGTAATATGTTTAATTTTATTACAACCATATATATCGTTTGTAGGACTAGTAGAAGCTAAACTTGGTTTAGAACCTAAAATGGCTATAGCGTTTGGTCATGGTACATTTAATATCTTTAATACAATATTACAATTTCCATTTATTTGGCTACTTGTTAAAATTATTACTAAGATTATTCCAGGTGAAGATGAGCAAATTAAATACTCTACACAATACCTTGATAAATCATTAATTGCAAGTGCACCTGCAGTTGCATTAGGACAAGTAGAAAAAGAATTTGTTGAAATGTTAACATTATCTAAAAAAAGCTTGAAAAACTCAGTTGACTACTTTATGACTCGCGAAGAGCGTTTTAATGAAAAAGCTGAAGTATTAGAAGATGCAATTAATACATTCGATGAAGAAATGACTAATTACCTAACTCTATTATTTAGAGAAAAATTAAGTCCTAAAGAAGGTATGGCGGCATCAATATTATTAGATGGTACACGTGATATTGAACGTATAGGAGACCACGCTCGTGATATAGTAGCTTCAGTAAATTATCAAATTAAAAAGAAAGTTAAATTCTCAGATGATGCAAAAGCTGAAGTTCAAGAATTGTACGATCTTTCAAATAGTATTATTGAGAAAACCATTCAATCATTAGAAGAAAATAATATTGCAATTGCTGGAGCAGCATTAGCAGCTTGCGAAAATATTTACGAACTTGAGAAAAAAGCACGTAAAAAACACACACAACGTATGAAAGATGGAGAATGTGAAATCTCTGCAGGTGTTGTTTATATGGACTTAATTCAACACTTCACACGTATATGTGAACACGCAAGAAATATTTTGGAAAAAGAAATCCAAGGTAATTTATAATTATGACAAATAAACAAAAAATATATTTTATAATATTTATTATTTTATTACTTATATTTTTAGTAATATATAAATTATTTAAAATACAATTAGCATAAATTTTAAGAGGTAAACATCGAATGTTAAAATTATGATGTTTATCTCTTTTTTCCTTTGTAAATAAGGGTATTCGTGATATAATAAAATAGTCGATTTATATAAAGAATTAGTAAAAATAATTGAAAGGAAATTAAGATGTTTCAAGAAAAGAAAGTATACACAACTAAGTGGGCAGGTAAAGAATTAACTGTTGAAATAGGAGAAATGGCAAGACAAGCAAATGCTGCAGTAGTAGTTAAGTATGGAGATACAGTTGTTTTAACTACAGCGGTAGCATCTAAGGAAGCAAAAGATGTAGACTTTTTCCCATTAACAGTTAACTATGAAGAAAAAATGTATGCTGTAGGAAAAATACCAGGTGGATTTTTAAGAAGAGAAGGAAGACCTGGAACAGAAGCTACATTAGCTGCTCGTCTTATAGATAGACCTATTCGTCCACTATTTGAAGATGGTTTCAGAAATGAAGTTCAAGTTATATCTACAGTATTGTCAGTAGAATATGATTGTGATCCTGTAATGGCAGCAATGTTAGGAAGCTCATTATCTTTATCAGTATCTAACATTCCTTTTAAAGGACCGATTGCTGGTGTGACAGTAGGCTATATTGATGGGGAATACATTATTAATCCTAATATTGAACAATTAGAAAAATCTGAAATTGACCTAAAAGTTGCAGGAACAAGTGATGCAATTAATATGGTAGAAGCAGGTGCTAAAGAAGTATCAGAAGAAATCATGCTAAAAGCAATTATGTTTGGTCACGAAGAAATCAAACGTTTAATAGCATTCCAACAACAAATTGTTGATGAAATTGGTCAAGAAAAAATGGAAGTAGAACTTAAAGTTATAGATGAAAAAATCTATAATGAGGTTTTAGAATTAGCATTATCAGAAATGAAATCTGCGATTTCTATTAAAGACAAACAAGAAAGAGATGAAGCTATTTCTACTGTTAAGGAAAAAGTAGTAGCTATATTTGAAGAAAGAGCAAGTGAAGAAGATGAACTAGATATAGTTAAAGAAGCTAAATTATCTCTTGATAAGATTGTTAAGGATGAAGTTCGACGTGAAATCACTGAAGATAAAGTTAGACCAGATGGGCGTGCATTAACAGAAATTAGACCATTAGCATCAAGAATTGATGTATTACCAAGAACACATGGTTCAGCATTGTTTACTCGTGGTCAAACTCAATCATTAGGGGTTGTTACTTTAGGTAATTTATCAGATGAGCAAATTATTGATGACTTAACACAAGAGGAAAATAAACGCTTTATGCTACATTATAATTTCCCAGCATTCTCTGTAGGAGAAGTAGGATTCAGTCGTGCTCCTGGTCGTCGAGAAATTGGACATGGTGCATTAGGTGAAAGAGCTCTTGCACAAGTAATACCATCAAAAGAAGATTTCCCATATACAATCCGTATTGTATCAGAAATCTTAGAATCTAATGGTTCAAGTTCACAAGCAACAATATGTTCAGGGTCTATGGCATTAATGGCGGCTGGTGTACCTATTAAGGCACAAGTTGCTGGTATAGCAATGGGATTAGTGAAAAAAGATGAGCATTATACTATTTTAACTGATATTCAAGGTATGGAAGACCATTTAGGAGATATGGACTTTAAAGTAGCGGGTACTACTGAAGGTATTACAGCTTTACAAATGGATATTAAAATAGATGGTTTAAGCGAGCAAATTTTAAAAGAATCACTTGAACAAGCACGTATCGGAAGACTACAAATTTTAGATCATATGAACGAAACAATAAGTGCTCCACGTGAAGAAGTTTCAACTTATGCACCTAAAATTAAAATTATTAAAATTAAACCAGAAAAAATTAAAGATGTTATTGGATCTGGTGGTAAAGTTATTAATGAAATTATTGAAAAAACAGGTGTCAAAATTGACATTGAGCAAACAGGAGAAGTGTTCATCTCTTCACCTGAAATCGATGGAATTAATAAAGCAATCGAGATTATTGAGAATATAACTCGTGAAGCTGAAGTAGGAGAAATTTATTTAGCAGAAGTTAAACGAATTGAAAAATTTGGTGCATTTGTTGAATTATTCCCAGGAGTTGATGCTCTTGTTCATATTTCTAAATTAGCTGCTGAGCGTGTAAATAAAGTTGAAGATGTTGTTAAAGTGGGAGATACTCTAAAAGTTAAAGTAATCAAAATTGATGAAAAAGGTCGAGTAGACGCAACAGCTCACTTCTAGGAGATTTATATGGAGTTATTTGAAAAAGAACGTCGTGGAATATATGTATATTTCAAAAGTTTTAAAGATTTAAGTAAACTTGAAAAATATGGAAACTTTATTTCATATTCTAAAAAAGGAAGGTATGCATGTATCTATGTTGATGAAAATAGAATAGATAGTATAGTAGCGGACCTTAAAAAGAAGAAATTTGTTAAAAAGATAGAAATTTCAGAGATGTCTGATTTACATCTTAGTTTTGAAAACTTTGATAATAAATTGGATAATACTAGGTAGTTTATAGTTTTTAAGGGAGGAGAAATCCTCCTTTAATTGTATTCAAACTACATTCTTGTGTGAGGATTAAATGAGAGTTATAGCCGGGAAGTATAAATCAATAAAATTAAATTCAGTAGACGGTATGAATACAAGACCAACGACTGATAAAATAAAAGAAAATTTATTTAATATGTTAGACTGTGAAGGTAGAGTGTTAGATTTATTTGGTGGCACTGGCGGTCTAGGAATAGAAAGTTTAAGTAGAGGAGCGGATTATGTAACTTTTATAGATGGTAGCAATAATGCTATAAAAGTTATTCGTTCAAATATAGAAAAGTGTAGAATACCAAAATCAGATTATGATATATATCGAAATGACTACAAAAGAGCATTAAAGATATTAGGTAAAAAAGGAGAGAAGTTTGATTTAATATTTTTAGATCCACCATATGATAAGGGACTAATTAATCAAGCTATTAGTTCTATATTAGAAAATGATATATGCAATGATGGCTGTTTAATAGTATGTGAGAAAAGTGTGGATGAGGTTGTTGAATCGAAGTTTGAAAAATTAGAACTAGTTAAAGAAAAAAAATATGGGATAACAAATATAATTATCTTTGAGTATATGGAGAATTAATTAGATGAAAAGAAAAATTGCAATAGTACCTGGGAGTTTTGATCCTATTACTTACGGTCATATTGATATAATAAAAAGAAGCGCACAGTTATTTGATGAGGTCATAGTTGCTATTTTAGTAAACCCTGATAAAAAATATTTATTTACATTAGAAGAACGTGAAGAAATGATTAATGAATCTATAAAAGATTTTAAAAATGTCAAGGTTGATTCATTTTCAGGGTTATTGGTTAATTATGCTAAAAAAGTCAACTCTACAGTTATAGTTAGGGGACTAAGAGCAGTTTCAGATTTTGAATATGAAATGCAGCTTACTTTTATGAATAAGGCACTGGATGACAATATAGAAACATTTTATATGATGGCCAATAAACAGTATTCATTTATAAGTTCAAGTATAGTTAAAGGCGTTTCAGGGTTTGGGGCAGACTTATCAAAATTTGTTCCTAAACATGTGGAAGAAAAACTAGAGAAAAAGGTGAAGGAGAGAGAATAATAGTGAATAAAATTCTTTTTACTGGTGGTGGCTCTGCGGGACATGTCTCGGTTAACGTAGCGCTTATTCCGGAGTTTAAAAAACATGGTTACCAGATATCATATATTGGTAGCAAAAAAGGAATAGAAAAGGAAATGATTGAAAATATAAATGATGTAAAATATCATGCTATAAGTTCAGGAAAACTAAGGAGATATTTTTCTTGGGAAAACTTTATAGACCCATTTAAAGTATTAAAAGGTATTTTAGATTCAATTTTTATTATAAAAAGAGAGAAGCCAGACTTTATTTTTTCAAAAGGTGGTTTTGTAAGTGTTCCTGTTTGTGTAGCAGCACGTTTATTAAAAGTTCCTGTTGTTCTTCACGAATCTGATTTAACTCCAGGATTAGCAAATAAAATAAATATAAAGTTTAGTAATCATATCTTTACTACTTTTGAAGATACATTAAATTATTTACCAAAAGGTAAGGCAAGTTTAATAGGTGCTATCGTACGTGATGCTATATACGGTGGTAGTAAGGAACGTGCTTATCAATTTACAGGATTTAGCGAAGGAAAACCTGTTATTCTAGTTATGGGAGGATCTTTAGGTTCAAAAATACTTAATGATTATATTTGGGATAATATTGAAGAGCTAACTGAAAAGTATCAAATAATACATTTAGTTGGAAAAGGATTATTAAATAAAGACATAAATGTTGAAGGTTATAATCAATACGAATTTTTATCTGCAGAGTTATTTGATATTTTTAAAATCGTAGATTTTACAATTTCTCGAGCTGGTGCAAATGCTCTATATGAGTTTTTAGCATTAAATATTCCTGCTATATTAGTTCCATTAGGAACTAATCAAAGTAGAGGAGACCAAATAGAAAATGCTAAGTTTTTTGAGAAAAATGGCTTTGCTCTTGTTTTTCAAGAGGATGACTTCAAGGACTTAGAATTAACAAAGGTTGATGATTTTTATAATAGTTTAAATGATTATAAAAATGCGATGATAAAATATAAAGATGAGAAAAAAGTAATTAATAATGTAGAAGATTTTTACAATAAAATATTAAAGGAAGTAGGAGGTAAATAATAATGAAAAAGTTAAAATTTTATACCTATTTAAAAATAATAGCTTTTCTTTTATTAATGTTTGTAGCAATAGCTTATCCTAAGAATGTTTTTGATGTGATAATCGCTGATTTAATTGAAATAAAAGTATTAGCTACAACAGCTAAGATTATATCTTTAGTGTTTAATGATAAATTGTTATTATTAATAATGATTTTATTATCAGTATTTTTAGTGTGGATTAAAGAAGTGAAAAAAGCAGTATTTATATTCTTTAGTGCAGGTATTGGTGGTTTCTTGTTATTTGCAATTAAGTATTCTGTTCAACGAGTAAGACCTTTACCAGAAGTGCATGATGGATTTAGTTTTCCAAGTGGACACTCTACATTTGTAGCATTATTCTTCTTGGCATTATTATTTATAATTAATAAGAAAGAAATTCTGTCTGCAATAGCAACATTTGCAATAATTGCTGTACCAATTTCAAGAATGGTACTGGGGGCACATTTTTTAAGTGACGTTATTGCGGGAGTACTACTTGGTAGTATAGTTGTAGATGTTATGAAAGTATATTATATAGATATATACAATATAATTGTAAGGAAATTGGGGAAAAATAAATGGATAAATTAAGATCAAGAGAGGGAATAGTTGCCATATTTTTAGCTGTAATTCACTTTATTTTATGGTACTATTTTGCTTATATAAAATATGCTGGAGTAGATGTAAAAGATTATAAATATATACTAGGATTACCAGAATGGTTCTTCTATAGCTCAGTTGTAGTAAGTATATTTATAATTATTATGGTTATTATCTTTACTAACTTCTTGTTTAATAAAGATATAGAGAAGGAGAATAATAATGAAATATAATGTAGATTTTAAAATTCTTCTTTTGTTTACGTTTATATTTTTAGGTATTATTCTCTTACCTTTAATATTAAATAAGACAGCAAAAAATCATCATGGTTTTTTTGAAAAATATTATTTGGCAGATAGAAAAGTGAGTGGAATAGTTTTAGCTATTACATTAATGTCAACATATGGATCAGCTTCAACGTTTTTAGGTGGACCTGGGGTAGCTTATAAATTAGGGTATGGTTGGGTATTACTAGCTGTAATTCAGGTAGTTACTGGATACTTTGTATTATTAGTGCTCGCTAGAAAATTTAAAAAAGAAGCAAAACGTATAAATGCTATAACTATAAGTGACTATTTAAAAAATAGATATAAATCTAATATTGTTGCTTATCTTTCAACATTTGCAATGATTATTTTCTTAATTGCTGCAATGTCAGCTCAATGGGTTGGAGGAGCTAAACTATTAGTTGCTTTTACAGGTATTAGTTATAAGACGGGTGTTATATTGATATCTGTAATTATAGTGTTTTGTGTAGTATTTGGTGGATTAAAAAATATTTTAATTACTGATATGATTCAAGGTCTAATAATGATTTTTTCAACAATTATATTGTTATACTCAGTGATTTCATTTGGTGGAGGAATTGAAAATATAACAAATAATTTAGTTTCAATTAATGAAAAAATATTAACTCCTTTTGGAGCGGATGGCAGTTTAACTGCAAAATATGTATCATCATTCTGGGTATTAGTTGGGGTCGGAGTTATAGGTATTCCTCAGATTGCAATTAACTCGATGTTGTATAAAAACACAAGAAGCTTAAAACAATCAATAATTATTGGAACAATAGTTATTTTCATTGTAATGTTTGGTGTACATTTAATAGGTGTTATGGCTAGAGGTGTTTTTCCAGATATTAAAGATTATGACTCTGTAATACCAATAATTACATTAAGAGTACTTCCTTGGTACTTAGCAGCAATTGTCCTTGCAGCTCCAATGGCAGCAATTATAACAACGGTTAATGCTCAATTTTTATTAATATCATCAGCTCTTGTTAAAGATTTATTATTTAATACAAAAATTGTAAAAAATAGTATTACAGGTAAAAAAGTCCCAGTTTTTGTTTACACAATAAATATTATTGTTATTTTACTAATAATGTTTATTAGTATGAGACCACCTAGTTTAATAGTTAATGTTAACTTATTTGCTTTTGGAGGTCTTGAATCAACATTCCTATGGCCTATTCTTTTAGGTTTATATTGGAAATATGCTGAAAAAATAGGGGCAATAGCATCGATAGTAGTAGGTTTAGTAAGTTATATTATTTTCAAAAATATATATGTTATAAAATCAATTGAACCAGTAGTAATTTCATTAACATTATCATTTATTGTATTTGTTATTATATCAATGGTTATAAATAAAAAAAATTGCAAAAATAGTAATATTATAATAAAATAAAAGAGTATATAAAAGGAGGAAATACAATGGCTAAAAAAGTTATAGTTAAACACACTGATGCAGAGAAGTTTAAAGTAAGTGACATGTTAACAATTGGAAAAGTTTATGAAGTTGTAAATGAAACAGAAGAATATATATTCATAAGAGACAACAGTGGTAAAATTGGTGGATATTACCATGACTATTTTGAAGAAGTTTCGGAATAGACGGTAGGACTTTTATATGGATAAAAAGAGTATAAAAAATTCTGTACTAGTTGTTATCTTTGTTGTATTAGCTCCACTTATTCTTGTAGGTTTGACTGCATTAGGTAATACTATTGGTATTAAAGGTAATCCTTCTACAAATGCAACACAAACTACAGAAAAAGCAGCAAAAGTACCTGAAGAAACAAAATCAACAACAAATAATGATATACCTAAAGCAGATGATAAAAAAATCTCAAATAGTACATCATCAAATAATAAAGATAAGAATCAAAACTCAGGAACAGTAAGTTCAACGCCTATAGCAGGACAGAGTTATGTGGTAAAAACAGGGGATACATTATTTACGATAGCCTCAAGTGCATATGGTGAAGGAAATGCACAAAGTGGAATAGATAAGATAAAACAAGCAAACAACATGAATAATAATAATTTGACTGTTGGACAAAAAATTCAAATTCCAAAATCATAAGAAAAGAATCATCATTAAAAGAAATTTCTTCTAATGATGATTCTTTTTATTTTTCTAAATCTTTATTAAGTTGTTCTAATTTTGCTAAAAGTGTATCTATTTGTGCATCTGATAAGCTAAGACTAACTCTAATATAATTTTCGCCTCCACTTCCAAAAACATGACCAGGCATAGTAACTATTCTATATTGTTTTAATAACAATTCGAAGAAACTTTGACTATCAAATCCTTCTTTTACTTTTAACCAAATAAAAATACTACCTTCCGGTTTGAAGTAAGAATAACCTAGTTCATCTAGTTTATTAGTAATTTTCTCAATTCTATTTTTAAATGTATCTTTAATATTTGAAGTAAGTTGTTTATGATTTTTTAGTGCAGTTACTACAGTATCTTGAATTGCTCCATAAATATTAGCGTGGAAAATAGAGTTATATACTCTAAGACCTTCAATGATTTCTTTATTTCCGACAGCAAACCCAATTCTAAGACCTGAAATAGAGAAGTTTTTAGAGAAAGAAAAGAATTCTATACCTACATCTTTTGCTCCTGGAGTACTAATAAAACAAGGTGATGAACCTTCATTATAATAAAAATCTGAGTAGGCATGGTCTTGTACTACTATAACATTGTTTTCTTTAGCCCAACTAACAGTTTCTTCATAAAATTCTTTTGTTGCAACGGCTCCAATAGGGTTAGAAGGGTAGTTTAGGAAAATTAATTTTCCTTTTTCAACTAGATTATTTGGTATTGAAGAATAATCTACTAAGTAGTTATTTTCTTCTTTTAACTGTATTTCTTCGTAGTTAGCTTGTGCAAGGGCAATACCTTGTATATAATCAGGGTAGCTAGGGACAGGAAGCAAAACAGTATCATCT
The DNA here is from genome assembly GCF_000701685.1 of Gemella sanguinis ATCC 700632. Lineage (GTDB taxonomy): Bacteria > Bacillota > Bacilli > Staphylococcales > Gemellaceae > Gemella > Gemella sanguinis. Next base: position 81,613 of record NZ_JNJO01000005.1, read on the forward strand.
TTATCCAATAATACGGAAGGAACACTAGATAATCCAGATTTAGTTCCAAATACTAGAGCAATCTCATTTTTTGGATCTGCATCTATTCCGTATGTTTCTTTAAGCCAAAGAGAAATTTGATTAAGTAAGGTTTCTTTACCATCAAAAGCTCCGTATCTCATATTTTCAGGTTTTCTAATTGCTTTTTCTAATGTCTCTAATAAAAGTTCTGGGGTATCAGAGTCTGGAACTCCGATACCCGCATTTAATAATGGTATATTACTAGAACTTTCTTCAGAGATTAATTTAAAAATTGGATAAAAAACATTTTCTGGAACATTTTTTAATGTATTTGATAATTCAATTTTCATAATTAATCACGTCCTAATCTATTATTTTTCAGGTTTGTCAAAACCTTTGAATTCTTTATCAATTATTTCATCAAATTCTTTTGATTGAACAATTTCAATTAAGTCTTTTGAAAGTTGTGAATCTTTATTTGCAGTAGTCACAACAATGTTATTTCGGTTATTTTCATTCATTTTTTCTAATTTTAATGCTTTAGTTAAATCGAATTTTGCTGCTAAAGCGAAGTTTCCAGGTACTGCAGATAATGTAGTACTGCTTAGTGAACGAGCAAGTTGACCAGCTTCTAATTCAGTGAATTTAAGATTTTTTGGATTTTCAATTACATCGTTTTTAGTAATTTTTAATACATCAGTATCTGGTTTAATTTTAATTAGGTCAGCAGCGGCTAATAATGCATAGGCACGAGCTGCATTTGATGGGTCGTTTGGTAAAGTTACTTCAGCTCCATCAGGTAAATCTTTAAGATCTTTTACTTTATCAGAATAAAGTCCCATTGGTGCAGTTGGAACAGGTGCAAGAGCAGTTAAGTCCATATTATTTTGCTCAGCAAATTTTTTCATATATATTTTGTGTTGGAATAAGTTTGCATCTAATTCACCACTATTTAAAGCTTTGTTAGGTTGAATGTAATCAGAAAACTCAGTAACCTTAACGCTATATCCTTTTTTCTCAAGTAGAGGTTTTATAGCTTTATTTACCATATCTGCATATGGTCCAGATGTAGCACCAATTTTAACTTCTTTTTTATCACCACTTGAATTTGAGCTAGATTTAGAAGCTCCACATGCAGTAAGTGATATTGCTAATAGTGCTGTAAAAGCAATTGTTAATATTTTTTTTAGTTTTGTCATAATAATGAATCTCCTTATATTAATTTTTTTTGAATTTTTTTGAAATATAATTTCCTATATATTGTGTAATTTGAACAAGTATTATTAATAATATTACTGTAACCCACATTGTAAAGTTATCGAAACGATAGTACCCATATCTTATAGCAAGGTCACCGATTCCTCCGCCTCCGACAACTCCAGCCATTGCTGAAAATGCGATAAGATTAATTAAAGTCAGAGTAATTGATTGAATTATACCAAACATTGCTTCAGGGATAAGTACTTCTCTTACGATTAGAGGTAAAGAGGCTCCTGATGCTACGGCTGATTCAATAATACCGTAGTCTATTTCATTAAGAGATGTATCGACTAATCTTGTAAATAAAGGTATAGCAGCAACAGTTAACGGAACTATAGCTCCAGTAGGACCTGTAGATTTACCTAGTAAAAATAGGGTGAATGGTATTAAAAATACTAGTAATATAATAAATGGTATAGAACGTATTGTATTAACAATAAAGTCAACAGTTTTGTATATAAAAACATTTTTAAATAACAGTCGGTTGCTTGTTAAAAATAATACGATACCTAGGAATAAACCAACAATAACAGTGATTACTATCGAAACACTTATCATATAAAGTGAATCAGCAAATGATTGAATAAGTTCAGGTTGTAAATTATTCCATTGTTCAGCTAAACTAAGATTATTCTCCATAAACTTTCACCTCCACATCACTAATGTCACTAATAAGATGGTTGACAAAATTCGAACAGTTTTGCTCATCACCTGTAACTGCAAAAGTAAGGCTACCTAATTGTTTATTTTGAATATATTCAATTCTTCCTGCTAGTATATTTGTAGTAACTTTATATTTATTTGCTAATGTTTGAATTACTGGTTCTTTTGCTGCATCTCCTTTAAAGATAACTTTAATTACAGTTTCATCTTTGTATTGTTCTAAAAACTGTTCTTCAAAATCATCGTCACTATGTAAGTTCGAAATAAACTCTTTCATTAGTTTAGTTTTAGGGTTAGAGAAAACATCATAAGCAGAGCTTAATTCAATAATTTCACCATTTTCCATAACAGCAACTTTATCACAAATTTGTTTTATAACTTCCATTTCATGAGTGACAAGAATAATAGTAAGTCCTAGTTTTTTATTGATTTCTTTCAATAATGAAAGAATTTGTTTTGTTGTAACTGGATCTAGTGCACTTGTAGCCTCATCGCAAAGTAATACTTTAGGATTATTTGCTAGCGCTTTAGCTATTCCAACACGTTGTTTTTGACCACCTGAAAGCTGACTAGGGTAAACATTTTTCTTGTCAACTAGTCCAACAAGTTCAAGTAATTCATCGATACGTTTTGGGATTTCATCGGCTTTAGCGTCTCCAGCTTTAAGGTTAAAGGCGATGTTTTCACCAACAGTTTTAGAATTTAATAAGTTAAATTGTTGGAAAATCATTCCTATTTTTTGTCGATAGATTCTTAAATCCTGTCTATTTAGTTTATTGACAACTTGCCCATCAACAACTACTTCACCACAAGTTGGCGTTTCTAGTAAATTAATACATCTTAATAGAGTACTTTTACCAGCACCAGAGTAGCCGATTATACCGAAGATTTCTCCTTCTTTAACATGAAGGTTTGTTGGTTTTAAAGCTACAATTTCTTTTCCTTTCTGATGGAATGTTTTTCCAACACCATTCAGATTTATCATAAAATTCTCCTTTCTTTATATGAAAAAAAGACGTACCTTAGCATAAGCTAAAGGACGTCTTAACGTGATACCACCTTTATTTGTACAATAATCACTTATTATACCTCTATAAGTTACTTTCATAACTCATGCTATAACGGGCATACCCGTAGTATAAATACTAAATGCTCAAAGTCCATTTCTCCTAAACCTAATTAATCTCTTTCAGCATACAAGATCTCTCTATAAAATAGTGGATAGGATTCTACTTTTCATAGCATAATAAATCAATGACTATATTCTAGCATAAATTTTCTGACAATGCAATATAAAAGTTTAAAATTTTAGAATAAATATAGCAAATAATTGATATATATACAATTGGTAAAAAGATAACTTGACTTTTATTAATTATCTTATATAATAATTAAGTTAATCATCTTATTATTTATATTGTCAATAAATTTGTTGCTTACAGCTATTTATGATATAATGAGGTGTATTACATAGGAGGTATTATGTTTAAATTTTTTAAGAAAAATAAACCCGAAGAAATAAAAACAGAATTAAAAAAAACACCTACGCATGTTGCCATTATTATGGATGGCAATGGACGTTGGGCAAAAAAAAGAAATATGCCGCGTATAAAGGGGCACTATGAAGGAATGCAAACAGTAAAAAAAATAACTAAATTTGCATCAAAACTGGGAATTAAATATTTAACACTATATGCTTTTTCTACTGAAAACTGGGCAAGACCTAAGGAAGAAGTTAGCTATTTAATGGATTTACCTGAAAAAATGTTCAGTAGCTTTATGCCTGAATTAATGGAAAATAATGTAAAAGTAGAAGTTATAGGTGTAATTGAAAAATTACCAGAAAATACTAGAAAAGCTGTTAATGACGCTATCGAGCAAACAAAAAATAATACAGGATTAAAATTAATTTTTGCATTAAACTATGGTTCAAAAGACGAAATAATTAGTGCTGTAAAAACAATTGCTAGTGATGTAAAATCTGACAAATATAGTATAGAAGATATTACAGAAGAAACATTAAGTAGAAATCTTTTTACTGCAAATACACCAGATCCTGATTTATTAATTAGAACATCAGGAGAACAAAGAATTTCAAACTTTTTATTATGGCAAATAGCTTATAGTGAATTTATTTTTACAAAAGTAGCTTGGCCAGATTTTACTGAAGAAGAGTTTTATAATTCGTTATTAGAATACCAAAATAGAGATAGAAGGTATGGTGGTTTAAATGAAGACTAGAGTAATAACTGCAATTGCGGCTTTAATTGTATTTTTACCACTACTATTTTTAGGTGGAGATTATTTTAAATATACTACGTTTGCTTTAGGTGTTATGGCAATGTATGAAATAGTTAGAATGACATTTAAAGAAACTAATATTGTTATCTTAGGATTATCTTCTCTAGCAGGAGCAGTATTATATTTACATAATGAAATTTTAAGTTTATCACAGTATAGTATAGTATATATAATTATTATTGGTATGTTAGGATCAGTTGTAGGGACTGGACATAGAATTAAATTAGTAGAAATAGGATCGATTATATTTGTTACAGCATATATATTTGTTGGATTTTATTCTCTATATATGTTGAGAAGTTTAAGTCTATTCCATGTTGGATATTTATTGCTTACTATTTGGTTTACAGATAGTTTTGCGTATATTGGGGGAATGAAGTTTGGTAAAAATAAACTTTCTCCACATATAAGTCCTAACAAATCAATTGAAGGATCAGTTATAGGAAGCTTATCATCAGTATTGATTGCTGTTGTATTTTATTTTACAACTAATATTTTTTCTAATTTAATATTAGCAATTGTTATTACTTTAGTGATTAGTGTAATTGGTCAATTTGGAGATTTAATAGAATCTGCATATAAACGTGAATATGGAGTTAAGGATAGTAGTAATTTACTACCGGGTCATGGGGGAATTTTTGATAGATTTGATTCAGTAATTCTTTCTGCTCCATGTTTAGTACTATTATTAAACTTAGTAGCGACGTTATAGAGAGGAGTATTAGATGCAAGGTATAATAGCATTTATATTAATATTTTTTGTAGTAGTAACTATACATGAATTTGGTCATTTTATAGTGGCGAAAAAATCTGGGATTTTATGTCAGGAATTTGCTATAGGAATGGGGCCAAAGATATTTCATAAAAAAATTGGGGAAACAAATTTTACTATTAGATTACTTCCACTAGGTGGATATGTAAAAATGCCTGATAATGTATTTGATTTTAATAATGATGTTTCAATGTATGACTTAAAAAAAGGAATGAATATCAGATTGAAATTGGATAGCAATGATAAAGTTGAAAAAATTATTTTAGATGAATCGAATGATATGGAACTTTTGCCAATTCACCTAGAAGATTTTGATTTAACAGAAAAATTGTTTATTAGAGGATTTGTTGGAGATGAATCAGAGTATTTTGAAGTAAGAAAAGATGCTTGTGTAGTATTTGGTGGTATGGAAGAACAAATTGCACCATTAGATAGAATGTTTTCTTCTCATTCTTGGGGTAAAAAATTCTGGACACTTTTTGCGGGACCACTGATGAACTTCTTTTTAGCAGCTGTAATTTTTATTGGATTAGCTTTTTATACAGGTGTGCCGGTCAATAATGATGATGCAAAATTAGGAGTTGTGGCTGATAATTCACCAGCACAAACAGCGGGACTAAGAGCTGGAGATACGATTACTGAGGTTAATGGTCAATCTGTTTCTACTTGGACAGGCTTTGTTGAAAAAATTAAAGAATCTAATGGTCAAGAATTAACTTTAAAAGTAAATAGAGATGGTTCTATACAAGAAGTTAAAGTAACACCAAAAGAAGAAGTTACAAAAAATAAAAAAGGTGAAGAAGTAAAAACTTATAAAGTAGGTATAGGAAAATACCAAGAAACTAAAAAAGGTTTTGTAGATTCTATAAAATATGGTTTACAAGAGACTTTACACTATGGTACCTTAATATTCACAGCTATAATTAATTTGTTTGTTTCATTATTTACTGGTGGCTTTAGCCTAAATCAATTAGGTGGACCAGTAGCTATATACGAAATGTCTAGTAGTGCAGCCAAAAGTGGATTAGTAACTACACTTCAATGGACTGGAATCTTAAGTGTAAACTTAGGTTTAATGAATTTAATTCCAATTCCAGTACTAGATGGTGGTAGAATAATTTTCGTTATATATGAAGCTATATTTAAGAAACCAATTAATAAAAAGGCTCAATATTATATGACGATAACATTTGGATTATTAATGGTAGCATTAATGTTAGCTGTTACTTGGAATGATATTCAAAGACTATTTGGAAAATAAGTAAGTTAAAATAAATAGAATCGAACAAATTATAATAGTTAACGATTAAAAAAATATGAGAGTATGCTTTTTAGATATACTCTCATGTTTTTTTATGTTGTTTACCATTACATTGGTCTAATATACCTTAAGTCTTGTTGAATATTTAATAGTTTGTGTAATTTAGAAGATTAGATTTAAATAATTACAACAGTATAGTAAATAAAAGTAATAGATTATGTTATAATAATAAAGAAATAATTAATTATTTTTTAATACTTAATAATTTACTGAATGTATAAAAATAATATCAAAAGGAATTTAGAATATGAAACATAAATTATTAAAAACAAAAAATTTAGCTGTGGTGTTTGGAACTTTTGCCCCAATGCATATAGGACACGTAGATCTTATAACAAGAGCTAAACGAGAAAATGATGCAGCTTTAGTAGTTGTTTCTGGTACAAATACTGAAGAAGACCGTGGGACACGTGTAGGACTTCATCTTAAAAGACGTTTTCGTTATGTGCGAGAAGTATTTCATGATGATGAATTAGTAGTTGTGGATAAACTTGATGAAGAAGGAATTATTTCAGAACAGAATGGTTTGGAAAATTGGTTTAAAATTTTACATGAACTTATTAAAGACAATACAGATTATCAATTTGAAAAGATTACATTTTATGTAGGAGAAGAAAAGGATCAAAAGCCGTTGCTTAGCTATTTTGAAAATGTATTTAATGATGAATATCTTTTAGGAAAAAGTGATACTGAGTTTTCTGATTCAATTATAAAAAAAGAAGTAGGTATTAAAATAATTGATAAAAGTATAATCCCAGTATCAAGTGCTGAAATTCTTAAAAAACCTTTAGCTCACTGGCGCTATATTACTAAACCTTTTCGACGTCATTTTACAAAAAAAGTGTTGGTAGTAGGTTCAGCTTCGGGAGGGAAGACAACACTTATAAAAGATTTAGGCCGAATTTTTAATGCGCCTGTATCATTAGAATATGCACGTTATTATCAGGGGGTACATAATGTTCGTGATGATGAATTAGACACTAATGATTATATTCGTCTTTTTGCTTATCAAAATCATCAAACTTCAAATATTATCGATAGTGGTAGTCATTCGGGTATTGTGTTTGTTGATACTAATGCTACTGTAACTATGGCTTATGTAGACTACTATCTTAAGGATGTTATTTCAGAGGAAGAATATCAAGCACTTAACTTATCTTATAAAGTTGCTGTTTCAAAAGAAAAATGGGATCTGATAGTTTTAATTCCACCAAAATCTGCATATGTCAATGATGGTTTTCGTGACATGAGTATGTCAAGCCAGGACATTCGAGATGATTTTACTAATCACCTTATTGAGTTACTAAAAAGAGATGGTTTTGAAGACAAACTTTTAATTCTTGATAGTGAACCAGATACATTTTTCATAGAAAACTATGAAAAAACAATTGAAGCTATTAAAACAAGACTTAATATTGATATATAAATTATGGATATGATTATTTTTTAAGTTTAATAGTATATGTGTTAAAAGTTAATATAGAGCTAATTTAAAAGTTAAAATTTGTGAAAAATGGTGGAATTTGATATAATGAAATGATGTTTTAAAGAAGTAGGTAAAGATAATGATAAAATTTGAGAATGTATTTTTTAAGTATTCTAATTCAACAAAAAATGTACTAGAAAATATAAATCTTAATATAAAGAAAGGTAGTTGGACTAGTATATTAGGAGAAAACGGAAGTGGAAAGTCCACATTAATGAAGTTATTATACGGACAACATAAGCCTACTGATGGAAAGATACTAATAAATGGTACTGAATATACTGAAGAAGTATATGATGAAATTAGAAATAGTATAGCAGTTGTCTTTCAAAATCCAGATAACCAATTTGTAGGAGCCACTGTTGAAGAGGATATTGCTTTCGGTTTAGAAAATAGAAATATACCAAGTGAACTAATGGATAGTATTATTGAAAAATCATTAGAAGCGGTTGATATGCTTGAGTATAGGAAGTATGAACCCGTGTCTCTTTCTGGAGGTCAAAAACAACGTGTAGCAATAGCTTCAGCATTAGCTTTAAATCCTCGAATACTGATTTTAGATGAAGCTACTAGTATGCTTGATCCTAAGGCTAGAAAATCAATTTTGCAGTATATAAAAAAAATTAATAAAGAAAATGAGATAACAATTATCTCAATAACTCACGATGCTGAGGAAAGTATTTATTCTGATTATATAGAGATTATGAATAAAGGTAAAATTGTATTTACTGGAAACTATAATATGTTGTATGCTGAACCTGATATACTAGATAAGTTTAATTTAGAAACTCCATTTTTAGAAAGGGTAAAAAATGAATTAAATGACCAACTAGGTTCAAAAATTTTCAATATTACCGAAGATGAAGGGAGTGTAGTAGAAAAAATATGCAAATTAATCTAAATAATATAGACTACACTTACAATAAAGGGACAGTTTTTGAAAAAAGAGTTTTAAAAAATGTAACTTTGAAATTAAAAGAGCGAGCATATAACGTTATAGTAGGTAAAACAGGTAGTGGAAAATCTACGTTAATCGAGCATATTAATGGGTTACTAGTACCAAATAGTGGTGAAGTAATTGTAGACGATACTATAATTACTTTTCCAAAAAATAAAAGAGAAAAAAAAGAATTAGCAAAAAAACTAAGAGAAATTAGGAAAGATGTTGCTGTACTATTTCAATTTTCAGAACAACAGCTTTTTGAAACTACTGTTTTGAAAGATATTATGTTTGCACCATTAAATTATGGAGTAAATGAGAAGGAAGCTCGAAAGAATGCTATAGAGCTTGTGAAGTTAGTAGGGCTAAGCGAAGATTATCTTGAAAAATCACCTTTTGAACTTTCAGGTGGAGAAATGAGAAAAGTTGCTTTATGTGGAATATTGGCGCTAAATCCGAAAGTTTTAATTTTAGATGAACCAACTGTTGGATTGGATTATAAAAGTAGAGAAGATATTATGAACTTAATAAAAGAATTGCAACAGAAGAAAAATATGACAATTGTGCTAGTTACACACAATATGGATTATGTTTTGAAATATGCAGATAAGATATTTGTTTTAAATAAAGGGGAACTAGATTTTTCAGGGACAGCAGAAGAGTTATTTTCAAATAAGCAAATACTTGAAAAGAATTCTTTAGATCTACCAGAAGTATTAAAGTTCTATAAAGAACTAAAAAGTAAAGGGATAGTTATCCCATTTCCTCGATGTTATAAAGAAATGATAGAAAGTGTAAAACTTTTAATAGGAGATAGAAGTAAATGAATAATTCTTTAATAAGTAAATACATACCGCTAGATACAGTTATTCATAATCTTGATCCGAGAACAAAACTATTTTTTGTAATAGTATATTTAGTGGATATATTTATAGCTCATAGTATAGCCGAATTTTCATTATTGTTTTTAATCTTTATAACAGTTGCATTTTTGTCAAAAACGAGCTTTAATATGTTGTTATCAAGTGTAAAATCAATTATAGTTCTGATTGTATTTACTTCATTGGTACATATTTTCTTTAATAAATCAGGAAGTGTAGTATTAGACCTTTCTTTTATGAAAATATATAGTGGTGCTTTATTAGGAATTTTATTAATAACTGTAAGATTTATTCTTGTTGTTATGGTAATGGTAGTGTTTATGGCTACAACATCTCCAAGTCAAATAACTCATGCAATAGAGAAGAGTTTAGGGTTTCTTAAGGTAATAGGTGTTCCAATTTCTACTTTTGCATTAGTACTATCTATATCTTTAAGATTTATTCCAACTATAATAGAAGAAACAAACAGAATAATAAATGCACAGGTTTCGAGAGGTTCTGATTTTAATGAAGGAAGTTTAATGCAAAAAGTAAAGAAGTTCATTCCAATATTGATACCTTTATTTATAGCAACTCTAAAAAGAGCCGATGAGCTTGCTACTGCAATGGAAGTAAGAGGATATAGTACAACAATTAAAAGGAGTAAGTATAAGAAACTTAAATATGATAAATTTGACTATTTGAGTTATTTATTAATAATTGTAACTACAGTATTTATTATCTTAAAATAAATTTTATTAGATATGTTTACGTTAAATACAATAAAGGAGATTCTATGGATACAGAAATAATAAATATTTCTAAAAGTAAAAATAAAGCAGAAATATACAAAAAGTTACGACAGTATTATAAAAGTGATAAACTAGTAGCAATTCCTACAGAAACTGTTTATGGCTTAAGTGCTGATGCAACTAGTGATAAAGCAATATCAAAAATTTATGAGGCAAAAGGTAGACCTAGTGATAATCCCCTAATAGTCCATTTTTATGATGTTAAACAACTAGATAACATTGTTGACTATGCTGACGATAGAGTAGGAGTATTAATAGATAAGTTTTGGCCAGGACCTATGACATTAATATTAAATGCTATTGAAAACAATGGTATTTCGAAAAATGTTACTGCCGGACTTAATACGTTAGCTGTAAGAATGCCTTCTAACACTACTGCACGAGAAATATTAAAGGAAACAAAAGTTCTTTTAGCAGCACCAAGTGCAAACACAAGTGGTAAACCATCGCCAACCAAATATGAACATGTGTATCATGATTTAAATGGGCGAATTGATGTTATAATTGAAGATCAACAATCAGATATTGGCTTAGAGAGTACAGTAATTGATTGTACTAGAACCCCACTTATAATAGCTAGACCAGGAGATATTACTAAAGAAGATATAGAAAATGTCTTAGGAGAGGGTAGCGTAGTATATAATGACGAGATAATTAGCGAAAATCAGGCTCCGATAGCTCCTGGAATGAAATATAGACATTATTCACCAGAAGCAGAATTGATTTTATATAGACATTCTTTTAAAGACTTGCTAGAATTGTTAAAAACTAAGGGTAAAGAAACAGGGTTTATAACATATGATAATTATAAAAATAAACTAAAGGGATTAAACATATCCATAAAATATTTAGCAGATTCTGAGAAAAGTGTTGAACAATCTAATAAAAATTTATATAATATTCTAAGAGAGTTTGATGAAGAAAATATAAAAGAAATATATATATTACCAATAAAAGAAAATAAAGAAAATGTGGCTTTATTAAATAGATTAAATAAAGCTATAAGTAAAAAATAAAAATAGGAGATTAGCGATGAAAAAGTTATATGTAGTTATACCTTGTTATAATGAAGAAGAGGTATTAAATGAAACTGCAAAAAGATTAGAAGATAAAATGAATTCGATGATTGAAGAAGATTTAATTTCACCTGAAAGTCGAGTTGTTTTAGTAAATGATGGTTCTAAAGATAAAACGTGGGAAATTATTGAAGAACTTCATAAAAACAATCCATTATTTAGTGGAATAAACCTTAGTAGAAACCGTGGACACCAAAATGCATTGTTAGCTGGTTTAATGACGGTTAAAGATCATTGTGATGTTAGTATATCTATGGATGCTGACCTACAAGATGATATTAATGCAATGGATGAAATGATGAAAAAGTATTTAGCAGGATGTGACATAGTTTATGGTGTGAGATCTGCTCGTACTACTGATACATTCTTTAAACGATTTACTGCTGAAGCATTCTATCGTGTTATGGAAAAATTAGGTGCAAATACAGTATTTAACCATGCTGACTATAGATTGATGAGTAGACGTGCATTAAATGGATTAGCTGAATTTAAAGAAGTTAATCTATTCTTACGTGGTATAGTACCTATGATAGGATACCCAAATGATATAGTTACTTACGAAAGAGCAGAGCGATTTGCAGGAGAAAGTAAGTATCCATTATCAAAAATGTTAGCTTTCGCATTTGAAGGAATTACGTCACTTTCAGTTAAGTTAATAAGATTTATAACTGTAGGTGGGGCGCTTATGATTTTCATAGCAACACTAGTATTCTTCTATACTCTATATAGCTATTTTGCAGGATTTGCAAGACCAGGGTGGTCTAGTATGATGATATCTATGTGGTTTATCGGTGGAATGATTATGATTTCATTAGGTATTGTTGGAGAGTATGTAGGTAAAATTTATCTAGAAACAAAAGAACGTCCAAGATTTATCATTGAACAATTTTTAAATAAAGAAAAAAATGAGAAGGAATAATCTATGATTAAGGAAATAATGCAAAAATTACCTAACTTTTTTGTAAAAGTAATTGCTGTAATTTTCTTTATACTAATGGGATTAAATACTTTATTAGTATTAACAAAGACAGCTATATTTCCTAAAGATTATCAAGAAACACTATTTTATGAGAACGACAATGCTATACTAAATATTATTTTCCTAATAATATTTAGTATAGTTATCTTAATATTAGCTAGATATTTTAAAAAAATTATAAGTGTAAAGAGATTAGTTTTAATAGTAATGATTTATAGTTTTATAATTAGTATTCTATTTGCTATTTTACGTCGTGACTATGTGCAATTTGATCCTTTTAACGTAATTGATCAGGCTAATAATTTTATAAGAGGTAATTATAGTGGTCTTGAAAAAGGAAATAATTATTTATATATTTATTCACACCAAATAACAACAGTGTTTATCTTTCAAATAATACTATCGTTATTTGGACGAGCAACTTTCATATTATATATAATGCAGAGTTTCTCAATAAGCTTTATTATCTTTATGTTATATAAAATATCAAATATATTATTTGAGGATGAAGATACAAACTATCTAGTTGTGATATTAAGTGCTTTATGTTTTCCGCTAGTGTTTTATGTAGCTTTTGTGTACGGAATATTGCCTGGAATGTTTCTTACTCTAGTAGCATATTACTATTTCATAAAATATACAAAACAAAAAGAGTGGTATTTATTGGTAGTTAGTGCAATAAGTATTAACATTGCAATATTATTTATTGGAAATAATATGATACATATGATAGCTATCTTTGCAGCTGCAATAATATATTTTATTAGAAAAAAAGATAAAAAGATTTTAGCCTTTATATTGAGTTGTTTATTTTTAATGACTGCATCTAAAAGTATAATTTATAATTATTATGAAGCAACTAGTCAAAAAGAAATAGCACCGGGTGTACCAAAAATAACATGGATTGCTATGGGAATGCAAGAAGGTGATAGGGAAGCTGGCTGGTGGAATAGGTTTAACTATGATATTATGCCAGAAGAAGATTTTGATGCAGAACGTATCACAGAAATTTCTAAAGACTCAATAAAACAAAGACTTACAGTTTTTAGAAATAATCCAAGGTATGCTTTTGATTTTTATGAGAGAAAGTATGAAAATCAATTTATAGAGCCTTCTTTTCAGAGTCTATTAGTAACTGCTCCACAAAGAAACTTTGATAACGAGACAACATTAGAGAAAGTTAAAGACTTTTTTATAAAACAAATTTACTTCAATGAAACACATCATGTGTTGATGTTTATAATGAAAGTATTTCAAGTATTTGTTTATAGTTTTAGCTTTATTTTTGCGGTAAATATTTTTAGAAAAAAAGAGGAAGTTCTAACTATTATACCTGTTGCTTTTATTGGAGGAACGTTATTCCATATGATATGGGAAGCAAAAAGTAGATATGTATTCCCATACTTTGTGTTTTTAATACCAGTAGCAGCTTATGGATTAATTATTTTTAGAAATAAAATAATAGAATATAAAAAAACAAAAGAGGAAAAGAATGAAAAAAGTAATATGTAAAACTCTTGTAGCTATGGTTCTTGGATTAACAGTAGCACCAACTGTAGCAGCAAATGATATTTATGTACCTTTTAGTGAAAAGAATTTTTCTGAAATAGAGAATGGTGAGAAAATACAGTTTGATGATTTGAATTTAAAAGAAGCTTTACTAGAATACTACAAGTTTCATATTAATAAAAATTTTACAGGTAAAGAAATAACTGTAGATATGATGAAACAGTTTACTAGTTTATCTTTACCTTGGAAAAATATTTTTTCTCTAAAAGGATTAGAACATGCTACTAATGTGAAAAACTTAAATTTATCTAATAACTTTATTGAAGATTTAACACCATTAGAGAAATTAGAAAATATAGAGGATTTAGATTTAACTAATAATAAAATCAAAAATCCAGAAAGTTTAGGTAAACTTAAAAAATTAAGACAGTTAGTGTTGAGAAAGAATTTAATGAATAATTTAGACTTTTTAAACAACCTTAATGTTGAATCATTAGATATTTCTATGAATAGTGTATTAAAAGATTATTTACCTAATAATTTAAAATTGGATAATATAAGAAGTTTAAATATTTCTGGAATAGGTCTAGACAATATAACATTTTTACAGAATGCGAAAAAACTAGAAAGCCTAGTTGCTGAAGAAAATGCTATTAAAGATTTAAAACCTCTGGGGAATCTAAAAACTTTAAGAACACTGTATTTAGATAAAAATGATATTAGAGATATAGGACCTCTTAAAGATTTGGATAATTTAGAAGAATTGCTCCTGTATAAAAATAATATAGAAGATATTACACCATTAGATGGAAAAAGATATTTATATAGATTAATGTTAAATGATAATATAGCATTAAAAGATATTAATGTACTAAGAACAGTTCAACATCTATCAAGTTTAGATATTTCTAATACTGCAGTAAGTGATATTAGTCCATTAAATGATTTAAAATATATTTATTATGTTGCAGTCAAAAATACTAAAATAAGTGATTCAGACTTAAGTAAATTTGAAAAAACAAATATGGATGTTAAGAAAGAAAATGGTATAGATAAAAAACTAGAAATAATAACTACAGAAGCTTCTAAGTATTTTAGTTTGAAAAATTATATTTTTATGCTATTAATTTTGATATTTACTGTAACTGGAATTAGGGGTTATTGGAAAAAAAATAAATAGAAAATAATAAGACGAATGAATTTACCCTTGAAATTCATTCGTCTTTGTGCTAGAATTACATTAATGAAATAAAAAAAGTATACTTAGGATACGATATATATCTAACTTATTTAAGAGAGGGTATGGTGCTGAAAATATCTATAAGCGTTATATATTACTACCTAGTTATAAGTATAATATAGTTAGTGAGCTTTATTCACAAAGAGGAAGTAAATTACTTCGAATTTGGGTGGTACCACGAAATTATTCGTCCCTTCTTTAGCCTTTGCTAGAGGAGGGACTTTTTATTTTTTATAAGTTAGACTAAGTATACATAAAAAAGAAGGAGACCTTAATATGGCTAAATTAGTTTTTCCAGATGGAAATGTAAGAGAATATGATAATAAAACACCGTTAGAAATCGCTGAAAGTATCAGTGTAAGTCTTAAGAAAAAAGTTATTTCTGCAAAATTAGATGAGGACTATATCGAAGTAAATAAACCAATTACAAAAGACGGACATCTTAAACTTATAGTTGCTGACGATGAAGACCAAGACAGCTTATATGTACTTCGTCACTCTACAGCTCATTTACTAGCTCAAGCATTAAGAAGACTATATGGAAAAGATGTGCACTTTGGTGTAGGACCAGCTATAGATGGTGGATTCTACTATGACTTTGATTCTGAATATAAAGTTACTGAAGAAGACTTTAAAAATATTGAAAAAGAAATGAAAAAAATTGTTAGCGAAAATATTGCTATTGAAGGACGTGAGGTTAGTCGTTCAGAAGCATTAGAAATTTTCGCTGATGATCCATACAAAGTTGAGTTAATTAATGATTTACCTGAAGATGAAACTATTACTGTTTATACACAAGGTGATTTCACTGACCTTTGTCGTGGAGGACACGTAGCTTCAACTTCTAAAATTAAAGAGTTTAAATTATTATCAGTAGCTGGAGCATATTGGCGTGGTAATAGTGATAATAAAATGTTACAACGTATATATGGAACAGCTTATTTCACAAAAGAGCATTTACAACAACATTTACATAGATTACAAGAAGCTCGTGAACGTGATCACAGAAAATTAGGTAAAGAATTAGGTATTTTCACAACTAGCCAAAAAGTTGGTGCTGGACTTCCTTTATGGTTACCTAATGGTGCAACTATTCGTCGTACTATCGAAAGATATATAGTTGATAAAGAAGTAGAACTAGGGTATGACCACGTTTATACTCCAATAATGGGATCTAAAGATTTATATATCACTAGTGGGCACTGGGATCACTATCAAGAAGATATGTTCCCACCAATGGAAATGGATCATGAAACAATGGTTCTTCGTCCAATGAACTGTCCTCACCACATGATGGTTTATAAAAATGAACGTCACTCTTATCGTGAACTTCCAATACGTATCGCTGAACTTGGTATGATGCACCGTTATGAGGCTAGTGGAGCAGTAAGTGGTTTACAACGTGTTCGTGGAATGACTTTAAATGATGCACATATCTTTGTTAGACCAGATCAACTTAAAGACGAATTTAAACTAACTGTAGGACTAATTGAAGAAGCATATAAAGACTTAGGTATTAAAAACTTTAGTTACCGTTTATCATACAGAGATCCAGAAAATACTGAAAAATATTTTGATGATGACAACATGTGGAATAATGCTCAACAAATGTTAAAAGAAACTGCAGACGAATTAGGTCTTGATTATGTAGAAGCAGAAGGAGAAGCGGCATTTTATGGACCAAAACTTGATGTTCAAGTAGAAACTGCTATAGGGAAACAAGAAACTCTTTCTACTATTCAATTAGACTTCTTATTACCTGAAAGATTTGAACTAGAATATATTGGTGAAGATGGAAAAGCCCACCGTCCAGTAGTAATTCACCGTGGTATAGTGTCTACTATGGAAAGAATGGTTGCCTTCTTACTAGAAGAGTATAAAGGGGACCTACCAACATGGTTATCACCAAACCAAGTTCGTATAATTCCGGTAAATAACGATTATCACTATGATTATTCAAAAGAGATTATGCAAGAACTTAAAAAATCAGGTGTAAAAGTTGCTATTGATGATAGAGATGAAAAACTTGGATATAAAATCCGTGAAGCAGCTAACAAAAAAATTCCTTATACTTTAGTAATTGGTGATAAAGAAGTTGAAAACAAAGCGGTTAATGTTAGAACATTTGGTTCTCATGACCAAAAAGAAGAAAGTTTTGCTGAATTCAAAGAAAATATCTTAAAAGAAATAAATGAAAGATTAATCGAGAAAAATGCTTAAAAAATAATAGAGAAGGGGTGATAATCATCCCTTCTCGTAATAAGGAGAGATAAAATGTTAACACAATTAACAAAAAATGTAAAAAAAGGACAAGTAAGAGTAAAGATTAAAACTACTCATGGTGATATGAGTTTCAAACTATTTGAAAAAGATATTCCAAAAGCAGTAGAAAATTTCTTAACTCATGCAAAAAATGGTTACTATAATGGTGTTATTTTCCATCGTGTTATTAAAGATTTTATGATTCAAGGTGGAGATCCAACTGGAACAGGTATGGGAGGAGAATCAATTTGGGGACATAGTTTCGAAGATGAATTCTCAATGGATTATTTCCACTTCTATGGTGCATTAAGTATGGCTAATGCTGGACCAAGTACAAATGGAAGTCAATTCTTTATAGTTCAAAATTCACATTTAGATGCTAGAACTTTACAGGCACTTGAACAAGGTGGATGGCCAAAAGAGGCTGTTGAAGGTTATGCTAAACTAGGAGGGACACCTCACTTAGATCACCGCCATACAGTATTTGGACAATTAATTTCTGGTGCAAAAACATTAGATAAAATCGCAGCTGTGAAAACTGGTGCTCAAGATAAACCTCTTGAAGATGTAGTAATAACTGAAATAGTTGTAAAATAATATGCTTTAAAGCAAGACTATAGTAATAGTCTTGCTTTTTCAAATAATTGTATAGTTAATTTTTATCTTGAAAAAATAAAAAAAATTTTCAAAAAAACTTTAAATATGCTTATCATTGTGGTATAATTATGAAAGTTTGAATAAAAAAAGGAGAAGAGTAATGTCACAACAAACAAGAATAAAACCTGTCTTAGATGTTAACGAAAAACCTAGTTTGGCACTTTGGATAACACTAAGTTTGCAACACTTATTTGCGATGTTTGGAGCAACAGTATTAGTACCAATCTTAACTGGATTGCCAGCTAGTACAGCATTAACAACATCAGGAATAGGAACTTTAACGTATTTATTTATAACAAGAGGTAAGATTCCAGCTTATCTAGGATCTTCTTTTGCTTTTATTAATCCTATTATTGTATTATCTACTACTCATAGTGTTGAAACAGCTATGCTTGGTGCATTTTTAGCCAGCTTAGTATACGGGGTTGTAGCAATGTTTATTTATAAATTTGGAGTAAATTGGTTATTAAAACTTTTACCTCCAGTTGTAGTAGGACCTATTATTATAGTTATTGGGCTTGGAATAGCACCAACAGCTATAGATATGGCTATGAACAAAAAAGTTGGAGATGCTAAGGTATATGATTTAACATACTTTACAGTAGCACTAATAACACTAGCAGCTACAATTTTCTGCTGTGTTGCATTAAAAGGCTTTGCAAAACAAATTCCAGTATTATTAGGGATTATATTTGGGTATATCGTTGCTGTTATAGCTGGTTTAGTTAACTTCCAACCAGTTATTGATGCACCATGGTTTAGCTTACCTAAGTTTACAGTTCCATTCGTAACATATACACCTGAGTGGAATGTTGCAGCACTTGCAATGGTTCCTATAGCTATAGTTACAATAAATGAACATATAGGGCACCAAATGGTTCTATCAGAAGTAGTTGGTCGTAATTTCTTAAAAGATCCAGGATTACACCGTTCTATCTTAGCTGATGGTACAGCAATGATGTTCGCATCATTACTAGGTGGACCACCAAGTACAACTTATGGAGAAAACATTGGTGTACTAGCAATCACTCGTGTATTTTCAGTATTCGTATTAGGGGGGGCAGCAGTATTTGCACTTATCTTAAGTTTTGTTGGTAAGTTCTCTGCGTTAATCTCTACGATTCCATCACCAGTAATGGGTGGAGTTTCAATATTATTATTTGGTATAATAGCTTCTAGTGGATTAAGAATGTTAGTAGATGAAAAAGTAGATTTAAGTATTAATAGAAACTTAGTGATCTCATCAGTTATTATAGTTCTTGGAGTTGGCGGAGCAATGTTAAAATTTCAAAGTATTAACTTTGAACTTCCAGCGATGGCTCTTGCAGCTATCAGTGGTGTATTATTAAATGCATTCCTTCCAAAAGAAAAAAATAGTAAAAATTAGTAATATTTCTAAGAGGTAGTAAAACTTTTATTGACTACCTCTTTTTATTTTGATATAATTTACTAGGTAATTAGAATTAGTTAAGGTAAATGATTTACCTTCTTTTTAATTTTTAAAAAATAATTTATTAAGGAGTCCGAAATTGAAAAAATTATCTGCACTTATGCTAGGTTTTGCGAGTGTATTCTTTTTATCAGGGTGTTCAGCACAAGATAGAAGTGGTACATTTTATGAAACATTTGTAAAACCTATGGATATGTTTTTAAGTAAAATACATGAATATGTTGGTAGTTGGGGATGGTCAATTGTAATAATTACATTAATCGTACGTATTATAATCTTACCATTTATGTTAAACAACTATAAAACACAAAATAAAGCTCGTCGTGGGCAAGTATTGGCTCGTCCAGAGTTAGAAGTTGTTCAAGCTAAACAAAAAGCTGCTCGTGAAAAAGAAGCTCGTGCAATATCTAATGAAGAAAAAACACAAGCTCGTGCTGAATTAATGGAGCTTCAAAGAGAACAAATGGCAATTATGAAAAAATATGATGCTAATCCTATCAGTGTAGGAGGATGTCTTCCATTACTTATTCAAATGCCATTCTTAACAGGTTTATTCTTTACGCTAACAAATCCGCTTTATTCAGCAGGAATTATTGATTCTACATACTTAGGAATATTTAGTTTAGGAACAAGATCATATGTATTACCAATAATAGCTTTCTTGGTTTATGCAGCTCAAACTAAATTAACTATGGCAATAAATCCACCATTAGTACAACCGGGTCAAGAAGCAATGCAGGGACAAATGCAAATGATGCAATGGTTAAGTCCTGTAATGATTGCAGTCTTCTCATTCTGGGTGGCTGGTGCTGTAGCCGTTTATTATATTGTTGGGGGATTATTCTTAATATTCCAAACATATCTAGGATATAAAATTTACCCACCATATAAACCTGAAAAAGAGAAAAAACAAGAGTTCGATCCAAATAAAGTAACACTTGTTTCAAACAAGAAAAAACGTAAATAATTTTATAAAGAAACCTTAAGTAAAACTACTTAAGGTTTCTTTGTTTTATGAGAAAAAATATAAGTGTTATAAAATAATAGCTATTATTTTGGAATATATCAAAATATTTGATATAATATACTTAGTAATAAGAAAAAAGAGGGTGAAGACATGAAGGTATCAGTAATAGGTGCTGGAAGCTGGGGGACAGCTCTTTCACAAGCAATAGTTGATAATAAAAATGAATTGTTACTTTATGCGCGTAGCGAAGTAGCAAGGGATGAAATTAATAATAACCATACTAATAGTAGATACTTAAAAAATATAGTACTTCCTGATGAAGTTAAAGCTACTAGTGATTTAGAAGAAGCGGTTAAATTTGCAGATGTTATCGTAATAGCGGTTCCTACAAAAGTTATGAGAGAAACAGCTAATAAAATTAATCAATATTTAGATAAGCCAAAATACATTATTCATGTTTCTAAAGGATTAGAGATGGATACAAATAAACGAATGTCAGAGGTAATCCAAGATGAAATAGATCCTCAAAACCTTAAAGGTGTAGGGGTACTTAGTGGGCCATCGCACGCTGAAGAATTAGTATTAAGAAATCCTACAGTTGTTGCAATAGCTTCTGAGAATAATGAACTAACTAAAGTGGCTCAAGAAATTTTCCACAATAAGTATTTTAGAATATATGTAAATAAAGATATAGTGGGTGTAGAAGTAGGGGGAGCCCTAAAAAATATTATAGCTTTAGGTTGTGGAATTATTGATGGTATGAAATATGGAGATAATGCTAAAGCTGCTTTACTTACTCGTGGTTTAATTGAAATTACACGATTAGGAAAAAAATTAGGTGCAGATGAAATGACCTTCTTAGGATTAGGTGGAATTGGTGATTTAGTTGTAACATGTACATCTAAACACTCTAGAAACTATAATTGTGGTTATTTAATAGGACAAGGATATTCATTAGAGCAAGCTATAGAAAAATTAGATATGGTAGCTGAAGGTGTTAGAACAACTAAAGTATGTTATTTCTTATCGAAAAAATATAATGTGTATATGCCAATAACTGAAAATATCTATAAAGTTCTGTATGAAGGACTTAGTATAAATGAATGTGCAGATAATTTAATGAAAAAAATGGCCGCAGAAGAACTAAATAAATTTGAATAAGGGTATATACAGGGATAATATTTATATACATTTAAGATGAAATACTAGTTTTTTGATAAAAAACTGAAAAAAAATGCTGATTTTTTAGTTTTTTCGTTAGTAAAAGCTTGATTATTCAGTGTTTATATGGTAATATTTAATAAGTGAAACGGGTAACCGTTACTCAATTATGGAGGTAAAGAATTAATGAATAAATCAGAATTAATTTCAAAAGTTGCTGAGAAATCAGGACTACAAAAAAAACAAGCAACTGCAGCTATCGAAGCATTCGTAGAAACAGTTGAAGAAACTTTAGCTAAAGGTGAAAAAATCCAAATTATCGGATTTGGTAACTTTGAAGTAAGAGAAAGAGCTGCTCGTAAAGGACGCAACCCTCAAACTAACGAAGTTATTGAAATCGCTGCAAGCAAAGTACCTGCATTCAAAGCTGGTAAAGCTCTTAAAGACGCAGTTAAATAATTAAATTTAATTCAGAAGAGGAGTTACTTAAAAAGTAACTTCTTTTTTTTAAAAATGGAGGTTAATTTTGAAAAATAAAGAACAATCACAACAACTAATTAAAACTTTATTAGAAAATATTGGAGAGGATACTTCAAGAGCTGGATTACTTGATACACCTAAACGATGTGTAAATATGTATGAAGAATTATTATCTAAAACAAATGTTGATCCCAAAGAAGAAATTAATACATTTTTTGAGTCAGATAACGATGAACCTATTTTAGTAAAAGATATTCAGTTTTATTCATTATGTGAACATCATATGCTTCCGTTTTATGGAGTATGTCACATAGCATATGTTCCTAATAACAGAAAAATAACAGGGCTTAGTAAACTTGCACGTCTAGTCGAAAGTGCTAGTAGAAGACTACAAATTCAAGAAGATATGACATTAATGTTAGTCAATGCAATTGAGGAGCAATTACAACCTAAAGGTGTCTATGTAATAATAGAAGCGGAGCATATGTGTATGGCTATGCGTGGAATTAAAAAAATAGGATCAAAAACAGTTACTAGCAAAAAAACTGGTATTTTCTTAGAAGATTCAGAATTAGTTAAAGATATTCAATATAAAATTAAATTATAATTTGAAATAACGTGGAGGAAATTATGAAAGAGATTAGTTATATTATTATAAGGGCAGAAGTTGATAATGTAAAAGTAATAACAAAAAAAACTAATAATGAAGAAGTTCTTGAAATACTAAATAAAGGTGAAGTCATTATTCTTAATGTTTTTGATAATATTGTAAATTTTAAAGTTAAGGGTAGAGCAAGAATAGTATCAAATCTTGATCAAGTAGTTTCTGAATAAAAAAAATCGCAGAAAATAATCTGCGATTTTTTTATTAATATTAGAATAGTAATTTATCTGCTCCACCAAGTTTATAGTCTAAAGCAGCCATAGCAAGTACGTTAATGAAGTGCCATGGACGGTCAAATTCCGGTTGGAAGAAGATATCAGCAAGTGCTAATTGTTCTAGAGTCCATTCAGCTGAAATTGCTATTGATAAAGCTGCAATAGCGCTAGAAATATCATGTTTAGACATAAATTGAGCACCTAAAATTCTGTGAGTATCTTCATCGAAGTAGATTTTCATATGAACAAGATTGTTTTCTTTTCTCATAAAATCAGGGTAAATGCGTTCTTCTACATATTTAGAAGCAACTTTACCATCATAAAGTCCAACACCATTTTGTGATAATCCAGTACTTACAAATTTGTAATCAAAGAATGATAATGCAGAAGTACCATTTACTGCAGGCATTTTAGTTTTTTGTCCCATTGCATTTAATGCAGCAACTACACCTTGACGACGTGCTAATGTTGCCAATGCAATTGGTAACTCTCCACGAGTTGGTGCATAAGGAAGAATTGTAGAATCTCCTCCAGCATAAACATCTTTAGCTGATGTTTCTAAGTATTCGTTAGTTACAACGAAACCACGTTCAGTCATCTCTAATTCTTCACTTAACCAAGAAGCATCTGGACGAACACCAACAGAAACAATAACAGTATCGGCTTCGTATTCACCTTTGTCTGTAACAACTGAAGTTACTTTTCCATTTTCACCTTTAAATGAAAGAACTTTTTCCCCACCACGAACTTTAAGGTTATGTTTAGCACCTTCTTCAGTTAAAATATCTGTAAGTTCTTGGTCTAAGTATGTGTTTAATATTCTTGGAGCAAAGTCAACGATAGTTACATCAATTCCTTGTTTTGCATAAGATTCAGCAACTTCAAGTCCAATATAACCCCCACCAACGACTACCGCTTTTTTACTGTTTTGCATACAATCGTAAACAGCTTGTGTGTCTTCTGGTCCACGGAAAGTGTGAATATTTTCTAATTCGATTCCTTCAAATGGAGGCTTTACAGCAACTCCTCCAGGACTTAATAATAATTTATCATATGACTGTTTTTCTTCACCAGCAGGTGTTTTTACTACAACATATTTTTCTTCTGTATTTAATTTAATAACATCACTATTACAGTGGATGTTAATCCCTTGAGAACGGTAAGATTCTTCATTAGCAAAGTGTAGTTCAGATAATGCTTTAGATGTCCCATCTAAATATGATTGACTACCTCATCCCATAAATGAAGCCCCAGCGCCTCTTTCATATAAATGAATTTCAGCATTAGGTTCATTTTTTAAAATAGTTTGAACTGCTTCGTAACCGAAGTGAGAAGTTCCAACAACTACGTATTTCATACGATTTCCTCCTTTTTATTTTGAATTAATTTCCGTATAATTACTTTTTTATACAAATAGAATTTTAACATGTTATAAATTGATATAAAAATAATTTGCTTGAGATTATTGATTGAAACTCATAAATAAGATGTTCTTTTTACATTAATTTATATTTAAGAATATAAAGAATACATTGTAATATTTTGATTTTAATACACTATTAATATTAATAAAATAACACTAAAATTTAAAGTTTGATTTTTTTTGACTTTTGTTTTAATATAATAATTAGACATGTAATAATTAGATGAGGTGAATATATGATTAAACCATTATTTGATAATATTTTATTAAAAAAAGTTGAAGAAGAAAAATCAACGGCTAGTGGTATTGTACTAGCAGCTAAAGAAGAAACTTCTAATATTGGAATTGTTGTAGCTTTAGGAGAAAGCTGTTTGTTATCAAAAGATAATGAAGGTGAATTATCAGAAGGAAGTAAAGTAGTATTTTCTGATGAATTTAAAAAAGTTAGTTTTAAAAATGAAGTATTTTATTTAGTTAATGAAGAAGAAGTTCTGGCATTAATAGAAGAATAGGAGGAAATATGGTAAAAGAATTAAAATTTTCAGAAGATGCTCGTCAATCGATGAAACGCGGTGTAGATAAACTTGCTAATGCAGTAAAGATTACTTTAGGACCTAAAGGAAGAAACGTTGTATTAGATAGAAAATTTGGTTCTCCGTTAATTACTAATGATGGAGTTTCTATTGCAAAAGAAATAGAGCTAGAAGATCCTTATGAAAATATGGGTGCAAAATTAGTAGCTGAAGTTGCTAATAAAACAAATGAAATAGCAGGGGATGGAACTACAACAGCCACAATTTTAGCCCAAGCAATGATAACTGAAGGTCTAAAGAATGTAACTAGTGGTGCTAATCCAATTGGTATTAGAAAAGGTATGGAAAGAGCTGTAAAAGTTGCTGTTGATAAGCTACATGAAATAAGTATTACTGTAGATTCTAAAGATAAGATTGCTCAAGTAGGAGCTATATCTGCTGCTGATGAAGAAGTGGGTAAATTCATATCAGAAGCAATGGATAAAGTAGGTAATGATGGAGTAATAACTATCGAAGAGTCTCAAGGGTTAGAAACAACTTTAGAAGTAGTAGAGGGAATGCAATTTGATAGAGGTTATTTATCACCATATATGGTAAGTGATACAGAAAAAATGATCGCTGATTTAGATAATCCTTATGTTCTTGTAACAGATAAAAAAATTAACGCAGTACAAGAAATACTACCAGTGCTAGAGGAAGTAGTTGCTGCTGCCAAACCATTACTTATTATAGCTGATGATGTTGAGCAAGATGCGGTATCAACATTAGTAGTAAATAAACTTCGCGGGACATTTAATGTTGTTGCTGTTAAAGCTCCTGGTTTTGGTGAGAGAAGAAAAGCAATTTTAGAAGATATTGCAATATTAACAGGTGCAACGTTAATCACAGAAGATTTAGGTTTAGATTTAAAAGATGCAAATATTACTATGCTTGGTAATGCAGCAAGAATAAATGTTACTAAAGATAATACTGTTATTGTTGGTGGAAAAGGTGATAGAGAAAAAATTGAAGCACGTACACAACAAATTAAGGCTCTTTTTGCTGATTCAAGTTCAGAATTTGATAGAGAAAAACTTCAAGAAAGACTTGCTAAGCTTTCAGGAGGAGTTGCAGTAATAAAAATTGGAGCAGCTACAGAAACAGAGTTGAAAGAAAGAAAACTACGTATTGAAGATGCACTAAATTCTACTAGAGCTGCAGTAGAAGAGGGGATTGTTCCAGGTGGAGGAACAGCTTTAGTACAAGTAATATCAGAAGTAGAAAAACTAGAAGCTACAGGAGATGAACAAACAGGAATAAATATAATCAAAAAAGCGTTAGAAGCCCCTGTTCGACAAATTGCTGAAAATGCAGGATTAGAAAGTAGTGTAATAGTTGCTAAATTAAAAGAAGTTGAAATAGGATTTGGATTTAATGCTGCAACAGAAGAATGGGTTGATATGATAAAAGCAGGAATAGTAGACCCTACTAAAGTAACACGTTCAGCATTACAAAATGCAGCAAGTGTATCAAGTTTATTCTTATCTACAGAAGCAGTTGTAGCGGATATTTCAAAAGAAGAAAATAATATGCCTCAAATGCCTATGATGTAGATATTAGAACAAAATATTTGAATAATTAGTTGCAATAGTTTAATATATTAATTAAGAAAATATAAGGAGATAGGAAATAATGAGAGAAATCACTGATAAAGAATTTTATGAGTTATCAAAAACTGATAGCGTAAAAGTATTTGACTTTTGGGCACCTTGGTGTGGACCATGTAAAATGTTAGCACCAGTATTAGAAGAAGTTTCTAACGAATTAACTAATATTGAATTTTACAAAATTAATGTAGATGAAAATCAAGAAGCTGCTGGTGAATTTGGAGTAATGTCAATTCCTACACTATTAGTTATGAAAAATGGTGAGGTACTTGAAGAAAAAACAGGTTACCAACCAAAAGAAGCATTAGTAGAATTGCTATCTAAATACTAATCTACTAAATTTAAAATAAAGCTAAAAGAGGTTACTGTATTTGTAGTAACCTCTTTTTCATGAAAAATTAGATGAGGCTATATATTATCCTCATCTAATTTTTTTTAATTATTAATAATTTTTTAGATACTGTTCAACTTCCCAATCTGTAACTTGTGTTCTAAATGAATCCCATTCTATAGATTTTGCTTCAATAAAATTATAAAAGATATGAGATCCTAATGCTTCTTTCATTATTGGTGAAGCTATTAATTCCTTAAGAGCTGTATAAAGTGTAGAAGGTAATTCATCTATACCATTAGCTAGTCTTTCTTCTCGAGTCATAACATAAATATTACTTCTTACTTCTTCAGCAGGAGTAAGTTTATTTTCGATACCATCTAAACCTGCAGCAAGTATAGTTGACATTGCTAAATATGGGTTGGCAGCTGGATCTACAGATCTAACTTCAACACGTGTAGATTTTCCGCGAGCAGCAGGTATACGAACTAGAGGTGAACGGTTTGATGTTGACCATGCAACATAACAAGGGGCTTCATAACCGGGTACTAAACGTTTATAAGAGTTTACTGTAGGGTTACAAACTGCTGTAAAGCTACGAGCATGTTTTAAAATACCCGCTATAAATTGTGATGCTATCTCAGACAAACCATTTTCACTATTAGCATCATAGAAGCTATTCTCCCCTTTACTAAATAGAGAAACATTACAGTGCATTCCTGATCCATTTATTCCAAACATAGGTTTAGGCATAAATGTAGCATGTAATCCGTGTTTTCTAGCAATAGTCTTAACAATTAATTTAAATGTTTGGATATTATCACAAGCTGTAATTACATCATCATATTTAAAATCAATTTCATGTTGACCAGGTGCAACTTCATGATGACTTGCTTCAATATCAAAACCTAATCGTTCTAACTCCAGTACAATATCTCTACGTACATTTTCACCTAAATCTACAGGGGCAAGATCAAAGTATCCACCATGATCATTTAATTCAAGACTAGGTTCTCCGTTTTCTTTCAATCTAAACAAGAAAAATTCAGGTTCAGGTCCAAGATTTAAAGTATCGAATCCAAGTTTATTCATTTTAGCTAACATTCGTTTTAAATTACCTCGTGGGTCTCCTGCAAAAGGTTTGCAATCAACTGTGTATACATCACAGATAAAACGTGCAACCTTACCATATTCACTGTCCCATGAAAATACTAAAAAAGTATTTAAATCAGGGTATAGGTACATGTCACTTTCTTCAATACGAACAAATCCTTCTATAGAAGAACCATCAAACATCATTTTATTATCTAATACTTTTTCTATTTGGCTAACAGGTACTTCAACATTTTTAATAGTACCTGTTATATCAGTAAATTGTAATCTTATATATTTAACATTTTCTTCTTCGATAGTTTTTAAAATTTGTTTTTTAGTAATTGTTTTAACCATTATATCTCCTCGTTTTATATAAAAAACTAATATTAGAATTTATTTTTTTTATTATTGTAAAATCTTGATAAATCACCACGTCCAATAGAGCGTTCTCTAGGTAAACCATTAGGGCCTGCAAATATATCATGATGTATGATTTGTCTAATTTGTGTTGTTTCTTTAGAAACAGTTTTACCATTTATTATTTCATCAATAGCCTTTATATTAAAACCTTTGTTTAATAATTCTTTAATTGTTAATAAGCTATCAATATCATTTAATGAAAAAAGCCTTGTATTACCTTCAGTACGTTTTGGAGTAAAGAGTTTTTTTTCTTCATAATATCTTATCTGTCTGGCGCTAAGTTGAGTTATTTTTGTAACAACTCCAATTGAAAAAACAGGAAGATTTTTTTGAAATTCCTTAAACCCCATAGAACCACCTCTCTTTTGGAAATTTAGTGAAATATTTATATTGTAACTCGCACTACATGTTCATATTAACATAAATTAATTGTAAAATAAAGTAAATGTTATATAATCTGACATCAACTTTTAGTGCTTTAATAAACCTTATATAAATATTTAAATAAATGGGTTTTAAAAATTAGAAAATCATGCTAAAATATATAGTATATAATATTGAAGAAAGGATATGTATAATGCCAATAATTTATTCTATTTTAGTCTTTATACTTTCTTTTGTTTTATTATTGGGTTCATATATAGCTTTAGTAGCTACTAATAAAATAAAAAAAAGAAGAATGGATAAAGTTTTGAGACTAGTGGCGGCATATAGTTTAGTCGTTGCTTTAGTATTTTGTTATCAGACATTATATTTATAGTTTGATAATTACAATTAAATAAAACGTTTGGATGTGAAAAAATTGAAGAAAGATTCCTTGTTTAAAGGAACTGCGCTACTGAGTATTAGTTTATTACTTACTAAATTGTTGGGTGCTGTATACCTTATACCTTTTTATCAAATAATAGGTGGAGAGGAGCAGATGGCTCTTTTTAATTATGGGTATAGTTACTATGCAACAATTTTAGAAATTTCGGCTGCAGGTACTCCATTGGCGATAGCGAAATTAGTTGCTAAGTATAATGCCCTTGAGCAATATGATGTTAGTAGAAGAATCGTTAAATTAGGTTCATGGTTACTTGTTGTTATGGGGATGTTAGGTTTTTGTATCTTATTCTTTGGTTCTGATTTTATTTCGGAACAAATATTAATAAGTAAACAACAAAAATTCTTACCATCTGATGGTGCTTTAGTACTTAAAAGCTTAAGCTTTGGTATACCTTTAGTATTAGTATCGGCTGGATTTAGAGGATTATTCCAAGCTCATGAAATTATGCTTCCATCAGCTTTAAGTCAGTTTATAGAACAAGTAGTGAGAATAGCATTTATGCTTGGAGCTACATATTTTGTTATGAGAGTTCTTGGCTATGGTGTAGTGGAAGGTAATGTTACAGCAACTTTTGCAGCTGCGGTGGGAGCAGTGTTCTCTTTACTAACTTTACTTTATTTTTACAAAAAATATAGCCATGGCTTAGAGTACAGGCAGCATGATTCTACCAACATATATAAACCAACTAAAGAATTGGTAAAAGAATTCTTTTCTGTGTCAATTCCTTTTATATTTATTGTTGGTTTATTCCCTATACTGAATATTATAGATCAACATAACTTTATTCATGGTATGACTGCAATTGGAAAAGCGAATATTGTAGATGGAAGATTTTCATCACTACAATTAGTTAATAAGGTTGTAATGATTGCTGTAGCAATAGCTCCGGCATTCTCTAGTACATTTTTACCTTCGATTACGAGGTTATACGCCTTAGGTGATAAAAAAAGTGTTAGTATTCAAATTAATAAAGTTATATTAGCTCTTATGATGATAGTGCTTCCGGCATTAGTTGGTATGTATATATTAGCTGATCCGTTATATTCAGCATTCTATAGTAGGAGTTTAATAAATGCAGATTTATTAAGATTTTATTTACCTCTTGCTATTTTATATTCTCTTTACAGCTTAACGAGTATAATTATGCAAGCAATAAATAGACAATTAATAAATTTAATAACAATAGTAGTTGGTTTGATAGTTAAATTTGCTACTATTACACCATTTGTTATGAGTTATGAAACTAATGGTGTTGTGCTATCATCAATGGCTACTTACGTTACAATGATATTAATGAATTTTGTTGTTATTAACTTCGAGATTAAATTAAGAATCGTTGAGTTTGTTAAAAAATTTATTAGTTTAGCAATTTCTTGTTTTATTATGTTTATTGCGGTGGCGGCAGTATATGAGTCAATTATTGGAAACTTTGTTATAGAATCAAAATTATCTAGTATGACAATAATAATTATATGTGCTGTTGTTGGTGGTATATTGTACTTCTTTGTTTTAAATAAATTAGAATTTGTTGAATATTTATTTAACAGAAAAGTTAGCATTAAATCACTGATTAACCGTAGGAGAAGAGTATAGTGAGATTAGATAAGTATATTAGTAATATTACTGAATATAGTAGAGCAGAGACAAAAAAAATAATAAAAAAGGGTGTTTTAGTAAATAATGTTTTAGTAAAACAACCAGATTATCAAGTTGATGAAGAAAATGATCAAGTAGTTATTGATGGAAAATCTCTTTTTTATCAAAAATATGTATATATAATGATGAATAAACCTGGAAATATTATATCAGCTACTGAAGATAAAAAAGATACTACTGTTATTGACATATTAAATGAAAAGGATCGCTTATTTAAACCTTTTCCAGTCGGACGACTGGATAAAGATACAGAAGGACTTATGTTACTTACAAATGATGGTGAACTTGCTCATAAATTAATATCACCTAAAAAAGATGTAATAAAAAAATATTATGTTGAAGTTGACGGAGAATTAAAAGCTGAGCATGTAACGATTATTAGAGATGGTGTTGTTCTCGAAGATGGATATAAAACAAAGAGTGCAACACTAGAAATACTTACTTCTAATACTGAAAAAAGCAGTGCTTATATTAGTATTACAGAGGGGAAATTTCATCAAGTTAAAAGAATGATGAAATCTCTAGGTGTTAAAGTAACATACTTAAAAAGATTATCTATAGGTAGTCTAGTTTTAGATGAAAGTTTAAAATTAGGTGAATATAGATATTTAACAGATAAGGAACTAAAAAAATTAAAAAAATAATGGAGGGATATATTATGAATATCGTTTTCAAACAAGAAGTTCAAAATCATAAGGAGGATCTATTAAAAGATTTATTTGAGTTATTAAGTGTAAATTCAGTTTTAGGTACTGATATAACTGAAGAAACACCTTTTGGTAGTGGACCTAGAAAAGCTTTAGATTTAATTCTATCATTTGGAGAACGTGATGGTTACAAAACAAAAATAGTTGAAAATAAAGCTGGTCATATCGAAGTAGGGGAAGGTGAAGAATTATTTGGTATTCTTGGTCATGTCGATGTTGTACCTGTTGTTGAAGCGGACTGGATTAGCCATCCATTTAAACCTGAAGTTAGAGATGGTAAGATTTATGCTCGTGGATCATTAGACGATAAAGGACCTACAATGGCTGCATATTATGCTGTTAAGCTGCTTGATAAATTAGGAGTGAAATGGAATAAACGTGTTAGATTAATTGTTGGTAGTGATGAAGAAACTGGATTTAGATGTGTTAAATCTTATTTTGAACACGAAGAACAACCAGCTTTAGGATTTACACCTGATGCAATGTTCCCATTAGTATACGCTGAGAAAGCTAGAGTAACATTTGACCATAATCTTATTTTTAAAGATGAGGAAGGAAACTATGATTATAAATTAGTTGAGTTCAATGCAGGTCAAGTTTTGAACATGGTAGTAGCTAGTGCTGAAGCAAAACTTAGCGGTGAAGAAAAAGATATTAAAGAAAAATTTGAAAAATTCCTTTCTGATGAAAAATTAGAAGGAGAAGTAAATTCTGGAGAAGTTATTACATTAGTAGTAAAAGGGAAAGCAGCACATGGATCAACACCACAATTTGGTATAAATGCAGGAACTAAATTAGCAGAATTTTTAAATACTTTAAACTTAGATACAAATGGTAAAAACTATGTAAAATATATTGCTACTAGATTAGCAAATGATCCATTTGGTAAAGAATTAGGTATTGAATATTCTGATGATGAAATGGGAGCATCAACATATAATTATGGTATTTTTAAATATGATCCAGTAGAAAAAGTTGGAGTTGTTAAAACTGACTGTAGACATCCTAAGAATTTTGATTTAGTTTCTAAATTAGAAAAATTACAAGAAGAAAATATTAATATTGTTGTAACAAGTACAAAAGAAGCACATTATGTTCCAAAAGATGATGAGTTAGTTACTACATTGGTAGATGTGTATAGAAAACATACAGGTGATACTAAAAATGATGCGTTTGTATTAGGTGGAGGAACATATGCTCGTTGCCTTAAAAAAGGTGTAGCATTTGGACTTCTATTCCCTGGTAAACAAGATACAATGCACCAAGCTAATGAATTTTTAGAAATAGAAGATTTACTATTAGCTACAGCTATTTACGCTGAAGGTATCTACAAACTTTGCTGCGAATAAAATTTTATAAAAATATTTATTCAAAGAAGTAAAAAGAATTAATATATACAAGTGAAAAAACATTCTCAAAGATATTTGTATTTAAAAAATGATGAAATAATTAAAATATCTTTGAGAATTTTAATTATCTTTAAAAATATTATCTTGAAAAAAATTAATAAAAATTGTAAAATATATATTGCATTACAGTTTAGTAAAAGAGAGTTATAGAGAAAGGAGAAGTATTATTATGTCTAAAGAATATTATCAAATGGGCTGGACATTAGATGATAATTATGAAGAAGATTATTTTTGTTCTAGAGATAATCATCGCTATTTTATTAAGAAAAATACTACTCCAATGATTGCAACACTTTCTGCTGAAGGTATTGTACCGACTCTCAGATGGACTAGAAGAATGAGTAATGGAGATGTTTTAATTGCTCAAGATTTTGAAAATGGTAGAACTTTGGATACTAAAGATATGACTGATCCACGTATACCTGAAATATTAAGAAAAGTCCATAGTTCACCAAAATTAAAAAGAATTATGCAGGCACAAGGATATCAGGAAGAAACTGCACATAGATCATTAGCTAATCTTAAATCATTAATTACTGATGATTTAAGAAAGAATAAGAATATTCTTTATGCGATAAATTATTTAGAAAATAATTTACCTGAGGATAAGATTGAGTATACACCTTGTCATACGGATTTACATAAAGATAATTGGTTACTATCAGATAAAGGTAAATTGTTCCTAGTAGACTGGGAGCATGCGATATTAGGGGATCCAGCTATAGATATATCATTTATTCTTTATAGATATATTCCACAGAATATGTGGGGAAAATGGCTTGAAATTTATGGTCAAAAACCTACTTTGAAGTATAGAAATAGATTGAAATGGTATATTACTTTACAGTCAGTAATTATGATTGTATGGTTCCATGAAAAGAAATTATTCTCAGATATGAATAATTGGCTAGTATTTTTAGATAAAATTTTTAATGAATATATATAAGCATTATTAAGGAGAAACCTAAATAATGCTTTTATTTTTTTTGCAAAAGGTGTAAAATAATAAAATAGAGATAATTCGGATACGGAGAAAAATAATGAATATAAAAAAGTATAAGCTTTATTTAATTGATTTAGATGGTACTATATATAATGGAGAAAAGGAAATAAAGTATGCTAAAGAGTTTATTGAATATTTAAACAATAACAAAATAGATTATTTGTTTTTAACAAATAATTCGACAAAAGAACCTGAAGATGTAGTTAAAAAATTATATGATTTAGGAATCCAAACATCTGAAGAGCATGTTTACACATCTAGTGAAGCTACTAAAGCATATTTAATAAAAAAAGGTTATAAAGATATATATATAATAGGAGAAAAAGGATTAAAGGAGACGTTAAGTTCATTTAATCAACATTTAGATTTAAATAACGTAGAGGCTGTTATTGTTGGTTTAGATAGAGAGCTTACATACGAAAAACTAACAGTTGCAACTAGAGCGGTTCTAAGTGGAGCTGAATTAATAGGAACTAATCCGGATACCTTACTTCCAACAGCAGAAGGTTTTATCCCAAGTAATGGAGGGCAAATAAAATATTTGGAGCATGCAACGAGTACTGCTGCTACAGTAATTGGAAAACCTAATAGAATAATAATGGAAAGTGCGATGAATTTGTTTAATTATAATAAAGATGATATAGTTATGGTTGGAGATAATTATGATACTGATATAATGTCTGGTATTAATAGTAATATTGATACAATTCACGTTCAAACTGGAGTTACAACCTTAGACCAGTTAAAAGAAAAAGAGATTCAACCAACGTATACAATAGAAGATTTATCAAAATTAATAGATTAAGTATAAAATAGGAGAATAAAATGATTATAAAAACTGAAGAACAATTAGAAAAAATGAAAGAGATAGGTTTCATTTGTGCAACTATAAGAGATGAAATGAAAAAGAAAGCAGTACCTGGAGTATCTACAAAAGAATTGGATAACATTGCAAAGGAATTATTTGAAAAGTACGGAGCTAAATCAGCTCCAATAACTGAATATGATTTTCCAGGATATACTTGTATATCATTAAATTATCAAGCTGCACACGGAATTCCATCTAGCGCAAAAATTCTAAAAGATGGAGATTTATTAAATATTGATGTTTCTGGTTGTAAAGATGGATATTACGCTGACACAGGTGTTTCATTTGTAGTTGGTGAAGTAGATGATATCATGAAACAGAAAGTATGTGAAGTAGCGGAAGAAGCTTTCTATGAGGGAATAAAACATGCTGTAGCAGGTAGCAAAATAAATCAAATTGGAAAAAATATACATAAAAAAATAAAAGAACATAAATTAGAAGTTATTGAAAATTTAACAGGGCATGGAATTGGGACTTCTTTACACCAAGAACCGCAACATGTATTTAACTACTTTGATCCATGGGATAATTTATTATTAAAAGATGGTATGTGTTTAGCTGTTGAACCTTTCGTATCAACTAAAGCTAAGATAGTTACAAATACAGATAAAGACGATTGGGAATTAGTCGCAAAAGATGGTTCTTACATTGCGCAATATGAACACACAATAGTAGTTCGAGAAAATCAAGAGCCATTAATTTTAACTAAAATAGATTAATAATTTTTATAATAAGTTGACAAGATAGAAAAAATGTTTTAAGATACTACTTATTAAAAAGATAAATGGAGAGAATCAAATGGCAGAAAATTTAGTAATAGTCGAATCTCCTTCAAAAGCAAAAACAATTGAAAAATATTTAGGGAAAAAATATAAAGTAATATCTTCAAAAGGTCATGTAAGGGACCTTCCTAAAAGCAGAATGGGAGTAGAAGTACAAGATAATGGTAGTATAGGAGTAGATTATATTTCTATTCGTGGTAAAGGGGATGTTATAAAAAGCTTAAAAAAAGAAGCAAAAGGAAAGAAAGTATTTCTTGCTTCCGACCCTGATAGAGAAGGAGAAGCAATAGCATGGCATATTGCACATATTTTAGGATTAAATAGTAACGATGTAAATCGTGTTGTATTTAATGAGATTACAAAGGATGCTGTGAAAGATGCAATTAAACATCCTAGAAAAATCAATACAGATTTAGTACAATCTCAACAGGCGAGAAGAATATTAGATCGTCTAGTTGGTTATAATATATCACCTGTATTATGGAAGAAAGTAAAACCAAAATTATCTGCAGGACGAGTTCAAAATGCAGCATTAAAGTTAATTGTTGATAGAGAAGAAGAAATCCAAAACTTTATTCCACAAGAATACTGGACATTACCAATTGGCTTTATAAAAAATAGAAAGGTACTAACTGCAAATTTCTATTCATTTAAAGGTGAAAAGATAAAACTAGAAAGTAAAAAAGATGTTGATAAGATAAAAAAAGCAATTAAAGGAGAAACATTTAAAGTAATAGATGTTGCAAAATCTAAGAAAAATAGAAATGCTCCTAATGTATATATAACATCTACAATGCAACAAGATGCTTCTAGAAAAATTAATTTTAAAACACGTAAAACTATGAGCGTTGCTCAAGAATTATACGAAGGAATTAACTTGAAAAAACTAGGAGGAGTTACTGGGCTTATAACGTATATGAGAACAGACTCTACTAGGGTATCAGACGAAGCTATGAAGATGGCTAGCGAATATATAACAAAAAATTATGGTAAAGAATATTTAGCTACTTCAGTTAGAACAAAAAAATCAAATAAAAACATCCAAGATGCTCATGAGGGAATACGTCCAACAAATATTAACTTTACTCCTGAAAGTATTAAAGAATATTTATCAAATGATCAATATAAACTTTATAAATTAATTTGGGAGAGATTTGTAGCTAGTAGGATGAGTCCTGCGGTTTATGAAACTATATCAACTACTTTTGAAAATAATAAAGTTGTTTATAGAGGAGCAGAGTCTAAACTACTATTTAATGGTTTTTTAGCAGTCTTGAAAGAAAAAGAAAAAGTTAAGTCTGTTCCTGAATTTGAAGTCGGAGAAGATGCTAAAATAAAAAGCATAGATGAAGAACAACACTTTACGCAGCCGCCAGCCCGTTATTCAGAAGCGAAACTTATAGCTGAATTAGAAGATTTAGGTATTGGCCGTCCATCAACATATGCGACAATAGTTGATACATTGCAAAAACGATATTATGCTAAACTACAAAATAAAGTATTTACACCAACTGAATTAGGTACATTAGTAAGTAAAATAACAGAAGAGTATTTTCCTGATGTAATAAATACTAAGTTTACAGCAAGTCTTGAGAATCAACTTGACGATATTGCAGAAGGTAAGGCAGAGTGGGAAAAAACAATTTATGATTTCTATTCTGGATTTAGAAAAGATGTTGAAAAAGCAGAGTCTGAAATGGAAAAGGTAGAAATTAAACAAGAACTAACCGGGGATAATTGCCCAGAATGTGGTTCGCCATTAGTATATAAATTAGGTAAATTCGGTAAATTTATCGCTTGTTCAAACTTTCCAGAGTGTAGATATACTAACACAATTCAGAAAAAAGTAGGGGTTACTTGTCCGAAATGCCATAAACATGATGTACTAGAAAAGAAATCAAAAAGAGGAAAAGTATTTTATGGTTGCGAAGGATTTCCAAAATGTGATTTTGTTTCATGGGATAAACCTATAAATCGACAATGCCCAAAATGTAATAACATCCTTTTTGAAAATAAAAAAGGTGTCTACTGCAATAATTGTGATTACAAAGAAGAAATTAAAAAATAAATATATAATAAGTCAGAAAATATATAATTTTTCTGGCTTTTTTATTTTTATAGCAAGGTTATCAAGAAAACGTTTTTATAAATTAAAGAAAATATTGATAATATAACAGATAAAAGGTTTACATTGAAGATAAACAAAACGGAATTATCAGAAAATTATCTTAAATTTCTTGAAAAAATAGCGATTTTTTTTCGGAATTCTATTGACAAATCCTTGTAAATATATTATTGTAAGTAAATATCAAAAGAAATTATATAAAATTAGGAGGAGATGTAATGTTAAAATTTATAAAGAAAAATTCTTATATATCAATCGGACTTATGTTATTTGCACTATTCTTTGGTGCTGGTAATTTAATTTTCCCAGCATTTTTAGGTCAAAACGCTGGAAGTAACTTACCAGTAGCAATGACTGGATTTATTATTATGGGGGTTGGACTTCCACTATTAGGTGTATTAGTTATGGGATATTCAGGAGCTGTAGATTTACTAGAATTATCTAGTAGAGCAGGTAAGGTTTTTGGTGTAACTTTTACTACACTACTTTATTTAACAATTGGACCTTTCTTTGCAATTCCTAGAACTGGGACAACAACATACGAATTAGGTCTATCTAGTTTCTTCCCAGAAAGTAGTCAAATTGTTGCGCAAGCAGTATTTTTAGCAATTTTTATGGGATTAACTTTATGGTTATCAATTAGCCCAAATAAACTTGTTGATAGAATTGGAACAGTAATTACTCCAGTATTATTATTATCTATGGTAATATTAATTATTGCTTCATTAGTTAATCCAATGGGAAGTGCTCAAGCACCTACTGAACTTTATTCTACAAGTTCAACAGCATTCTCTAATGGACTAATGGAAGGATACAATACAATGGATGCTTTAGCTTCATTAGTATTTGGTATTATTGTTATCAATGCTGTTAAATTATATGGAGCTAAAACAAAAAGTGAAGTATTTAAAAATACTACAAAAGCAGCAGTTATTGCAGCAATATTACTAGCGTTAGTTTATGTATTTATTTCTAATATTGGAATGACTTCAGTATCTGTATTAGGATTACAAAAAACTGGAGCTGGAGTATTAACTGGAGCTACTACTTACTACTTTGGTTCAGTAGGAAAAATTTTATTATTCGTAATCGTATTTTTAGCTTGTTTAACTACAAGTGTAGGTTTAGTAACAGCTTGTTCAACTTATTTCGTAAGATTATACGATAAAATTAGTTATAAAGCTTACGCAGTAGGATTAACTGTTTTCTCTTTTGCTGTTGGTAACTATGGACTAGCTGCTATTATTAAAGGGGCAGTACCAGTATTAGTACTTTTATATCCACTTACTGTGGTATTAATACTACTAGGTTTCTTAAATAACTTATTTGGTGGTAAAAAAGTTGTTTATGTAACTACAGTTACACTTACAGCATTATACAGTCTATATGCAACTATTACTTCAACTCTTGGTGTATCAGTTGTAGCTATTGATAATGTTTTAGTAAAAGTATTACCTATTCAAGGTGATTTTGCTTGGATAAACTTTGCTGTTGTAGGAGCAGTGTTAGGGCTAGTATTATCATTAAAATTCAAAAAAACAATAAATGACTAATAATTATTTATAAAGAGAGTACAAACTATTTTGTACTTTCTTTTTTTTATTCAAAAAATGATTATTGTATTTTGACATTAGTAGAAAGCAATGGTATTATATATAAGACATAAAAATTATAAGATAAGGATTATTATCACTATAAAAATTTTTTATAGATATAGGAGTAGCAATGGTACTAGAATTTAAAGAATATAAAAAGAAAGTTAAAAAAAATACAGTATTAGAGTTAGACTTAAAGCTAGATAGTGGTGAAATACTAACGATAGTTAGTAATGAAGTAGAAAGTTTACAATTAATTAAAGACTCTATTAAAGATAAAGTTAGTTATAAAGGAAAAATTTTATTTAATGATAAAAATGCATCAAAGGAAAAATTAATATTTACTGATGATTTTGGTTTTTATAATCATTTATCATTAATAAAGAATTTCAGGAAGATTTTACCATTATTTAATGTTAATTTATCAAAAGAAGAACTTATAAAAGAATTTGAGTCTGTCGATTTAAAACCAGGTGTGAAATATAAAAAACTATCAAAAAATAAAAAGATAAAACTGCACACCCTATTTTCAATTTTAATAAATCAAAGCTTAATAGTTGTTGACTATTCTGAAGAGACTTTAACTTCAGAGGACAAACATCAAATTAGAGAGTTAATATTATCAAAATCAAATAACGAAAATATAGTAATATTAGATACTATACTTAATCAATATAATGATATTGCAGACTATATATTAGTAATATCTGATAATGTTAAGTCATATTATGGTTCAATCGATGATGTATTAATTATTAGATCACTTGTTGCAGTAAGTATATCTAATCATCATAATCTAGAAAATATTCTTAAAGATTATCAGTATACTGTTGATGATGAAGGTGAAGTTGTAATTAGAGAGGAAGTACTAGAGGAGGTTCTATTTGAGTTGCTTAAAAATGATATAGAAGTTTATCAAATAAGAAATCTAGGTGAAAAAATAAAACTTTACCAAGGGAAAGGAGAAGAACTATAATGTTTTTAATAGAATTTGGAAAAATATTTAGAAGAAATTTCAACTATCTTTTTGGTTTAATAGTTTTACTAATAAGTACAGGTTGTATATATAATCTAAAATCAATATCAACGTACTATGAAATACCAGAAATTAATACAATGTTCAATATTGTTTTAAAAATTGTTCTAGTTTTAGTTATTTTCATTATGGGTATTAATTATATTTATTCTTATAGAGAGGATTATATAACAAAGGTTAGTACATTATTAATAATGACAAATAAGAAAGTAAGTCGTGATATTTCTTCAATTTTAGCAAGTTTGATTTACTTTTTTGTGTATTATTTAGTATTAGTTTGTGGAACTTGTGCAGTGTTGTATTCAAAAAATAAAGGAACATTCTTAGATATTAGAGATGCTTTTCTTACTGGACATACAATATATTCTTATGTGTTAATGATTATATTAATGTTGTTATTTGCAAACCTAGTATTTTTATTAATGATATCTTTATTTAATAATACTAATATAGCTATTGCATTGTCTTTACTATTTTTTGTTGGTGGAGATGTAGTATCAAAACTATTAGAATCTCGTATATCATTTTTATCAGGTAAACTAGATAATAGTATCCTGAATATATTTGCAAAGGTATTTAGTAACCTTAATCAAAATATTGACTTAAATGTAACAACATTCTTACCATTAGTTTTAAATATGGCCGGATTAGTATTAGTGATTTTTGTAGTTAGATTAATAAAAAGAGTAGTTTCATAATATAAGGAGGTTAATTGATAATAATGGATTCACAAATTATAATTCAGTATTTAATTGTTTTACTAAGTTTGATAGTGTTAGAAGGTTTACTTTCTGCTGATAATGCAATTGTTTTAGCGGTTATGGTAAGACATTTACCACCTAAAGAACAAAAGCATGCTTTATTATATGGACTAGCAGGAGCATTGATCTTTAGAATTATTGCTATATTCTTAATAACAATATTAGCTCAATACTGGCAAATTCAAGTCTTAGGTGGTCTATATTTACTTTTTATGGCTGGTAGTCATATCAAAGAATTTTTTGATAAAAGAAAAAATAGTACTGAAGAGGAAATTAAAGCACCTAAAAAACAAAGTGGTTTTTGGTCTACAGTAATTAAAGTTGAGTTAACTGATATTGCTTTTGCAATTGACTCTATATTAGCTGCTGTAGCAATAGCAATTACTTTACCACATATTTCAGAAACTT
Source organism: Gemella sanguinis ATCC 700632 (assembly GCF_000701685.1). Lineage (GTDB taxonomy): Bacteria > Bacillota > Bacilli > Staphylococcales > Gemellaceae > Gemella > Gemella sanguinis. The sequence continues at coordinate 123,315 of NZ_JNJO01000005.1, forward strand.
CAATTGGTGGGATAAATCTTGGACAATTTTCAGTAATGGTTATAGGAGGATTCGCTGGAGTAGTAATAATGAGATATGCAGCAAATATTTTCATAAGAGTGTTAGAAAAAAAACCAGGTTTAGAAGTAGCCGCCTTCTTAATAGTTGGCTGGGTAGGTATAAAGCTTTTTGTTATTGCTGCAGCCCATGAGAAATTAGCTCTAATACCCGCTGATTTTCCTCACTCAACCTTATGGACAGTAATATTTTGGGCAGTATTACTTGGACTATTAGTCTGGGGTGTACTTGTATCAAAAAGATTTGAAGAAAAATAATAAGAAAGAAACTAGAAATCATAATTCTAGTTTCTTTTTCTTATGTACAATAACTACTATATGTGATATAATTTTTTACTATAATAAGATTTTAATTATGTAATGGAGGTGTAAAAATGGCATTTGATGGTTTTTTTGTTAGAAAACTAGTAGAGGAATTTAATAGATCTATATTATATTCTCGTATAAATAAAATTAACAATCTATCGAATGATGAGTTTATTTTTTCTATTAGAAAAGGGAAAAATTTAAAATTATATGTGTCAGCTAATTCTAGCGCATCAAGAATTCAATTGACAAATAATAGTTATGAAAATCCCCAAACACCTTCAAATTTTTGTTCTGTACTAAGAAAATACTTGATGGGCGGAATAATAGAAGAGATTAATCAAATAAATAATGATAGAATTATTAAATTTAAAATAAAAAATTTTGATGAGTTAGGATATGAAAAATATTATTTTTTAATAACTGAATTAATGGGTAAACACTCTAATATTATATTAACTAATAGCGACAATATAATAATTGAGTCATTAAAAAATAGTTATAGTTTAGAGTACAGTCGTTCAACTATTTCTAATATGGAATATGTTCTTCCACCAACAGTTAAAAAGTATAATCCATTTAACTTTAGTGAGTATTCTGATTTGAAATGTGATAATAATGATAAAAAATTCTTAATTAAAAATTTTTATGGAGTTTCATCAGTCTTAAACAACTACTTCTTAAATAAAGAAGAGAATGTTTTAGAATCTTTTAAAGAGTTTTGTAGTAACTTTTCATCATATAATGAGCCTACACTTTTAAAAAATGGTAATAAAAATGATTTTTACTACTTTGACATTATAAGTAATAAAGATAATATTAAATTTGATAGTCTTTCTAGATTGTTAGATTTTTATTATATGGATATCCAAAAAGAATCAAGTAATAAAAATACAGAAAAAGAATTATTCAATTTCATAAAAAATAAATTGAGTAGATTAAATAAAAAGCTAAAAATATTAAATAAAGAATTATTAGAAGCAAAAGAAAAAGATGATTATAAATTAAAGGGACAATTACTTATTTCTAATATATACTTGTTTAAAAATAATATACCAGAAGTTGTTACATTGCAGAATTTTTATAGTGAAAATTTAGAAGATATTTCTATTGAATTAGATCCAAATATAAGTATTGAAAAAAATTCAGAGAAATATTTTGAATTATATAAAAAGAATAAGAGAACTATTGAAAATCTATATGAGCAAATAGATATAACAAAAAAAGATATCTCTTATTTTGAAACTTTGAGTTTTCAAATTGAGAATGCTGGTAAAACAGATTTATTAGAAATAAAAGAAGAATTGATAAATTCTGGATATCTGAAAAAAGATAAAAATAAAAAAAGTACAAAGAAAAAAAATAATTACTTAATAATAAAATATAATGGTATAGACATTTATGTAGGTAAAAATAATATTCAAAATGATACTATAACAAATAAATTGGCAAGAAGAGATTATCTTTGGTTCCATGCAAAAGATATACCAGGAAGCCACGTAGTAATTTTTGATAATAATCCAGATGAAGAAACGAAAAGAGTAGCTTCTATGCTTGCGGGGTATTTTTCTAAATTTAAAAATGAAAATTATGTGTCTGTTGACTCAACACTGATAAAGAATGTTAAAAAAATTTCAGGAGCCAAACCTGGAATGGTGACTTATACTGATCAAAAAACAGTAAAACAAAAAATTGATAAAATCTTTATAAATGATTTATTAGTAAAAAATAATTAATGTAAAATTTGAAAGGTGTGTGTTTAATGAATAATAAATTAGATAGAAAAACTGCTTTCAAAGATACATTACCTACTGTATTCGGGTATATAGGGATAGGTTTGGCATTTGGTATTATTGCAAGTTCAGCAGGTTTAAATATTTTTTTAGTTGGGGCAATGTCGTTATTTATTTACGCTGGTAGTGCACAATTTATTACTGTGAGCATGCTTTCAGCAGGAGCACCAATAATCTCCATAATTATAGCGACTTTTCTAGTTAATTCAAGAATGATTCTAATGAGTATGTCAGTAGCGCCGTTTTTTAAAGAGTATAGCTTATTTAAAAATATTTCTATTGGAACATTTTTAACAGATGAAAGCTATGCTCTTGGAATGAATAAACAAAATTATACGAATGGAAAATTATCATACGAGTGGTTTAATACTGCAAATATAATATCTTATATGACTTGGGGAATTTCTTCAGTTATAGGAGCATTGTTAGGTAGCGTAGTAAAAAATCCTTACGGACTAGGATTGGATTTTGCTTTAGTGGCAATGTTTATAGGTTTACTTTATTTACAAGTTATTTCAGATTTTACTATAAAGAAAAAAGTTCAGATAATTGTAATAATAATTGTTTTATTTTTAGTATTTTTTGGAATGATTATTTTACCAAGTAACGTTCTAATTATTATTGTTACTTTAATAGGGTGTACAATAGGGGTGGTATTAAAAAATGTTATCCATTAATTATATTATATTAACTATAATAGGTTGTGCAGTTGTAACGTGGTTATCAAGAGTAGTGCCATTTGTTTTATTAAAAAAATTTGATTTACCAAAAGCGGTTATTGAGTTCTTAAGTTTTGTACCAATTGTAATTATGTCTACATTATGGTTCAATAGTTTATTTATACAAAATATAGGAGAGCTTCCTAAGATTAACTATGAAAATTTGATAGCTTCATTACCTACTGTATTAAGTGCAATTATTTCTAAAAATCTATTAGTTATAGTAATAACTGGAATTATATCTCTTGCAATAGTGAGATATGTAATGTAAGAAATAATTAAACAAATATTGATTTTAAAATATTTTAATTTAGTGTGTCTAATAGTTTAATTTTCAGGCGATTTGTGGTATTATAAGAAGATAATAAATGATAATAGAGGAATCAAAAAAATGGAGAAAGGCTTATTAATAGTTTTATCAGGTCCTTCTGGTGTAGGAAAGGGAACTGTTAGAAAACGAATTTTTGAAAGTAATGATGTTGGCTTTGAGTATTCAATTTCTATGACTTCTAGAGGAATAAGACCTGGTGAAGTAGATGGGGTTGACTATTTTTTCAAAACAAAAGAAGAATTTGAACAACTTATTGAACAAGGTGAATTACTTGAATATGCACAATACGTAGACAATTATTATGGGACTCCTGTAAAGTATGTACGTGAAACTATGGATAAAGGGAAAGATATATTTTTAGAAATAGAAGTGCAGGGAGCAAGCCAAGTTAAGAGTAAAATACCTGATGCATTATTTATATTTTTAGCTCCTCCTAGTATTGCAGATTTAAAAACTAGATTAAAAGGACGAGGAACAGAGAGCGATGAAGTAATTGAGTCTCGAATAGCTAAAGCTAAAAAAGAAATAAATATGATGCACTTATATGATTATGTTGTTGAAAATGATGAAGTAGATAAAGCAGTAGAAAGAATCAAAGCTATAATAACAAGTGAGCATTTAAAACGTGAACGTATAGAGATGAAATATCGAAGAGCTTTATTAGAATTAGAAGAAATGTAGGAGAGAATAAATGTTATATCCAAAATTAGATGTATTAAAATCAAAAGTAAATTCAAAGTATATGTTAGTTTCATTAGCAAGTAAGAGAGCTCGTGAATTGTTCTCAGACCCAGAAACAAAAAAATTAGATAACTATGTATCTCATAAAGAAGTTGGAAAAGCACTTGAAGAAATAGCTGAAGGTAAAGTATCAGTTTTAGAAAAATAATTATTTAACATTATTTATTTACAAAAACTTTATTATAGTGTAAAGTAGTATAAGTATTTTCTTTGAGTGATCGCGGCAATTTTGCTGAGGAAAGTCCATACTCGCACTGACTGAGATGTCAGTAGTGTTCAACGCTAAACGAAAAAATAAGTTTAGGCACCTTTTTAAGGTGACGGCAGAAAATATGACCTAAGTAGTTTCTATATGGTCATATATCTTGAAAGTGCCACAGTGACGAAGTTCATATAGAAATGTATGAAGTGGAACGCGGTAAACCCCTTGAGTGAGCAATTCAAATTTTGGTAGAAGCACTTACTTCACAGAAATGAATGTAGGAGTAGGAAATATGTATACATATTTAGACAGATGATCACAACTATTGTTACGAGGGTAGACTAGTCCCGATTGAGTAAGATAGATACAGAATATGGCTTATGATAAGAAAATAACTAGTTCTAGGGGCTCTTTAGAGCCTCTTTTTTAAGGAGGAAGAAATGAAATATAATTTAGTAGCAACAACACCTATGGGTATAGAAGCTATTGTAGCTAAAGAAGTACAAGAGTTAGGTTATGAAACAAAAGTAGAAAATGGTAGAGTATATTATTCAGGAGATAAGAGAGCTATAGTTCGCTCTAATTTATGGCTTAGATGTGCAGATAGAGTAAAAATTGTAGTAGCTCAATTTCCAGCTTATACATTTGAAGAATTATTTGAAAAAACTAAAGAGATAGAATGGGATAAATATCTCCCAGTAGATGCAAAATTCCCAGTAGATGGGCGAAGTCATAAATCAACTTTATTTAGTGTGTCTGACTGTCAGTCGATTGTAAAAAAAGCAATTGTTGAAAAAATGAAGAAAAGTTACGGGGTAACTGGTTGGTTAACTGAAACAGGTGCTAGATATCGATTAGAAATAATTATGTTAAATGATATAGCGACAATATTGTTAGATACATCAGGAGATGGATTACATAAAAGAGGATATAGAGCAAAACAAGGTACAGCACCATTAAAGGAAACACTTGCTGCAGCTATGGTAAAATTAACTAACTGGAAAGGTGAAACACCATTATATGACTTGTTCTGTGGTTCAGGTACTCTGTTAATAGAAGCGGCTATGGCTGCACAAAATATGGCACCTGGTATTAATAGAAATTTTGATTTTGAAAAATGGCCATGGATGCCAAAAGCGTTAGTTGATGAAGAAAGAAATAAAGCTGAAGAAGCAATTGACTATGAGAAGGAATTAGAGCTATACGGTTCTGATATTGATCCAAAAATGATTCAAACAGCTGAAAATAATGCTGAAGAAATTGGTTTAGCTGGGGTTATTAAGTTCAAACAAATGTCGGTATATGATTTTGTTGTAAAAAAAGAAGCTGGTTGTGTAATAGCTAATCCGCCGTATGGAGAGCGTTTGGGAGAGAAAAAAGAAGTAGAGAATATGTATAAATATTTAGGGGCCGCGCTTAAAAACCAAAAATACTGGTCGCTGTATATATTGACTTCTAATAAAATGTTTGAACATTTATATGGTAAGAAGGCAACTAAGAGAAGAAAGTTATTCAATGGTTCCATTGAGTGTACCTATTACCAATATTGGGGCGAAAAGCTAAGATAATATTTGACAATATGAAAAATATATCATAAAATTAAATAATAGATTAATTATTTATCTTATATAAAAGGAAAAGAGGTTAAAAGTTTATGCATCTAACTAAAAGTACTGAACAAGCAATATGTATAATGGTTATGCTTTATTTACAGGATAGACATATTTATTTAAATTCAAAGGAAATAAGTAAACGTCTTAATATATCACCAACATACTTAAAAAAAATTATGAGAAAACTAGTTGTCCATAATCTTGTAAAAGCTAACACTGGAGTAGGTGGAGGATATAAATATCGTAGTAATAAAACAGTTACATTATATGACGTATATGTTGCTCTAAATGGTGAAGTAGAAGTCTTTGTTTTAAAAACTGACTATGTTTCTAAAATATTTGAAGGAGCATTAGCTGTTGATAAACGTTATAGTGAGTATTTAAGAAAAGTAAATACAATTAATCACTCTATTAAAGAAGCGCTTGAGCAAATTACTATAGAGGAAATAGTAGAAGACATTCTTGATGATAATTCAAGAATAAGACTTGATTGGAATAATTGGGAAGAAGAATTTAAACGAGTAAATGTATTTTTCAAAGGATAAAAATAAAAGACTATAGGAAAAACCTATAGTCTTTTCAGATTGTTGACAAAAATACCGAAATATCAAGCTATTATTGATGTTATGGTATTTTTTTTCAAAAAAAATAAGCCTTAAGGCAAAAATTCAGTAGTATTAAGAGGTTTTATACCTCTCTTAATGCTATTGTTTTCATATTTTGAACGCAACAAGACAGCCAAGCGTACGACTGTACTTTGGCTTTTCCTCTATATTGTGCATACCTGTATCCGTGATTTTGTTTAGAATCCGCAAAGCTACGTTCTATTGTTTCTTTTCTTCTCTTATACAATAGTTTTCCTTCTTTTGATATACGTCTTAACCTAGCTTCATCATAATAATCCGCATTTATATGGCGTCTTATTATTTTCTTCTCGTTTTTATCATCACTTTTATATTGTTTATATCCATTTC
>NZ_KL370813.1:0-92060 GCF_000701685.1 Gemella sanguinis ATCC 700632
CCAGTTTAAATAATACAACAGGATCTAGACTATTTCTCCCTGTCGTATGGCTATAGTATTTTTCTGTTAAATCATAAATAAATTTAAAATCGATAGCTTTATCTACTTTTCTTAAAAAATGGTCTTTAGGTACTATTTCTGATAGTGTCATTAGTATTATTTCATCTTTTATATTTTCTACTTTATTAAACATACTAAAACCTCCTTTGTATACTTATATTATACCATTTTAAAGGTTTTATTTCAGTTAAAAAAAGGCTGTTGACCTATTTGTCAACAGCCTGATATAGAGTAGAGATAATCTCTACTCTATATTTATGTTTTGCTTGAAAACTAGTTCTCAAATAAATTATACTTTCTACTTCTTATTATTCTTTTAATTTCAGGTCTAGGATATTTATCATAATCTATTTCAGAAACTATTGTTTTATTTTCTAACTGTAATTTCTTATATAAATTTGCGATATAAAATATAAAATATATATTTATAACACAGCTTATACCATATATTATATAAAACACTAAAAAATTACCTGAACCAATTACCATATAAATAACAAATTTAAATAGATAATATATATTCCAAATAACAAATAGCACACATACCCAAAGTCTGTCTTTAATTATTGGTAAATATACTAGCATATTTCCAATTATCAAAATAAGATTAATAAAGAAAAACATAAAAAATATACCAGTCATAAATTCACCAAATCCTGCCCATGGGCTTGAACTATATTGAGCACTTTGAGACTTATGATATTCAGTAATAATACCAACTATTATATACATTACAGGTATTACTAGAATAGTTCCAACTACATAAAAAATTCCCCAATTTCTATAATATATTCTTCCTTTTAAAAATTTTAGCGATATGTACATACTATATATCGGTATAAATGCTAAAGCACCATTCTTCCCTATTATTTGAAAAACAATCATTAATAAAAATGAAAACAGTAAATACATAATAATATATGGTAAAAAAAGTTCCATTTTCTCCTCCTATAAAAAATGAGATAATGATATATAATATATACATTATCTCACTTTACTTATATAATTTTATTATCTAGAATAGTTTGGACTTTCTTTTGTGATTTGAACATCATGTGGGTGAGATTCAATAAGTCCTGCTCCAGTCATACGAACAAACTGAGCTTCTTCACGTAATTCTTCTAAGTTATGAGATCCTGTATAACCCATTCCAGCACGTAATCCACCAATGATTTGGTAAATAGTTTCAGATGCTGCACCTTTATATGGTGTACGTCCTTCGATACCTTCTGGAACTAGTTTCTTACCATCTTCTTGGAAGTAACGGTCTTTTGAACCTTTTTCCATTGCTGATAATGATCCCATACCTCTATAAGTTTTAAATGTTCTACCTTGGAAGATTTCTAATTCACCTGGAGATTCTTCACAACCTGCAAGCATTGATCCTAACATTACTGCATGACCTCCTGCTGCAATAGCTTTTACTACATCACCAGTATATTTAATTCCACCGTCAGCAATTATAGTTTTTCCTAATTCACGTGCTACTGTTGCACAATCATAAATAGCTGTTACTTGAGGAACCCCTACCCCTGCTACAACACGTGTAGTACAGATTGATCCTGGTCCAATACCAACTTTAACTACATCTGCTCCGGCTTCGAATAAATCACGTGCTGCTGCAGCTGTAGCTACGTTACCAGCGATAATATCAAGTTCTGGATAATTTGTTCTTAATGATTTAACTGCATCTAATACTCCTTTAGAGTGACCATGAGCAGTATCTACTACAACCGCATCTACTCCTGCTTCTACTAATGCATCTACTCTATCTACGATATCATTAGTAACACCTACAGAAGCTGCAACTAATAATCTACCTTTACTGTCTTTTGCTGAGTTAGGATATTTAGCTAATTTTTCGATATCTTTAATAGTAATTAATCCAGTTAATTTTCCTGCTTCATCAGTTAAAATTAATTTTTCAATTTTGTGGCCACGTAAAATTACGCTAGCTTCTTCTAATGTAGTATTTGCTGGAGCAGTAACTAAATGTTCTTTTGTCATAACATCATTGATTGCAATATCAAAATCTGTTAAGAATCTCATATCACGGTTAGTAATAATACCTACTACTTTCATATCTTCACGATTATTTACGATAGGCACACCTGATATTCTATATTGTTGCATTAATTCTTCTGCTTCATATACTTTACTATCTGGAGTTAAGAAGAAAGGATCTGTTATAACTCCACTTTCTGAACGTTTAACTTTTATTACTTGTTCTGCTTGCTCTTCGATAGTCATGTTTTTGTGAATTACTCCTAATCCACCTTCTCTTGCCATAGCTATCGCCATTTTGTATTCAGTTACTGTATCCATCGCAGCAGAAATAACTGGTATTGATAAGTTAAGTTTTTCTGTTAAACTAACTTTTAAATCTACTTTTTTTGGTAATATATCACTTTTAGCTGGTACTAAAAGTACATCATCAAATGTTAAACCTTCTTTTTGAAATTTATTTTCCCACATCTTATTTCTATCCTTTCTATTTTTCGTCATCAGCTGTATTAAATTTAACCTCGTTGTTCTCTAGTGAAGCTATTCTACATAATGAACAAATATTAACCTGCTTATCTTCTATTAACTTTCTGCCATCTTGGAAGCTTTTCTCAACTAATATCCCTACTCCTACTGTAGTTGCTTTAGCTTGATTTACTATTTCCATAAGTCCTAAAACTGCTTGTCCATTAGCTAAGAAATCATCGATAACAAGAACTCTATCATCTTCATTTATAAATTTTTCTGAAACTACTATTGTATTAGTTATATTTTTAGTATAACTATGTACCTGAGCAGTATAAACTGCATTATCTTTTAATGTTGATGGCTTACTTTTTTTCGCAAAAACCATAGGTACTTTAAATAAATTAGCTACCATTATTGCTGGTGCAATACCACTTGCCTCAATAGTTAAAATCTTTGTGATTTTTTCATCTTTAAAATATTCATAAAATACTTTTGCCATTTCTAACATTAATGTAGCATCTATTTGATGATTTAAAAATGAATCAACTTTTAATACATTATTATCGTATACTTTTCCATCCGTAACGACCATCTCTCTTAACAGTTTCATAGCTTCTCCTCGGTTAAATTTGATTAATTTTATTAATAATACCAAACTTTCAGTGAAAATTCAAGAGCCTCATGAAATGTTATTCATTAAGGCTCTATATTCTAAATATTATTTTAAGTTTTCTAATAAATCAGTAATTTCAGCTTGAGAAAACTGATATTTCTCTTTACAAAATGCACAAACTAATTCTGTTGTTTCTTGTTTAGCTAAATCTTCTAATTCTTCTCTTCCTAAAGTTACTAAAGCATCTGCATAACGCTCTTTTGAACATGTACATTTGAATACTACATCATTAGTTCGTAATATTCTATAATTTTCTTCTCCTCCAAATAAGATATTAGCTATTTCTTCAGGAGTTTTTCCTTCGTGAATAAGCGTAGAAATTGGTTTAATATTACTTATCGCTTTTTCTATTTTTGTTATTGTTTCATCGGTAGCATTCGGTAATACTTGTAATACAAAACCTCCTGCTGCTAAAACAGAGTTATCTGTATCTACTAAAACACCTAGTGATACTGCAGATGGAACTTGTTCACTTGCTGCAAAGTAATAAGTAAAGTCTTCTGCTATTTCTCCAGAAACTATTGGTGATGTTGTTGTATATTTTTCATTAAGACCTAGATCTTTAACTACTGTGATATTTCCCGCTCCAACTACTCCTTTTACATCTAACTTACCTTGAGCATTACTTGGGATATGAACTTGCATATTTTTAGCATAAGCTGTTGTTTCACCCATTTCATCTGATGATGCATAGATTGTTCCAACTGGACCATCTCCACGAACTGCAACATCTATTCTATCACCACTTTTAAGCATAGCCCCCATCATAGTTGTTACTGTCGCTGTACGCCCGACTGCAGCTATTGCTGTTGGATATGCATCGTGTCTTTGTCTAATTTCTTCTACTAAATCTGTTGTTTTCGTTACAAAAAATCTAATCTCATCATTAAAGGCTAGTCCTCTAATTAAATAATCTTTCATCTAAATAAAAATCCTTTCTACATTAATTATTAACTAATTAATATATATAATAATTGTTTACACTTCTTATGATGTTATATTATACATCCTCTTATTAAAATTGTCTATTCGAAAGGTTGTTTATCAAAAAATAAAAAGGACTTATTGTCTATTTTGTAAACAATAAATCCTTTTATTTCTATATATAATAGTTAAAAATTACTTTTCTTTATTCATTTTATATAATTCAATTATACCTTTTAATGTTAATTCTTCATCCACAATATCAACATACTCACTATGTTTTCCTATGAATTTTGATAGTCCACCTGTTAAAACAACTTTATACTCACTATCTAATTCTTCTTTTAGATGTTTAATAATATTTTCAAATTGCCCTAAAAACCCATAAAATAATCCAGCTTGCATTTGAGTTGTAGTATCCATACCTAACGATGTTGATACCGACTCTATCTCCACACGTGGTAATTTGGCAGCACGTGTATAAAGTGCTTCTGCACTTATATTCATCCCTGGACAAATAATTCCACCACGATAATTCATATCACCATCCACACAGTCAAATGTTGTTGCTGTCCCAAAATCTACTACTATTGCAGGAAGGTATGAACTAACCTTAGCTCCTACTATATCAACGATACGATCTGATCCTAATTTACTACTATACGGAGCAGGTACTTTTATACCTGTATTTATATCCGTTGATACTATTATTGGTTCTTTTTTAAAGTACTTTTTACTTAGTAGTTCCAGTGCAAACATCATCTTTGGTACTACACTAGCAATAACGACTCCATCAAAGTCCTCAAATTTTATATTTTTATCTATAAAAAAATTACGTATAATTACATATAATTCATCTTCGGTTTTAGTATTATCTGTAGCTATTCTCCAAGAGTGTATCATATTATAATCATCACCAAAAACACCTAAAACTATATTCGTATTCCCTACATCTAATGCAAATATCATAATCAATCTCCTAATATAATTAAGTAAGTATATTATATCATAAATTTTGTATAATATTTACTATTATTTAATTTAAAATAAGAAAAAATCTCCAGAACTATAAGTCCTGAAGATTCTTTAATTAATGTTTTAATTTCGCTGCTGATTCTCTATATTTAAGTGGTGTTACTTTCATTATAGTTTTAAATATTCTGATGAAGTAACTTGTATCAAAGTATCCAATATAATCAGCTACTTCTGAAATAGAGAAGTCTGTATTAGCTAATAGATAACATGCGTTTGATACGCGTTTATCATGAATATAATCTACGATACTGATTCCCATATCTTTATTGAAAATAGATGATAGATAACTTTTGTTAACCCCTAGATACTCACTTACATTATCTAAACTAATTTTCTCAGCAATGCGGTCATTTATATACGCGATACAGTTACGTACAACAGCTTGTTTATCTTTATATTTATTTTTATCAACTAGTAGGCAGTAACTTCTAATTACATCTTCTGATAAGTCATAGTTATCAAGTTTGTTTTTAATTCTTACCCATAATTCTTCAATTCCTAAGTAATCTGAACTATGTTGTTCTAAAGAATATCTTAGTAGGTCGTTCATATTATAAGATTTTCTACGTCTAACATTAACGCCTGCTTCTACGTGACCTTCTTCAACACCATGATTTCTATGGCGAAGATCGAATAGCATATTTACTTTAGAGATATTTCCGTCTATTACAGCTTCAATTATTTCACGTTTGAATTTAACTTCACTTTCTAAAATACTATTTAAATAGTTACTTTTTCTTGCTGTATTTCTTCGTACATTTTTCACACTAGAATCTTCAATTAAAACTATAGCATCTAAGAAGTCTACATTTTCATCTTCAGCTAAAAGCTCTATTAAATAGTTGAATTTTTTTCTTGGAGTTATCGGAAGTGATGAATAAATATCACAAACTAACTCATTTATACTTGCTCCATATTTTACTAGTGATTCTTGGAAAACTTTTGTTGGAACAAAGTATTCTAAAAATGGCGTAATTAAGTAAAATTCTTCTTCGTTATCACTTGGAATAAATAAGCAAGAAATTCCTAGACCACTCTGACATTTTACAAGCTTACCATTTTTTAATTCCTCTTTTACATGTGCTAGATTTCTTTTTATAAATCTACTAAAAATACTACTTAACTGTTCTTCACCAAGGTCAAGGCGAATTTCTTCATCTGTATATTTATAAGTTAAAATACTACCATTTAAATCTAAAATATCTTTAACACGCTCTATTTTTTTTAATGAACTTCTCATTTTACCTACCTCCTAACATATTAAGTATTTTAGTCGATTGTTATATCACGACGTGAATTAATTACATATGAAACTATAAAGAATATTGCTGTATAAGCGATTAACATTATAACTAAAGTATTTGCATTATCAAACTTAAATGTGTTTTTTACTAAATATCTATTGTCTTCAGTTGCATAGAACAATTGGAATAATGGAATATTAAACATGTGATATTTAACCCATTCAAATTTATCGACAATTAATACTGTTAATCCTTGAATCAGGGTACCTCCGAATACTGAAATCATTACTAGCACTAATGATAATACTTGTGTTTTAAATACAACACAAACAAGAACTACCATAGCTACATAAAAAATGAATACAGCTAAACCAGTAAGGTTCACTATTGCCAACTGTTGATATACTGTACGTCCAAAATAGCCATCAGCTAATTTTTCATTTAGTAAACTTAAATCATAGCTACCTTTATTAAGAATTATATTTACGAATAAATAATTAAATACTGTTCCTAGAACTACGAAGATAATATAGTTAATAAATCCTAATACTATTTTTGCTGTTAAAATAGCTGAACGAGATACTGGTTTCGTATATAGAAACTTAATTGTTCCTTTTGAATATTCTTGAGATAAATTGTTAGCTAGTATAATTAAAGCGAAAATAGATGCTATTCCAGTCGCTCCATTTGTAATATCAGCTAGCGATTCAGCTGTACTAAATCCATTTTTAGCCATTTTTATCGAATTAATATATTGAACTAGTCCAATTAATCCAATAGTAACTAACATATAAATCCATGTTGTTACTTTTTTATAATCTTTTATAAATTCATTAATTAGCAATTTCATTATTTATTCCCCTTTCCAGTAATTTCAAGGAAACGATCCTCTAATGATGTATTAAGTACACGTACAACATCCAATTCAATATTGTTTGTTACTAAATACGTTAATAATCTTGATTTATCTTCACGAGATAGATTTTCAAATACGAAAGCTCCATCTTGTCTAGTATAATTAATACCTAATTCAGGGATTAAGAAACTTGCTCTCTCATTATCGTAAGTATTTACTAATGTTCTTTCTACTTTATCACCTTTAAGACTAGCTAGTTTATCATCAGCGATAATCTTACCATTTTCAATAACTATAACCCTATCACATACTTTTTCAATCTCATCTAGTAAATGTGATGAAATTAAAATAGATACACCTGATTTTGCAATTTCTTTTAATTTATTACGGAAATCTTGTACACCTTGTGGATCCAGTCCATTTACAGGTTCATCTAAAATTAAAACTTTTGGATCATTTAGTAACGCTTGAGCTAAACCAAGACGTTGACGCATCCCTAAAGAATATGTTTTAACTTTATTATTAATTACATTGCTTAGCCCAACAAACTCAACAAGTTCTTTTATACGAGATTTTGTAACTTTTTTACCACATACACGAGCATATTGTTTTAAGTTTGACCAACCAGACATATAGTTATAAAATTCTGGAGTTTCTATCATTGATCCAACTTCTTTTAGCATACCTGTTTTTCCAAAACCAACTGGTTTTTCAAAACAATAAGCTTCTCCTTTTGTTGTTTTAGTAAGACCAACCATCATACGCATAATTGTTGTTTTCCCACTTCCGTTAGGCCCTAATAATCCGATGATTTCACCTTCATGCATATCAAAACTAATGTCTTCAACTATTGTTTTTAGACCTATACGTTTTTTTAGTCCATGTACTTCAAACACTACTTTTCCTTTATCAGCTTCTACAGCAGGAATTATTTCCTCTTTTTTCTCGTTAAGTCCCTCCTCTTCTAGAGCTTTATCTAACTCTTCACGATTTAGGACAACTGTAGCTTGATAGTCAGGGTGGTCTATAACATTAGTTTCAAATTGTTGAGGTTCTTCAACAACATCAACTTCTTTTGTTTCAACCTCCTGAGTTACAGGAAGTTCATGAGTTTCCTGTACTTCTTGAACTTCATGTGCTTCTTGCACTTCTTTAATATCTATTACTTGCGTTTGTTCTTCTACTTGTACTTGTTCTTCTTCAACTACTGGTTTAGTAGCAGTAGACTTTTTATCTGCAACAAATTGCTGCTTTACTTTTTCTAATAAGCTAGCATAACTCTGTGCTTTACTACTCTTAGTTCCTGCATCATCATTACTTAATATATCTTTTATATCTTTTTTTGAATTTGTCATTATTTGTAGCGGCATCCTTTCTCATAAATTTTCTTTTATATTATATCATATTTATAAAATAATTTCCATTAAATACTAGATAATTATTTTTTTAATTTTATATTATATTGCACTTTATTATTTCTGGCTTTATATAAAAAAGATTTTCATTAATAATCCCTTGAAAACGCAAGAAAATTATTGAAAACACATTCGCTATATAATAGTCTTATTATGTCCACATTTAACTAGCTTAAAATTTTGATTATACTTGTACATACTACAACATAAAATATCTAAACATACGAATATATCCAAATACATTTCATTATAATTAAAATTTCTAATGAATACTTTATTAGTTTGTATTTCTATTTTTCTTTTTACTTTATTAAATTATTATTATTTATAGATTTTCAATTGTTGACTTATATATTTCTTACTTAATTTAATCTGTAATTTTTCTAAACAACTTTATTTTTTATATAAACTATTATTATTTCAAAGTAATTAATTTAGAGATTTATATGAAAAATAGAAAGCTAGAGACTAATTTTCATAGTTTATCTAGATTGTTTTTCTTTTCGTATATAAAATGATAACTATGATATAATAATAATGAGGTGATACTTTGAAAAAGGAACTAAGAAAAAAATTTATAAAAGAAAGAAATACTCTACCAGAGGAATATAGAATAGAAGCTTCAAATAAAATCTTTAGTTTATTAGAAGAACTAGATTTATTCAAAAAAGCAGAACGTATTTTTGTTTTTATAGGATTCGGCAGTGAAATAACAACAAAAATATTTATAAAAAAACACCTTTCTAATAAACAAATCTACGTCCCAAAAATAGTAAATGGCGATATGAAATTAGTTAATATCACAAGTTGGGATAGTTTAAAACCAGGTCATTTTAACGTACTAGAACCAGAAAGTGATGATTTCTATAACGGTTCTGTTGATTTAGTAATAACTCCATCTATAGTTTTTAATAAACAGGGATATCGCTTAGGATATGGCAAAGGTTATTATGATAAATACTTTTCTCAAAATAGCTATAAAGTAAGTATAGGTCTTTCTTATGATCAGCTCCTTCAAGATAATATTCCTACAGAAGAACACGATCAAAAAGTTGACTTCATAATTACAGAAAAAGGTACTATCACATGCTAACTAAGAATATTATTGTAACAACAAGTGTAAAAACATCTGATGAATTAATTGAAGTAGCAAAAAAGCATGCTTTAAATTTAGAGTTAGATTTTCACTTTAGAAATAAAAAAACAATAAAAGAACTATTATCGCATTTTGATGGGGTTTTAGTAATTTACAAAAATAAGATCAGTTATTTTGAAAATAATAGCGAGTTATTCTTCCATCTTGATACTACTGCATTAAAATTGAAAAATAACGATAATGAACCACTAACGGAATTAATACCACAGCCTTCTAAAGTATTAGATTGTACTATGGGGCTAGCAAGCGATAGTATTCTCTTGAGTTACTACGGCAATAAAGTTACTGCCCTTGAGAAAAATAAAATTATTCACTATATAGTAAGTAATGGTTTAAAAAACTATATTGCTAGCGATAATAAAATTTTATCCGCAATGCGATCTATAACTACTCATAATATTGATTGCTTAGAGTATTTAAAAAAGTGTGAAGATAATTCATTTGATATTATTTATTTCGATCCAATGTTCTCTCATAATATTAAAGAGTCTATGAATTTATCGGGTATCGAAACCCTAGCTGATTATAATTTTCCTACTGAAGTTTTTTTAGAAGAAGCAAGACGAGTAGCCAAAAATAAAATTATAGTTAAAGCCCATTTTAGAGATAATATTTTTGAAAAATATAATTTTAAAAGAATTATAAGAAAAAATACTAAATTTCATTATGGTTTTATCGACATTAATAATTAGATAATTATATTTTTTCAAATAAAAAACAAGAACCAAGTCTATAGCTTGATTCTTGTTTTTTCGTTTTTCATTTCTTTTGTTGTTTGATATCCATCATATCCCGTAATTTCTTTAAAATCACGATATAAATTATTTTCTTCAGATTTTGAGCGCACAATTGATTTAAATTCTTTATAACACTCTTTATAATCTGCAAGGTCAACACCTTGTGTATAGCATTCTTCTATCATATCTAAAAATTTTATAATGATAGTAATTTCATCTACATTATATAATGAATAATCGATAGGATAATTAAATTCCATAACTATACCTATTCAAAAG
This sequence comes from Gemella sanguinis ATCC 700632, assembly GCF_000701685.1. GTDB lineage: Bacteria > Bacillota > Bacilli > Staphylococcales > Gemellaceae > Gemella > Gemella sanguinis. Next base: position 10,852 of record NZ_KL370813.1, read on the forward strand.
TATATCCAACACCACGAACAGTTCTTAGATTTTTATCGTATCCAATTTTTCTAAGTTCTTTTCGTAACCCTGAAATATATACTTCAATCGCGTTAATTGTTGTTTCAGAGTCTACACCCCACACGCGGTCAAATATTTCTTCTTTTTCTAAAACGATATTGTTATTGATTACAAAGAAAGATAATAGTTCTAAATATTTACCTTTGATTGTATCTAATGTTTTTGTATCAGTTTTTACTAACTCATTTTTTAAGTCTAAAACAAGGTCTTTATAAGAAACTTCATTCTCTTCTTTTAAGTTACTCTCTCTTTGTAGCAAGTTCGACATTGTTGTTAACAATAGAGAAGCATCTGCTGTTCTAGGAAGATATTCAGTCACTCTATGTTTCATAACTCTTGCTTTTTCTTCGTTTGATTCGGCAATTGTAAGAATAATAACTGGTGTTTTCTGTTCTCTTATTTCACGTGCATAGTCTAATACATCTATTCCACTTTTTCCTGGTAAAATGCTATCAGCAATAATAAAGTCATACACATTCTCATCCACAAGTTTTATTCCATCTAGTCCATCATAACAAACATCAGCATCAAATTTCTCTGAAATAGCTGCTTTTAGCGAAGCTGCTAAAAATTTATCATCTTCAATTATAAGTGCTTTCAGCATTGATAACTCCTCCTTTTTAATTTATTATCTAAGTAACTATTTTATAACTTTTACTAAAAAAATACAACTACAAACTATGATTTTTTTCACTTTTTTTAGTTACAAAATAGGTGAATAATATATTTACTACCAATATCCCAAAAAAGGCTCCACATGTATCTAAAGCCACATCCTTAATATTCCCATCACGTCCTGGAACAAATAACTGATGAATTTCATCAGTTATTGCATAAAACATCGAAAATATTAAACTAGCTATAGATACTCTTATTGTTTTATTATTTTTTATATCCTTTATTAATAAATTTGCAAAATATATAAAACTCCAAAATCCCAGTATGGCATATTCACTAAAATGCCCTAATTTTCTTATAAATAAATTATTAGATATTTTTGAGGAATCCTCTCCTGGTTGATTCGAAAATAAAAATATTAAAATACAAATAACAATTACTATACTAAGTGAATAGTATTTTTTGTATAAAAGTTTAATAAAAATTTCCCCTTTTATAATATGTTTTATATTTATCTTTCTATATCTATATTACCACATTATTAATATAATTGATAATATTTAAATCTGAAATAAGAAAAAAAAATACTTTTTATATATTAAAAAATCCTCTGTAGCCTTAACAATCTTATATTTGGAAGAACTTATAGATATAATTAAAAATTTGCTTATTTTGTTTAGTTTTATTTGTAATTTTTATTAATTTTTTAAAGAAATATTTTTCTAATTGTGATATAATAAAAGAAAACGAATTCAAAATTTGGAGGTTTATTATGCCAAGAATAGTTGCTAGAGGAATCAAGAAAGAAGACTTAAAAAAAGTAAGTGCTGAGCTTTTCGACACAATCGCTGGAATCATCGAGCGTCCAAGAGAAGCTTTCACACTTGATTTAGTTGAAAGTGTTGCGATTCTAGACGGAGAAGAAATTAGCCGTGCTAACATTGAAATCGGTTGGGTAGAACGCCCTGTAGAAGTTTGCGAAAAAGTAGCTAATGCAGTAGGTGCCCTAATCAAACCACTAGGCTATGAAACTGTTATGGTTTCATTCAAGAGTATCGATTTAGCATACGAATTTGTCTTCAAAAACTAATAGAAAATAGGATTTAAGAATTATCTTAAATCCTATTTTTTTATCCTTTTATTTGGGTCTCATACATTTTCTTATATACTCCACCTTTTTGTAATAACTGTTCATGATTCCCACTTTCGACAACGACACCTTTATTTAAAACAAAGATATTATCTGCATTTTTTATTGTTGATAATCTATGAGCAATTATTAAAGTTGTTCTTCCTTGTTTCAGCTCTGTTATAGCTTTTCCTACACTTTGTTCAGTCTCACTATCTATATTAGCTGTAGACTCATCTAGTATTAGTATTTTAGGATTTTTTGCTAGTGCTCTTGCCAGACAAATAAGTTGTTTTTCTCCAGTAGAAAAGTTACTACCACCTATTTCAACTTTAGATTCTAAAGAGTGATTTTCTAAAATAAACTCTCCCCCGACTTGAGTCAATGCTTCTTTGGCTAATTGTTTATCACCTGAAGTTGTTATATTTTCTAACAAAGTTCCTTCAAATAAGAATGAATCTTGAAGTACAATCGCTATATGTTCTCTTAGATATTTCCTGCTATATTCAGAAATATCTTTCCCACCAATTCTCAACGAACCTTTATTTGGTTCATAGAACTTAACTACCAAATTCATTATTGTACTTTTACCGCTTCCTGTATGACCTACAAAAGCTACTGTTTGATTTTCTTTTATTTCTAGATTTATATCTTTTAAGACATAGTCGTCATCATTATATGCAAAATATAAGTTCTTAAATTCTATATTTCCTCGGAAATCTTCAGTTTCTTGCATATCAATATCTTTTTCGACTTCTAGTTTAAGAATTTCTTGAATGTTATTCGCCGCACCTACTGCTCTAACATATGTTGAAATCCCCATAGTGAAGTCTGCTATTCTATAGATTATATCCGTAGTGTAGTTTATAAATAAATAAACCATACCTAATGTAACTCCAAAAATATCGTTATTAAAACTTGAATATGCGTAGTAATAAACTATACCGATAAATAAAATTACTCTAAAAACTCCTGTGATATTATGAAGTAGTAAGCTATCTACTTGATTTAGTTTTTTCCAATAGACATAACGCTCAATATTATGCTTATTCCAATCTGCAATACTTGCCTTTTCTCTATTGAATGCTTTTATTACTTCTAAGTTTTGATAATTTTCATTTATTATTCCGTTACTTTCTGAGAATTTTCGTCTATAGCCTTTTATACTGTCAATAGTAAGTTTATTGTAGATTTTTAATACAAAATACATTATAGGTAATAATAACAACATAAATAATGCAAATCTATAGTCTACATAAAATAATACTACGTAAGAAAATAGGATTTTTAATGTTATTATCATTATTTGAATAAAACTTGATACAAAAAATGTTCTAATCTGATTAACATCACTTGTTATTCTTGAAACTACTGAACCTGCTGGGATATTATCAAAATATCTTATCGGCAAGCTTTGGATATGATCATACACTTGCATCTGAATGCGAACATATATTTCATTAGCACCTTTTACTAAATATATATTTCTAATATAATTCGAAATACCTGAACAAAGTAAAATTAAGCCATAACCTAATGCAATAGTTAAAGACTTGAGAACTATTTGTCTAGTGACACTTCCCTCGATTCCGTCAAAAACTTTCGATAGAACATATACGCCAAGAACACCTAATGCTACATTTAACACAGAAAATATTGTCCCTAGTATATATTCTTTTTTCGAATTTTTTATATAAGGTAGAAATTGTAACAATGGATTTTTAGTCTTCATATTATTCTACCTCCTTATTTTGATACTCATCTAACTCTCTATACCACGTACATTTATCTAAGAGTTCCTCATGAGTTCCCTCACTTAAGACTTCACCATTTTCTAGTACTAGTATTTTATCCGCATGCCTTACTGCTGAGATTCTATGAGAAACTATAATATTTGTCTTTCCTTGTCTATAATTCTTAATATTTTCAATTATTGTTTTCTCTGTATTTGCATCAACCGCACTTAGACTATCATCTAAAATTAAGATGTCTGGATTAGCTAAAATTGCACGAGCTATGCCTAACCTTTGCTTTTGACCACCAGAGAGTGAAATTCCATTTTCCCCTACTAGAGTATTTATTCCATCCTTGAAACTCTCTATGTCTTTTTTTATATCTGATAATATTAAGGCTTGTTCTAAGGTATTCTCTAGATTTTCGCGATAGAATAAGATATTTTCTTTAATAGTTTTAGAGAACAATTGATATTCTTGCGGTGCATAACCCATTTTTTCTCTAACAGAATAGTCATAGTATTTTTCCATACCTTGATTATCTAACAATAAGGTTTCTCTTTCGACTGGATAAAGCCTCAATAATTGTTTTATTAATGTTGTTTTACCACTCCCAGTTTTACCTACTATTCCTATCGTCTCACCTTTATTAATTTTGAAATTAATATTTTCTAATACATTTTTATCATCGTATGAGAAGTTAAAATTTCTAAACTCAATACTATCATTAAATTCAAAATCGTATTCAGCTAAGTCATTATTAACTTCAGGTTTTCTATCTGATATTTCTAAAACTCTTCTTGTCGCTTGGCGAATTTCAATAATGATTATTACTAATTCTGAAATTGCTATATATGGCCATTGCAGCATACCTATTACTACACATACAGATATTAACTCACCTATTGTCATCATACCTGAATTAATAAAATAAAAACCACATGCTACCGCTAAGACATAACTGATTGCCGCTGAAATAGTATTTAAAGGCTGATATATTAATGTCTTCTTCATATATTTTTCATTACTTTTTGAGTAACTTCTTAGTTTTTCTACGAAACTATTACGCACCTTATCTAATAAACTATAAGCTCTAATCACACGAATACCCTTAACATTTTCTAATGTTTCTTCAGTTATTTGATCCATTGTTTTAGCCATTTTATTATAATATTTTTCTTGTATACCGCGTCTACTAACTAAATAAATTGTTTGTATTACTAGCGGTATATGTATTAACAAAAGATATATTAGATTAGACTTATTTAAAATAAGAACACTTATAAAAATATTGTAAATTATACCATCGAAAACTAGTAAGACACCATAACCAAAAGCTTGTGCTATATAGTTTGATATATCATTAGTTGATCTACTAATAACTTCCCCTATACTGAATCTACTAAAAAACACGGGGGTATGTCGATAAATATCATTTTGAAGTTCATATGTTAAATCTTTAATAACCTTATCATAACCAATAAAAGTATAATATTCTTTAAAATAATAAACTATATATAAAGCTATCCCCGCAATAATAATTTTAGTGATTTCATTTACAACACCATTAAAATCTATTTCCCTATTAGCTATTCCGTCAACAATAAAACTTAATCTATCAGAAGGATATAGGGTAAAGTAATACGAAGCTATTGAAGCTACTAAAGCAATTAATATTCTTACTTTATCTTTATAAATAATACTTCCTATTTTTTTTATAATATCAGTATTACTGACTTCATTATTCATTGTTTCACCTTCTTTACTAACTAGTTTTTTCTTTTATTTATAAAAAAGAGGTGTTAAACCTCTTATTTATAAATATTTTTTATATCTATTTTCCTTAAATTCCTCAATTGCCTCTTTTGCTAAACTATCTACTAATTCATTTAATTCAACACCTGTATGTGCTCTTACTTTTATAAAGTGTAATTTTACTTTTGTTGATGCTCTACGAGCATACTCGACATAATTTTTTGTATAATCTAAATTAGCCTTCCATTCACCTGTCACCCAAGACTCTATACCTTCATAATCATAAAAAATCGTTATTTCAGGAATCTTTTTATCTACAGCGTACCACATAACAAATTTAGCTGCTTCTATTTCTCCGGCAACATTATGTAACTCCGCATATTCTTCTTTATCTCCGGCATGTTTAAATTGATATTTGTTTTCACCATCAACTATGACTACACCCGATCCATATATTTTGTATGCTCTATCAAAACTACCATCAATATAAGCATAGACACCATCTACACTTTCTATATTTTTCTTTCTAAATTTATTATTATTTAGAAAACCATAGGCATCCTCCATATTATCAAAACTTTTGTAAACCGCTCCTTTATATCCTATGACTTGTTTTTGGCACTCAGGCCAAGTTAGGTACACTCCTGCTTTCCTACCTTTTTTTACCGCGTAATACTTTTTCATTAAAAATCTCCTAATGTTTACTTTACTTAATTAATTATACTATATAAAATTTTTCAAGTAAATTTTTTGTTAGAAATTCTTCCTTTATTATTTAATACTAATTTTTCTAAAAAAATACATTAAAAACAGCGTTTATAAAATTTATCGATTGAATTTTTGAGCATTTTAATGTAAAATTGAAGTGCTTATAATTTTTTTATTTAAAATTTTAAGAATAAACACATTTTAGGAGAATTACAATGAGTAAATATCATTTTATAGGTATTAAAGGATCTGGAATGAGTTCTCTTGCTCAAATCGCTTATGATATGGGGCATGAAGTACAAGGATCTGATGAAGAAACCTATTTTTTTACACAAGAAAAATTAGAGCAACGTAATATCCCTATGTATGGGTATAACGCTGAAAATATTAAAGAAGGCTTTGAGGTTATTTTAGGAAATGCCTTCGATGAAACACATATCGAATACCGTGCAGCAAAAGACTTAGGTCTAAAAATCTATACTTACGCACAATTTTTAGGGAAATTATTAGATGAAATCCCATCTATCGCAGTAACTGGTGCACATGGTAAAACTACTACATCAACAATGGTTAGTAATATCTTCAAACATAACTTCGTGACATCTTACCTTATTGGTGATGGTACAGGTCATGGTGAAAAAAATTCTGACTACATTGTTGCGGAAGCATGTGAGTATTATCGTCACTTTTTAGCTTACCATCCAAATTATGCGATAGTAACTAATATTGACTTTGACCACCCTGATTACTTTAACGATGAACATGATATGTTCGATGCTTTCCAAAGCTTTGTTAACCAAGTTAAAGATACTGTTGTTATTTGTGGAGATGACCGCCTTGCTTCTCAATTAAAACCTAGTACAGCAAAAGTTGTTACATATGGATTTAATGAAGGTAATGATTATCAAATAAAAAATGTAAAAACTACTTCAGAAAATAGTGAATTTGATGTTTACAAAAACTCTGAATTATTAGGAACATTTACTATGGCTGTTTTTGGACTACATGATATTTCAAATGCTACATCTGCAATCGCATTAGCTGATATTTGTGGTCTAAGTACTGATGAAATCCAACAATCACTTGGTTCATATCACCATGCTGAAAGAAGATTTACTGAGCACAAAGTTGGAACTAATGTTGTTGTTGATGACTATGCGCATCACCCAAGTGAAATTAAAGCAACAATCGATAGTGCACGTAGAAAATATAGCGACAAACAAATTATTGCAATATTCCAACCACACACATATACACGTACAGCTAAATTCTTAAATGAGTTTGCTGAAAGCTTACTAACTGCAGATAAGGTATTCCTATGCCCAATTTTCGCTTCAGTTCGTGAGAAAGAGAAAATTGTTGGTATTGAAGATTTACAAAAAGTTACACCAGGTTCAGAAATTATCTATGGTGAAGATAACTTTGATAAATTAAACTTCGATAATAGTGTTATACTGTTCATGGGAGCTGGAAATATCAATAAACTTTGTAATAAATTTGTGGAACAAAACTCAAATAAATAATTATACAAATATTAAATAAAACAAAATAAAGGAAGAATTTTAAGGAGGAAATAAAAAATGCTGGATATTAATTGGCAAATATTGGCTTATGCTGGAATTTTTCTTGCAGGATTAGGTGTATTAATCGCCTGTGTAAGTGCTGCTAGAACTTTAGGTACTGTAAGAAAATCTCTTGCTGCTGCAACTGAATGCGTAGAAGATGTTACTGATATCGCTGAAGATGCATTAAAACTTGCTCAAGATTTAAACGAAACTATTAAAAAAGTTGAAGGAAATTTAGAACCTATTATGTTAGAAACTAATATTTTACTTCAAAACACTAATATTCTTGCTGAAGATCTTCAAGTTAAATCTGAAAAATTAGATCCATTATTTAATTCTGCTGAAGGATTAGCTAATTCAATTAACGGATTACAAAGTTCTGTAGACAATATGAAATCTAATGTTACAAACTTCAAAGCGAAAAATGATAAGCGAAAAGAAAACTTCGTAGAAAAAGTTGAAGAAAATAAAGAAAAAGCTTCTAACTTATTAAACAAATTTTTAAAAAAAGATAAAGTTGAAAAAGAAGAACTTTAATTTTAAAAAAAAACACAAAAGAAACAGTTAAATTTAATAATTTAATTGTTTCTTTTTTTTACAAAAATCTTAATTTAACTTGTATAAAAAACTTCACTAAAAGCGCTATCAGATGGCTAAATAAAAAGAATTATCATGGAATACGTTTTCTTTAAATTTTTTTTAAAAATATGAGCATTCCTCTTGATTTTATTTGCAATATACTATATTATACTCAAAGTAAAATATAAATTAAAAAGGAGAAAAAAGTATTTATGTTAAACGAATTTAAAAAATTTGCATTTAAAGGAAATGTTCTAGACTTAGCAGTTGGGGTTATCATCGGGGCTGCGTTTGGTAAAATCGTTAGTTCATTAGTAACTGACATTATGATGCCAATTATCGCTCTTGTATTCCCATCTAAGCCAGATTTCACTAACTTAGCTTGGGAAGGTATCAAGTACGGTAACTTCATCCAAGTTAGTATTGACTTCTTAATCACTGCATTTGCTATCTTTATCTTTGTTAAAGCTATTAACACTGCAAAAGATAAAATGTCTAAAGAAGAAGCTGACGCAGCAGCTGAAGCACCAGTTGAAGTTGATTCTAAAGAAGAACTTCTTAAAGAAATCCGTGATTTATTAAAAAAATAATAATTGATTAAAATCATTAAAAGGTCTGACATTGTCAGACCTTTTTTATTATTTATAATTTAGTAATTTCTCATTTATTTCTCTTATACTTTTTCTTATACTAAAATACTTTACTACACCTATTACTACATATATTATACTAGCAAGTAGAATCATTGATAAAAATGCTGTAAAGCTACTAAACCATTTTAAATAGTAACCTGCTAGTACCAGTGGTAAAAGTATTAAGCAATAATGAGCAATAAAAGTTATTTTAATATTATCATTAAGCTTACTTTGGAATATATTACTTGCTAAACCTTGTAGTAACCCTAAAATAGCAAATACAATCGTCTCAACTAGTACAGCTGTATTTACATTACTAAAACTTTCAATAAAAATTGGTTTTCCTGGAGAGAATTCTCCGTAAGCCATACTAAATATTAAATTAAGTAGATTACCTACACCAATACCTAATAACATATATATAACTAATTTTTGAAATGTTCTCATTTTTCTTTCCTCCTATAAGCCAAGTTTAGTTTTAAAATCTTTTAACAATCTGCGAGACACGTAACTAATATCTGAATTTTTATAAACGATAACTATTGTTCCTCTAATACTTAAATCCAAATTTTTAATAAATTTAATATTAGCTATCTCACTTTGTGATATTTTTACAAAATCTTTAGTTAATAAGTTATTCATTTCATACAATTTCTTTCTTACGACAAACTTTCCTTTTGTTGTAACTACAAAAACTTTCCTATCTTCTACAAAGACTCTTATTATATCCGAAATATCTAATACACAAACTTGCTCATCAGCTATTCCAACTAAATAATCTTCTTTATATTCTATATAATTTACCAACTCTTGAACTTCATCGTTTATCTTATCCGTTGATATTGTTACTAATATTTCTTTAAACTTTTCATCAATATTTAATTCTACTTTCATAATTTATCACCACCTTTTCTCTTTTGTTACTTATATTTTATATAATTAAATTATAAAAATCTACAACAAATGTATATGTGGTTAATTCTCATGCCTATATGGTTATAAATAAAAAAAAGAGTTCAGTTAATTATGAAATTAACTGAACTCCTTAATACTAATTTATTTTAAATTTTGTGTCAGATAAAGCTGCTTGAAGTGATTCTTTAGCTACATCACCTTCAACAGTTAAAGTTTTTTCTTGGATACTAACTTCAACACTATCAACGTTTTCTAATTTAGACAATTTATCTTTAACAGTAGCTACACAACCACCACATTTTACACCTTCGATATTATAAGTATTTTTCATGATTATTCCTTCTTTCTTATTAATTTAATTTTATTCTTTTTAATCTTAAAGCATTTAATACTACTGATACTGAACTAAAACTCATTGCTGCCCCTGCTAACATTGGATTTAATAAAGGACCTCCAAATAGATACACAATACCCATTGCGAAAGGAATACCTATTACATTGTAGAAAAATGCCCAGAATAAATTTTCTTTTATGTTCTTTATTGTTTTTCTACTTAAGTTTATCACATTAACAACAGTATTTAAATCTGATTTAATAAGTACTACATCTGCAGCATCTATAGCTACATCTGTACCTGTACCAATTGCTAATCCTACATCAGCTTGAACTAACGCTGGAGCATCATTAATTCCATCTCCTACCATAGCAACTCTTCTTCCTGATTCTTGTAATTTTTTTATTTCATTTGCTTTATCTTCAGGTAGTACCTCACTTATAACTTTATCTATTGATAATTCTTTAGCTATTGCTTGTGCAGTTTTTGCATTATCACCAGTTAACATTACTACTTCTATACCTAATTTATGCAACTGCTCTACTGTTTTTGCACTACTATCTTTAACTTGATCAGCTACAGCAATAATTCCAGAAAGCACATTATCTATTGCAATGTATAAAGGTGTTTTACCTTCAGAAGCATATTTTTCAGCATTATTAATATTATCTGCAATATTAACATTATTATTTAACATTAGTTTTTTATTACCAATTAGGATATTTTTATTATTTACTACTGCAACTACACCTAAACCTACTAGTGAATTAAAATCTTTCACTTCTAGTATATCTAGGTTCCTATTTTTAGCTTCTTCTACTATTGCTAAACCTAGTGGATGCTCAGAAAGATATTCAACACTTGCAACCATCTGTAAAATCTCTTCTTCAGTATAATTATTATATGTTAATACATTAGTTACAGCAAGTTTACCTTCTGTTAATGTTCCAGTTTTGTCAAATACCACTGTATCTACTTCTTTAGTTATTTGTAGAGCTTCTGAACTTTTTATTAAAATACCATTTTCAGCACCTTTACCTGTTCCTACCATAATGGCTGTTGGTGTAGCAAGACCTAAAGCACATGGACAAGCTATAACAAGAACAGAAATTATTATTTTAAGAGAAAAACCCCATGTTTCTCCTCCAACAAAATACCATACTCCTGCGGCTACTAGGGCTAAAGTAATAACAATAGGTACGAACACACCTGATATTTTATCAGCTAATTTTGCAATAGGTGCTTTAGAGTTTTGAGCATCTTCTACTAGTTTTATTATTTGAGATAAAGTAGTATCTTCACCTACTCTAGTAACTTTCATTTTAAAGACACCTGTTTTATTTAAACTAGCACCTACTACTTTACTATCTACACTTTTTTCTACCGGTAGACTCTCACCTGTTAACATTGATTCATCAACTGATGAGTAACCTTCTATTACAACACCATCTAAAGGTATTTTTTCTCCTGGACGTACTAATAATACATCACCCACAACTATTTCTTCTACGTTTACTACTGATTCAACACCGTCTTTGATAATGTTTGCTGTTTTCGGTGCAAGATTTATTAGTTTACTTATTGCATCAGTTGTACGACCTTTTGATACAGCTTCAAAATATTTACCTAAAGTTATTAAAGTAAGTATAACTGCAGCAGATTCATAATATAGATTCATTGCTGCATGTTTATCGCCCAAATAAGCTAAGATAGTAGAATGTAGACTGTATAAAAATGCTGCTCCAGAACCAAGTGCTACAAGTGTATCCATATTTGGTCTTCTTCTAAATAAAGACTTTATACCTACTATGAAAAACTGTCTTCCTAAATATATTACTGGTAATACTAATATTAACTGCACTGTTGAGTATAATCTAGGACTTTGCATTGGTGTCAGACCACTTGGTATCGGTAAGCCAAACATATCTGCCATAGCAATATATAGTACAGGTATAGCAAATAATGCAGAATAACAAAATCTTTTCCATACACTTTCGATTTGTTTTTTCTTTTTATCTACTTTGTTATCTATATTTTTATCAATATCTAATTTAGCTTTATAACCAGCTTTATCCACTTCTTGCTCAATTTGCCCCACACTTAAGATATTTTTATCAAATCTAACAAACATTTTTTCGGTTGTCAAATTTACTGTTGCTTCTTCTACTCCTTCTAAAGCAGAAACTGTATCTTCAATGTTTTTTGCACATGATGCACAGCTCATTCCTTCAATTATGAAAGTTTTTTCTTCAATACTTGTAATTAAGCTAAGTCCATAACCTGCTTTCTCTACGGCATTTATTACATCTTCACTGCTCACATTGGAATCTCTTGTTAAAGTAAGTTTTTCTGTTGCCAAGTTTACACTGACATCACTGACACCTTCTAAACTTTTAACACTTTCTTCAACATGTGCTGCACAAGATGCACAACTCATTCCATCTATTGAGTATACTTCTTTTTTGTCCATTAATAATCACCTCTTTGATTTTTGTTTACATCTGTAATCTTTCTACATAAATAAGTATACTACTATCGTCTACTTTTGTCAACGTAATTTTATATTTTTTTTTAACAATAAAATACCCTAAAACAAACGTTCTAGGGTATTCACATAATAATATTAATTTACTACATTTACAGATGTACCTGTTTTAATTACTTCTACAGCCGCTTCTAATCCACCTTCAACAAGGTTCTGAATAGCTGTTTCTGTATAGAAGGCTGTATGTGGTGTATAAATTACATCATCTCTATCTATTAGTGTTTGTAGTAATTCATCATCAAATTCTTTATCTTCGAAGTTTTTAGGCACATATTTACCTTCATTTTCATAAACATCTAATCCCGCACCTAACAATTTACCACTATCAAGTGCACGTAGTAATGCTTTAGTATCAACTAACATACCTCTTGCCGCATTTAACAAGATAGAATTATCTTTCATTTTTGATAAAAATTCATCATTTACCATATGATTATAGTCTTTTATAGCTGGCATGTGGATAGTTATAATATCTGAATTAGTAATAAGATCATCAATGTTGTCAACATATTCTAATACTTCGCGAGCAGCATCATTAGGATAAATATCATAACCTAGCACTTTTGAACCTAAAGCCTTAAATAGTCTAGCTGCTTGTGTTCCAATTCTACCTGTTCCTATTACACCTACTGTTAATGTTCTTAGTTCTCTTGATAAGATACCAGGATTCCATGTGAAATTGTGTTTTTCTACATTTCTTTGGATTTTATTAGTATTTCTACTAATTCTTAAAGCTGTTGTTAGTACATGCTCAGCAATTGCGTTTGGAGAATAAGAAGGAACATTAGTCATTTTAATATCCAATTCTTTCATTAATTCTAAATCATAAATGTCAAATCCTGCTGAACGTGTAGCAAATACTTTTATTCCTTGCTCTTTTGCGTATTCATAAACTTCTTTTTCGAAAGGTTTATTTTGGGCAAGAACTACACCATCTTTACCTTCTAATAAATGTTTATTACTAGCTGTTAGCTCTTCTGAATGCACATCAACTTCCACTTCAGGATGTGAAGCAATCCAATTATTTAATGCACTTTTTTCATCTTCTCTTAAATTAAATAGTACTAGTTTCATACTTATGGTCTCCTTTATATTTGGTTATAATAATAACAAATTTTTAATTTATAGTATAATTTTATCATAAAACTATAATTACATAAACTTTATAAACTTTCCTTAACTATCTTTTTAAGTTCCAAAAATAATTCTTCATTATTTTTAACTTCTTTATACACTTTAACATCTTTTGGCAATTTTTGATTATAGCGGTTTATCCAAATAATATTCCAGTCAGCATTGTTAGCCCCTATAACATCATTTTCTAATGAATCACCTATGAAGAATAACTTGTTTTTATTTAAATTTAATTTTTTCTCTGCATGTTCAAAAATTCTTTTATCAGGTTTATTTATACCAAGGTCGCCAGAAACTATAATATTATCTTTATGTATCCAATTTTCTACACCTAGTACCTTTACCTTTGACCATTGATGATCACTAGGTCCATTTGTAATAACTGCAAGTTTAATATTATTTCCAAGGGAATAATCTAAGATACTTTTTGTTAGCTCAGTCATTTCTAAACGGCCTTGATTTTTCTTATATTCTTTTTGAAAATCCAGTGCCTCTTCATCACTTAATATAATGTTTAAATCATTTGCCGCTTGTTTAACTCGGTAAATGTGATATTCATCTACAGTCATATTTCCGTTTCTTGAATCTTCATATTTTACCTCACTATAGTACCTACTTAAACAATATAACTTCTCGATATCAACTTTGTGTTTAAACAATTTATTATACGCATCTCTAAATGGAACTATTTGTTCATACAAAGTATCATCAACATCAAAAACAAAACCTAACATAGACTTCTCCTTAAAATAAAAATTTTATCAACTTAGTTAATTGTTCGGGAAACAATAATGCTATCCGGGCCGATTTTAATTTACCAACACCTTTTAGCATACAATAATATAATTATATATATAAATAAGTTGACAGTCAACAAATATCCGAACATAATAAAAACTCCCTAGATCAATATTCTAAGGAGTGTTTTATTTATTTTAAAGCATCTACTACTTTACTTCTATTGAATTTTCTTTCCCAATCTTTTTCAAAGTCAATTACTGATTTATCAGTATATGGATGCCAAATACTTGTTTCTAACACATCTGGCGCTACTGTAGCAGCTTCCGCTCCGCAAAGAAGTATATTTTTAAACTGTTTAACATTTTTGAAACTTGCTGCTAATATTTCTGTTTTATAATCTTTTAACAATTCTTTTATTTCTACAATAACTTCCTCAGCATCTTGACCAATATTTTCTAATCTATTCACGTAAGGAGCAACATAACTCGCTCCATTTTTTGCTGCAGCTAATGCTTGCATTGCAGATAACACCGCTGTTGCAGTTACATTAATACCTGCTTTATCACATAATTTAATAGCCTCTAAACCTTCTTTAGTTACTGGAATTTTTATGAAAAATGTTTCTCCAAAGTATGCTTTTAATTTTTTGGCTTCTTCTAATATTTTTTGTGCAGAATTTTCAGTCGTTTGAACGTGAATTTCATACTTATCATAAGCAAACTCTTTAATTTCCGCTAACTTTTCTTCTAAAGGTTTATCTATTTTAGATAGTATACTTGGATTTGTTGTTATCCCTGCTATACTGTAATATTTAGCTATTTCTTTTGCTTTATTAATATCTGCACTATCTAAAAATATTTTACTCATTTTTACCCTCCAATATTTCTATTACTTCTCCCAAGTTTGTTAATATTCTGTCTGCTGTATCTTCACATTCTTTATCTACAGTAAACATATCCGGAACCATAAATACCATCGCATCTGAAGCTTTTCCAGCTTTTATCCCTGCTTTTGAATCTTCTAGAATTAAACAATCTTTTGCATCTACACCTAATCTTTTAGCAGCTAATAAAAATACATCTGGAGCAGGCTTCCCATTTTCCACCTCTGCTCCACTAGCTATCTCATCTATATATTTTTCTAACTTTGTTTTTTCTAAGTTATTTTTAATATCTGCCGTATCTGATGAAGAAGCAACTGCAATTTTGTAATTATTTTCTCTTAAATATTTTAATAATTCCTCCACATAAGGCATCTTTCCTGGGCCAACTGTATACAAAACATTTTCAATATATTCATAATGATCATCTACCAATTTTTTTCCATCTACATTTGTTCCTTGAAAATAATCAATCCAAAATTGATAAATATTTGCTTTAGTAAATCCTAAAACTTTCAAAGTTTCCTCTTTAGTCATATTATAACCTTGAGCTTTTGCTGAATTTATAAAAGCTTCTGTAGATAGACTTTCTGTGTCGACCATTAGGCCATCCATATCAAATAATACCGCCTTAATTTCCATAGTCGCCTCCTATATTATTATTCTTTTACATATTTAATTATAGTCTATAAACATTTTCTTTACAAACTATTCTTTTCTACTAAATAAAGTTGGAGCATATAATATATACTCCAACTAAACATATTATCCTCTTGTTTTTCCACCTGCTACATTATATGTAACACCATGGACATAGCTAGCTCTATCACTTGCTATATAAGCAACTAAATCTGCTACTTCTGATAATTTTCCATCACGTCCTAATGGAGTAGTTTTTGTACTTGTATATCCTGCACGAATTTGTTCTACTGTTACACCACGAGTATAAGCTAATGCCTCTTCATAAGCTAATGTTCTTAGTCCAGTTGCTTCTAAGATACCAGGTGCTACTCCAACAACTCTTACTCCTTGTTTTCCTAATTCTTTTGCCCAAGAACGTGTTAATGAATTTACAGCATTTTTACTTGCTGCATAAATACTTTGTCCTTCTGATCCTTCTAACCCAGATTCTGATGACATATTTACTATTACACCACTACCTTTAGCTACAAGTACACGTCCAACTTCTTGAGAGAAGATAAATAGACCTTTTACGTTTATATCCATAATTTTATCATACTCTTCATCACTAAACTCGTATTTACCTTCAGGATCATTTTTATCTACTAATAAACGAGGAATATTAATTCCAGCATTATTTACAAGGATATCGATTGTTCCAAATTTTTCTAAAGTTTTAGCTACAACTTCTTTAACATCACTTCTCTTAGTTACATCACATTTAACATATAGTAATTTATCATTATCAGACTCTTTTTCTGCTAAGTCACTTACTACTACGTTACATCCTTGATTTAAGAATTCATCAACTACTGCTGCTCCAATACCTGATGCTCCACCTGTTACTACTACTGTTTTTCCTTCTAAATTTAACCAACTCATAATTATTTCTCCTTATTATTTTTCTATTGTAATTTTTGTATTAATACCAATTGCTGGACAGCTTTTTTCTTCCACTACGATTGCCCCTGGTAATAAATTATCTAAATCACCAGAGAAATGCACTGTTAGATGACCTAAATCAACTAGGTTCTTCTCAGCTACATCACCTACACCAAGAATTTCAAACTCTTCTCCATCTACTTTTAATGTTTGACCTACTTCAATAGTTGCATTAGTAGGTACTACATCAATTCCATAACAATAATCTTTTAACATATCTGGTGCATTATCACCAAAAAGGATAAACATCCCATCACCAAATTCACCTACAAGACTTCCTTTACTTTTTACTGTATTTTCATAAATTATCATAATCATTCTTCCTTTGCTTATTTTTTATTTCCTTCATTTACGGTCGACTACGTCGTTAATGTAGGAAGCGAAGACCGCTTCCTATGAAATTTTAAGAGTACATTCCAAAGCTTGCTAACCAAGCTACGATAACCCTTGGTACCCCAATAATAAATCTTGAGTAAAGTACTGATACTACCCCTACTTCTACTGTTTCTGGTTCAGCTTCTGCAAGACCTAAACCAACTGGGATAAAGTCACAAGCACATTGTGTGTTGATTGCGAATAATGCAGGTAGAGCTAATTGCGGTGGAATAGTTCCTTTTCCGATTTCAACCCCAATTAATGTACCGATAATTTGTGCAATTACTGCACCAGGTCCAAGTAACGCTGATAATAATGGAATAGAACATACAAATCCTAAAGCTACTAATCCAAAGATGTTCCCTGCTAGCGGAGTTAATAATTTAGCAAACCAGTTACCAAATCCTGATCCTTGGATAACCCCTATTAACATCGCAACAAATGCCATAAATGGTAAAATTGTTGTAATCATTGATTGAACTGCATCTCTTGCAGCTTGGTATAATGTATGAACTACTTTACCAGCACCCATACCAATTTTTTGAATAACAGATGATTTAGCATTTTCTGCTAAACTTTGTGAAACTTTTTTATCTGCACTATATTTAAATTCACGTTTTGGTTCTTCTTGAGTTTTTTCCTCAACTACTACTTCTTCACTACCTTCAGCTAATGAGATTTGATCTAATCCTACAGCTGAAACATAAATATCTTCTTTAATAAATTTAGCAAGTGGTCCACTTGGTCCAACAGGCATAATGTTAACTGTTGGAATTCTTTTTTGTGGGTAAATACCACAACGCAATGTTCCACCACAGTCAATAATTGCTAAGAAAATTTCTTCGTCTGGTACTGATGTTTTAAATCCATTAACCGCAGTAGCACCTGTTAATTTTACGATTTTTTCTACGATTTCAGGTTCAGCTCCACCACCTGTGATATATAAAATTTTATCTTTTCCTGGTTTTGGAGTTACTACTAAAGGTCCACCGAAACCACCACTACCTTTTTCTATTTTAATTGTTCCGTATGTCATAATTATTTCTCCTAATCCTACGCTTTTAATTCATTACTTAATTCAATTTTTTGTTGTTTCATAACCATTTTTGTTGTAAAATCTGTAACCCATCCAGCAAAGAAGTTCATTACTAACCCTACAAGAAGGTATCTAATTGCTAATGGTGTAACGTCTAATCCTAATTGAGTAATTCCATTTGCAATACCTAAGTAGATGAAGATTTCACCAACGTTAATGTGTGGAAATACCCCACTGTTCGTGTGACAGTGATATGATGCAGATGCATAATAACTAGGTTTCATACGTTCTGGTAAAAATTTACCCATTGATAATGCCATAGGGTTTGCTAACATAAATGCAGAAACGAATGGCAAAATTCCGTAAGCTAAAATTACATTTTTAGAACACACTTTAGCAAATTTTTCTACTCTGTGTGGTCCAATAAAAGCGACTAATGCATTCATAAATACAAGTAGTAATAATACTTTCGGTACGATTCCTCCAACCCAACTTACGAATACTTTTGCACCTTCGTCAAATAAACCTGTAAAGCCTGATGCTAATTTAACAATATAATCCATATTGTCCTCCTTATAATATTTAATTTAATTTTAATTTTTTTGCTAATTTCCCAAATGGACTTGGCTCCATTTCAACCTGTCCACCAGCAGAAATTGTTTTATAATTAACAACACCGTCAAGCACTGCACTAGTTAAAGATGCTGATAGTTTTATCGCTTTACAATCTTCTCTATTTATAGTCCCTACTTTAAGACCATTGAAATATTCAAATTTTTTAAATCTAGCAAGTACTGTTACTCCTTGCATAGCTTCTCCAGTGATAACCTTATCATTATCGTCTATAGCTAGCATAACAATTGCTCCCGCACGTGCAGCACCTTTTTTTCTTCCTATTACTACTCTACCTATTCGTCTAAGTTTACTATAGCTTCGTTTGAAACTATTTAACTGAACATAAGTTAGAGCATACTGTAAAATAAACGCTAAAATAAAGAGTATTCCTAAAACTATTAAATTCATATGTCCTCCTAATTGCTATCTATATAAATTAGTATTTTTTATAAAGTAATTTACTAATAAGTCATAATTATCTATTTTAGATATGTCTGTAATTAATTTTTCATCTTTAATAATAGAAATTAATTCATCGTAGGTTTTAGCTAAAATCAACCCATTTTTTTCTCCTTCGGGTACACACGCCATAAATATTAGTTTTAAGTCTTTATTATCCTTAAATCCTTTTTCACTTACCCCTAGAGCAATTATTAAATCATCTCCCAGTTTATTTATTGTATGTGGAAATGCTACATTTTTCTCAAAAATCATAGACGATTTTTTTTCTCTTTCTCTGATTCTCTTTAAAAACTTATCATCTACTAAATGCTGTTTTATTAACTCTTCTATCATAAAGTCAATATTTTCAGCATATGTTTTTTTACTATCACATTTGAAAAATGTCTCTTCTCTCATCGAGCTTAGCAATACTGATTCCATTCCTCGAATACTAGGATTATTCATTTTATTAACATATTGTAAAAAATTAATTTCTTTTTTCAAGTACATCTTATCTAAAATTTCATTTTGATAAATAACCGGTGTTTCTGTTTCAAACTTTATATCTTCAGTAGAAATTATAATATTAAATTTACTATAATCAACTTTTTCAAAAGTGGTGTATGCTGATACTTGTGAATTTACTATTATACTTTCTATTTCATTTATCATAAGTTTGCTATATGCTGGTCCTGAATTAGTTATCAACAAGATACTTAGATTTTCAGATTGAACTTTTATTTTCTTCAATAATGTTTCAAAATATATTGCTAGATAACTAATTTCATCTTCTGAAACTATATAGTTATACTTATTGTTAATTACTTTACTGGCAGTTTTAGCAATTTTATATGATACCGGATATTGTTCTTTAATTTTCTCTTTCATATTGTTGTTATATCTAACACCGTATTTTAATCGTTCCATTAAGAAGTATATGTGATAGATAAACTCTTCAATTATATCCGAAGTATCAAATTCAAGTCCATACTCGTAAACAACTGTTTCTAAAATTTCCTGAACAAGTTTTGTATACTCTTCAGTATATTTTAGATTTTCTCTTATTTTATTTATTTTTGTAGGAACTCTCATCGTAGCAAAGCAAATCGCTAAAAATTTGATTTCATCAGTAGATAAGTTTATCTTGTATTTATTCTCTATATAATCACTTATCTCTTTAATAAAATGTTGTGCATAGTTGTTTAATAATTCTTCATATTGCTTTTCTTCAAAGTCTAGATAAAAGCCATTAGCAAATCGATCTAAAGATACTGTTAAGTATCTGAAAAATTCAGTTTTTGCCTGTTTATCAATTTTGTACTTTTCAAATGTTTCATCAAAAAATATATTATCATCTTTATCAAAAATATCTTCCTTGTACATATAATTAAAAATATTTTCTAGAATAAAAATTCTAATATCTTTTTCTAGACCAACTACTTTAATACCTGTATTAGGTTTTCCTTTTATAACAAGATTATAACTACTTATAATGTCATTTAATTTTTTTATATCGGAATTTAAAGTTGTTCTACTAACTATCATTTCAAAAGCTAAATCGTCTATTAGGGTACTTTCACCCGATGAAACTAATGTCTTAAATATATATACTAGCCTTACCTTACTAGAATCAAAATTAACACTAGCTTCATATATAGATCTTTTTCTCTTTAAATATTCTTCTAACTTTGTAATAAAAAGACTATAATTTGAATTTTTATTTTCTATGTATGCACAGTCTTCAAATAATTCATTTAAAGATTTTATTTCATTACTAATAGTTTTTGAACTTACCTTTAATACATCTAGTAAGTATTGATCCTGAACTAAAAAGTTAGATTCTAGTATATTTAGTAGTCTCAAACTTCTATTATCATAATTAAAAATCTCCATTTGCTTCACCACCTACATTTATTATAATGTTAACGTTTCAAAAAATTAATACAGTTATTTTCTTTTAAAAAGAAAAACGCTTTAATTTTTTATAAAACCCTACTCTAATGACTTTAACTACATATATTTCTAAACAAAATAATTTATATAATATAGTTTTAAATAGAAAAAGCCCCCTCAAAAAATTGAGGATGCTTTTACTTATTTTATAGACTTTCTATAATATTTTTTACTATATTATCTACGGTTAAACCATTTTCTTCCATTAATTCTTCTACTTTATATCTATCATAGAATTTTTTATTTATCCCGTAGTTTTGCACTTTTAAGCCTATATTTCCTAGGAAACTTGCTACAGTTTGACCGTATCCACCTTCTACTATACCATCTTCAATCGTTACAACTAACTTATGATTTTCTTCTAAAGAATTTAATAATTCTTTATCCAAACCTGTTAAGAACTTTGGATTTACTAATGTTGCTTCTATATTATGTTTAGATTTCAGTTGTTCAACGACTTTTTCAGCCAAGCCATAGAAGTTTCCAACTCCAAATATTGCAACCTGTTTCCCAGCTTTAACTACTTTATTCTTATTTAATATAGAATAATCTGTTGTATCTTCTTCGCCAGTTTCCACAACACTTCCTACAGGAACTCTAATAGCTACTGGATGTTTATCTTGATTAATTGCCCAATCTAACATTGCTAAATGTTCTTCTTTATTAGTCGGGGCTAGGTAAACAAAGTTTGGTATATGAGATATAAATGGTATGTCAAAAAATCCTAAATGACTTTCATCATTCATTGAGTTTATTGAAGCACCATAGACTAATACTACCCCTGCTTGATTATTTAATGCCATATCATGAGAAAGTTGGTCATATGCTCTTTGTAAGAATGTAGAAAATACTGACCAAATAGGCTTTGCTCCATTTTTAGCTAGTCCTGTTGTCATAGTTGCTGCTTGTTGTTCAGCAATACCAACATCTACAAACTGACTTCTAAATTTCTCTCTTAATTTTCTGTCGAAAACTATTCTTGGTGTCCCTGCATTTACAACAACAGCCAATGAATCTTCTTCTAATTTTTTAGCTAAATACTGAGATGTAATACCATTGTATGTTTGAGAAGAGTTACCTTGATTTTTATATTCTCCAGTTTCTAAACTAAATGGTCCACCAGCATGGAATTTTTCGTGATCTTTTTCAGCAGGTTCAAATCCTTTACCTTTTTCTGTGTAAATATGTAATACTACTGGATGATCTATATCTTTTACTTCTTTAAATAATGAAATTAGTTCTTCTAAGTTATTACCATCTTCTAAGTAGTGATAATCATATCCTAATGCTTTAAAAATATTGTTAGTTACCTGACCTTTATTTTCACGCAGCTCTCTTAATGCAGTATATATACCACCTTTAGGATTTTTAGCAATAGATTGGTCATTATCATTTATTATAATTATTGCATTAGTTCCTAATGTTGCTATTGTGTTTAACCCTTCATAAGCCATACCACCTGATAAAGAACCATCTCCAATAATTGCCACAACATTACCTTTTTCTTTTTTCAAGTCTCTTGCATGTAGTATACCACTTGCTAAAGATAAAGAAGTTGATGTATGACCAATAGTAAATAGATCATGCTCACTTTCTTTTGGATTAGTATATCCTGAGACATCATCATAATGTTTAGGATCTGTAAATGCCTTTTGACGCCCTGTTAACATTTTATGAATATAAGTCTGATGTGATACATCAAAAACTAACTTATCAACTGGAGAGTCAAATACATGGTGCAAGGCAACTGTCATCTCCACCATTCCTAAGTTTGGCCCACTATGTCCACCATGAGCACTTATTTTTTCTAATAACGCTGTTCTTGTTTCATCTACAAGAGTATGTAATTCTTCAATTGTTAATTCTTTAAGGTCTTTTGGTCCTGAAATATTTTCTAAAATCATCCTGAATCCTCCTAATTCCATCGCTGTATAAATATTATTATAACATAAATCAATCTAATTCAATCATTCATTTTTATTATAGCATTAGTAAACAAACTAAATATTTTCTATAACTTATTATATCTTTTCATCAAATAAATGTAAATATAATTAGAGATAAACAATGTATCTTTTAAAAATATTTTAGATGGATGAAAGCTTTAACATCATATATAAATCAACTTTAATCACAAAATACTTCAATATAAGTTAACATATCGTTTCACTTTTTATTTGAAAAAATTTATTTTTTAGTTTATTATTATCTAAGTAGAATTTTCTACATAACTTTATGATTATTAAAAAAACTAAATGTATATTTTATATTTGAGGTGAAACTTATGAAAACAGCATTTGTATGTGATTCAGCATTACAAATTAATCAAGAATTCGAAAAAAACAATCCAATCTTAACTGTAATTCCAGTTGAGGTTCGTCTAGACGATGAACTTTATATAGATAATGTAACTATTACTCCTGAGGTATTTTACGAAAAAGTAAATGCTGGTATGAAACCTAGCACTAGCCAACCATCAGTTGGAAGAATCTTAGAAGTATATGAAAAACTAAAAAGTGAAGGTTATGAAAGAATAGTAGCTTTTAGTGTATCTTCAAAATTATCTGGTACTTATTCATCATTCTTACAAGCAAAAGATCTTATCGATGGACTTGAAATTAAAGTAATAGATACTGAACAAGTAGCTAGAATGGTTGGTTGTGCTATTGAAAAAATTGTTAAAGATTACACAGCAGGAACACTTGCTTATGAAGATATAGAAAGTAAATACAAAGAACTTTTAGAAAAACAAAACGTTCTAGTAACAGTAGAAACTATGGACTTCCTTTATGCTGGTGGACGCTTAACTAAAGCTCAGTTCTTTTTATCAAACTTATTAAGCATTCTACCTATTATCACAGTTAAAGATGGTTTATTAACTGTTTCTGGAAAGCATAGAGGTATGAATAAAGTTCTTACGAAAATGTGTGAAGAAATTAAAGAAAAAAATCCAAAATCACTATTCATACTATATACAAGTGATGATTTACTTGCTAAAGCACAAGATACAATTAAAAAAGTGTTTGGAGATATCGAAACTGAAATTGAAGTTGTTTCTCCAGTTATTGGATGCCATGCAGGGCCTCGTGCTGTTGCTATCGGGTATCTTGGTTACGATAAATAGAAGAAAAAAGATGCAATTTTAAAATATTGCATCTTTTTTTGGCTATAAAGCTCTTATTTTTTCATTCATTTGTTTTCTTAACTTAGAAAAGTCTTCTTTAACAACAACAGTATCAGCAATATAATCATGTAATCCTTTTTTCTTAGGCAGTATACCTACTAAAAGATAAGGAGTACAGAATAATACTGTCATTAGTATTCTTCCTACAGTCTCACGATAAATTACATCAGACCACGATAGTTTTTCACCTTTATTTGTTTCTACTTTTATCTTCATTATTACTTTACCTAATGTTTGAGAAAAGAAATATGTCATAAGAATAAAGTAAGTAAATAATACTATCACAAAGCTTAAAGTAAATTCTCTAATTAAAAAAAGTTTAATCTCTACGTTTAAATAATTTAATGTCACCGTATTGAACAATCCAGTTATTGAGAAAACTACTATTAAATCTATTATATAGGCAATAAATCTTTGCCAAAAACCTGCATAGAAGTTTTCTGATAGTTTTATATAATCTTCAAATGTTGTTGGTAATGAAAAATCTACATTACGGTAATAATTATTGTAATTATAACTTTGATTATTTGTTTGGTTAACTTGCTGAGTTAAATTTTCGGTTTTTACAGATTGTTCATTATTTTGATTTTCTTTCGGTTCACTACTTTGGTAGTCAGACTGCAACGTCTCATTACTTTCATTATTAGTAGTTGACTCGCTAGTTTGGATAGTATCTGATGTTAAGTCCTCATTTTGGTGTTTCACTTGTGAAGTTTCACTATTTTGATCAAGGTTTGATTCATTACCTAGATAATCAGGGTTTGTATTTTCATTATTAGTCATTATAACTACCCCCTAACCTAAATAACTTCTTTCTACACTAGTCGATGACGCTTCACTATTGAATTCTGAAATAATTGATCTAGTTGTAGCTTTTACTAATCTAGATAAAATACTTTCTGATGAACTATCTTTTCTTAATTCAATAACACTTGGATTACTTAGGTTCTTCTCCTCTTTGATTAAGTTAATAAGTTCATCTTCTGTCCCGATTTTATCTACTAATTTATTTTCTACCGCTTGTTTACCACTATAAGTTCTTCCATCTGCTAGTTTTTTAACTTCATCTTCACTCATATTACGTCCTTCAGCAATAGCTTTAACAAATCTATCATATGCTTCTTTGTTTTGTTCTTGATAAATTTTTCTAGTAGATTCTGGTAAATCTTCTGCAAGTCCACCTATTGCTTTTTGATCACCTGAGCGAATAGTTTCTTGTTTAATTCCATGTTCATTTAAGAATTTTTGGGCAGAAACATAACTCATTATTACCCCAATTGATCCAGTAGTTGTTTCTGAATTAGCATAGATTTTCTTAGCAGCCATAGAGATATAATAACCTCCTGATGTTGCTTGTTTTTTCATTGCTACATAAACATCTTTTCCACTATTTTTTAAAGCATTATAAATTTCTGCAGTTTCATATACTCCTCCACCAGGAGTATTTACAGATAATAAAATTGCTTTTACATTTGGATCTGCTGAGGCAACTTTAATTTGATTTATTATTGATCCTCTTGAATATGTATTAGTCATTTCTGAACCAATTTCACCTTCAACAGAAATTTTCTGAATAACTTCGCTTCCGCTACCTTCTTTTAATGTTAATTTATGAACTGTCTGATTCATTAGAAAATCTGCTAGATATCCATCAGATGCATCTTTTTTCTGATTTTTTGATCCTACTGTTCCACCTATTAGTGAAACAATTACCAACACTACTACAATCGCAGCTGAAATTAACCTTTTATTTTTAAATTTCATATTAATTCTCTCCTAAGATTTCATTTAAATTATAGTATTTTATACTTTATTCACCATAGCTTTTTGAAACGAATCTATTATATCGTTTCATAAATGCTAATTCCGCTGTACCTGTTTGACCATTTCTGTTTTTAGCTATAATAACTTCAACAGTAGAAACGTCACTAGGTTCTTGAACTTCATTTTCGTCCGCATCTTCACTTCTATAGTAATCTGAACGATATAAGAATGATACAATATCGGCATCTTGCTCAATACTTCCAGATTCTCTAAGGTCACTCATCATAGGACGTTTATCGTGACGCGATTCAACACTACGTGATAACTGTGATAATGCTATAACTGGACAGTCCAATTCCCTAGCCATTTGTTTTAAACTACGAGAAATCTCAGAAACCTCTTGTTGTCTATTATCTGTTCTTTTACTTCCTTGTAAAAGTTGTAAATAGTCGATAACAACAAGATCTAAACCATGTTCATTTTTTAGAAGTTTACATTTCGCTTTAACTTCATTAACTTTTATAAATGCACTATCCTCGATAAAAATATTTTTCTGATTTAAGAAATGAACAGCTGTTTCTAGCTTCATCATGTCATCATTATCTAAAGTACCTTTTTTGATTTTTTCAGAGTCTAACATTCCTTCACTGCAAATCATCCTAGATACCAATTGATCTGCACCCATCTCTAAAGAGAATAAAGCTACTGTTTTTTTCTCACTCTCATCTCTATGGTTCTTACCTGCTACATTTAAGGCAATGTTTAATGCAAAGGCTGTTTTCCCCATAGAAGGACGAGCTGCTAAAATTACTAGGTCTCCTTTTCCTAATCCAACAATTTGGTCTAATGTACTAAACCCTGTTGGTATAGCGATATTTTGACCCTCTCCAGACATACGTGCTACTATTTCTTGGAATACTTCACCAGTTATATCTTTCATATTTTTGAACTGTGAAGTTTTTGCTCGTTCCATAGCTCTTTCCACTTGGTCGAATAAAGTAGCAGTTAATGAATCGATATCAGCATTCCCTTGATTCATCTCCTCAGTACTGCTTAATAAAACTGAACGAATTTCACGATATATAGAATATCGTTTCACTAAGTTCGCATAATGCATTATATTACGTGTACTTGGCGTAATATCATAAAGCTCCACTATATATAATGAGGCATCCATAGATTTGAATGCCCCACTATTATTAATTTCTTCAAATATTGTAGTGGTATCAGGTATTATTTCCGCTTCATCTAAACGTAAAATAGCATTATAAATATCCTTGTTTTTTTCATCATAAAAGTCTTCTGCATCTACTGCAGCTTTAACTTCTACTAATTTTTCTGGCTCTTGCATAAGAGCTCCAAGCAGAGATTGCTCTGCTAAAATAACAGAATCTATATGATATTTCATTCTTCCACCTACATAATTATTATTGTTCCACTACATGAACTTTAATAGTTCCTTCTACTTGACTGTGTAATTTAATTTTTACATTTGTATATCCTAAAGCTTGGATTCCATGTGGTAAATCAATTTTTTTCTTATCTACTTTAAGATCATGTTGTTTTTTAAGTTCTTCAACAATTTGTTTTGAAGAAACTGATCCAAATAATCTTCCACCTTCTCCAGCTTTAACAGCAATTTTAACTTCAACATCTTCTAATTGTTTTGCTAATAATTTAGCTTGAACTAATTCTTCTTGCTTATCTTTTTCAACACGTTTTTGTTGTCCTTTTAATGTAGCCATATTAGCATTAGTTGCTTGAACTGCTTTTTTATTTGTGATTAAGAATTTTGCATATCCGTCAGCAATTTCCTTAACGTCTCCTTTTTTACCTTTACCTTTTACATCTTCTAAAAATATAACTTTCATTACCCTATCTCCTTTAAATAAAATTCACTTTTAAATTTATTAAACTACTGTAATAATACGTGATCTATTGCATCATTTAATCTTGACACTGCTGTATCAATGTCAACACCCTCTATTTGAGTAGCAGCATTAGCAAGGTGTCCACCTCCGCCAAGCTCTTCCATTACTAACTGAACATTCATATTACCTAATGATCTAGCAGAAATACCTACTCTATTTTTATCTAAGTATCCAACTGCAAAACTACATTCAATACCTTTTAAAGTAAGTAGTAAATCAGCACTTTGAGCTAACATAACGTTTGTATATGTTTTTTCACTTGGCGCTTTAGCTATTACTATTTCTGGTGTTTTCTGAATAGAATTATTAATAATTTCTACTCTATTCATAAAGTTTTCAATTGGTTCTTTTAAGATAGTTTTTACTTTAGTTGGGTCTGCTCCATTACTTCTTAAATAAGCAGCAGCATCAAATGTTCTTGAACCGGTTCTTATTGAGAAGTTTTGAGTATCAACTACTATACCACCTAGCATAATTGTTGCTCCTAGTGGTGTAATTTTTTCAATTTTTGTTTGATATTCAATCAATTCAGCTATTAACTCTGATGATGATGACGCATATGGTTCTATATACGTTAATAGCGGATTTGTTATTATATCTTCACCACGTCTATGGTGGTCAATTATAACTTTTTTGTTTGCTTTTGATAATATCGCAGCATCTATAACACGTGAAGCATCTGAAGTATCTACAATAATCAATGTTGTTTGAGGTGTCATTAACTCCCAAGCTTCATCACTATTAATGAATACTTTCGCCAATGTTTCATCAGTATTTTCAATTTCTAACATAACTTTTTGAATAGTTTCATCTTTATCACTGTCATTTAAAATTATGTAACAATCTTTTCCTACTATTTTTGAAAAAGTATAAATACCTACACAACCTCCAATAGCATCGAAGTCAGGACGTTTATGCCCCATAACTATAACTTTATCACTATCAGAAATAATATCAGCAAGGGCATTTGATATAACTCTTGCCTTAATTCTTGTACGTTTTTCTTGCGGATTAGTTTTACCTCCATAAAACTTAATCGTTCCATCAACGTCTTTCATAGCAACTTGGTCTCCACCTCGTCCTAATGCAAGGTCTAGAGAACTTTTTGCTAATTCACCAAGCTCCGGTAAGAAATCTGTTCCCATCCCTACACCAATACTAAGGGTAATTGGTGCATCAAATTCTTCTTTTAAGTTTCTAATTGAATCTAATATTTGGAACTTATCTTTTTCTATCTTTTTAAGATCTTTAACATTTAAAAGACCTATAAATCTATCTTCATCTAATCGTTTTAAATAAATACTATTTTTCTTAGCCCAATCAGTTAAAATTCTAACTACAGTGGCATCAAAGCTACTTGCCACTTCATCATCTAATGAGTCATAAACATCTTCATAGTTATCAAGACTTAAGTTTAAAATAATAGGTCTTGTATCACGAAATCTCTGCATTACTACTTTACTTTCAGTAATATCAAAGAAGTAAATATAACCACTATCTTTTTGATAATTAACTTTGTAATGTTTCCCAAAAATTTCGAACTGATTATCAACTGGTGTTTCTACATCAAAGATTTCTTCAATTTCAGGCATAAGTTCTAGTATATTAACACCTTTTATTTCTTCAACTTTTATATGTTTATAAATAAAATTATTTGCCCATTCTATATTTTTATTTTCATCTATCACTATAATACCAATAGGAAATTTATTTATTCCTTTTTCAGACGAATCTTTTATTCGATTAGTTAGCTTGCTAACATATTTTTCAGTTTGTTCAGCAACTTTTTTAGAATAATAGTAGATAGGGATTAGTGCAAGAAGCAACACTAAGAAATATATAGCTAAGCTTTCTAAACTTAGTAGACCTATTACTATAGCACCTAAAATAACAATCGCTAAAATAATTAATTCATACTTTCTTTTTGCATTCATCGCTATCTTCCTTTCTTCATAATAATATAATTTTCTCTCAGCTTAAATACACTGTCTACAAACCCAAGCATTTCTAAAATTGGATTAAATATTATAAACAATATAACTAACATTATTTTTATACTAGTTTCATTTTCTTTTAATTCAGCAAAGAAAAATGCTGTAAATAAACCATTAAGTGCAAAGACAAGTCCTAATATAGTATTAGTATTTTGCAATAATACATACCAAAAATTATTAGAATTATCTCCTACTTGCACACCTACTATTAACTCTATAATAACTAAAACTATATAGATGTTCGCAATACGAGGACTTAGAGTAATTCTACTAAACTTAGGAAACGTAGGAATAATAATATATTCTCTTCCTAACATAGATAATGTATATTGAACTAATAGTAAACTGTATAAGAATAACGTAATAAACAATGTTACAGGGAAAGTTCTTTTCAACGAATCAATCGTTGATAATAAGACACTTTTATCAATAGTCTGATTAGAAAGTGTACTTTCTTTTTGAATATCATTTACAAATTGATTAATTTGTTCATTTGTAATATTTAAAATTCCATTTTTTACTAATAATGCTGTGTAAATAGCAATTCCTAAAAATAAAAATGCAGAAACTGCTGTAACTAGAAACACCTTAGAGTTTCTTGTTACTATAGATTGATACACAATAAACGCTAGTACCATATGCATAGTAAACCAAAATAGCATATATGGACTTGAGAAAAACATCAATATTACAACACCAGATAAAACCAGTGGTAAGTAGTATTTCAGCCCTCTAGCTCCTAATACATAAGTTAAAGGAAATACTGCTAGAAAAGCACCTATTTCCACAACATTAAGTAAAGCACTTAAAACAACTAACGCAATAAAAGTAAGTGAATAAACAATTATTTTAGTATTACTAGGCTTTTTAAAGAAAAATTTATTCTCTAATAATTTCTCTAATTCTTTTTTTAGACTTTCTGAAATGTTATTATTCAATTTAACACTCCTTTTTCGTTTTTTATAGAGAACCTCTGTTCTATATCCTATTAATTATACCAAATTTTACTACTTTTTTAAAGGAAAATAAAATTTAATATTTCACTATTAATCTTTCAATTTAAAACAATTTTTTTGAATTTTATCCATTGTTTTCCCCTTAATTTTTGAAAAGACATAAAAATTGAAAAATCTTTATTAAATTACTATATTTTTTTATTTTATATTGACAAAATCTAAACTTCAACTTATCATATATAACATAGGAGAAATACGTATAAAATTATAGTATTCTTATAAAGTATGTTTTTATTAAGGAAAGGAGAAAATTTATGAAAAGACATATTATAACTATTGTTACTGTTAGTATAATTGTCCTTACATTTGCTCTTGGTGGTCTATATTATTTAACAAAAGATGACGAAAGTTCTTCTAACTCAAATACTTCATCAACAAATAATACATCCGAAACAAAAAAAGACAATAATAATTCAAACAGTTCTAATAATCAAAGTAACTCTAAAAATTCTGACAACAAAGAAAACTCAGAATCACAAAAAGGTAAAACTCCAGAAACTGTTAGTGAACCTACTGTTATAAACGGTATAGTACTAGCTAACAAAAAACACCCTTTACCTAAAAACTATAACCCTGGTGAAGATCCAACAGCGAGAAAAAATGTTAATAAGCTAATTAAAGATGCTCAAAGCGCTGGAATGGATATTACAAATCAAGTATCAGGATTTAGATCTTATGAGACACAAGTTGGCTTATATAACAACTATGTATCTGCACACGGAAAAGCAGAAGCGGATAGATTCTCAGCTCGTCCTGGATACAGTGAACACCAAACAGGTTTAGTATTTGACCTTATCGATAGCGATGGTCAGCTGCTAGGTTCTGAAGGAACAAGCGAACGTAGTAAAAAAGCTGCTCAATGGCTTGCTAATAACGCACATAAATATGGATTTATCGTTAGATATAAACCAGAATTCGTAGAAAAAACTGGTTACATGGAAGAAAGCTGGCATATTAGATATGTTGGTCAAGATGTCGCAAAAATACTTTATGAAAAAAATATTCCACTTGAAGAGTACCTAAATGCTCCAGGTGGAGACTACGCAGAATAATAATAAAAGGAGAAATTTATGAATAATCAAAACCCAAATAACAACAGGAATTATAATTCCCAGAATAATAATCCTAATTACAATAACGATCAATATAACAACTATCCAAATGACCAATATAATCAATATAACGAGCAATACAATAACCCTGATTATAACGGTCAATATAATAATCCTGGTTACACTGGTCAACAATATGATAACCAAAATACTCAATACAACAATACGGTTAATGACCAACAATATTATAATCAACAAAACAACCAACAGTATAATGTACCACCGGTAAATCCTAACTATAACAATTATAACGACAATAATAATTATAATGACAACAATAGTTATAACGAAGAACCTAAAAAAGAAAAGAAAAAGAGCCCTATTCCAATAATTATTACAGCTGTAGTAACTTTCTTAGTTCTAGTTGTAGGTCTATATTTCGGATATAATAAGTTTATGAAAAAAGAAAATGTTGTAGATGTTTCAGCTTATGAAATTAATTTCGTAACTTATGGTACAAATGGAGAAGGAAAACCTGAAGTAGATATTAAAAAAATCCCAGAAGTAGCTAATACTTCTACTGAGATTTCTAACTTCTTATCAAAACCTGATATTTCTTACGATAAAAAAGAAAACTTAAAAAATGGTGATAAAGTAGAAGTTACTATTACTTTAAATCATAATACAGCACAAAAATTAAAATTAGATACAAAAGGTGAATTCAAACGTACATTCACTGTAAATGGTCTAAATGAGAAAGAAAAAGAGAAAGAAAAAGAAAAAGAAACTATTATAGTTAAAGATAACTCTTCTAGTTCTTCTAACTCTTCTAGTTCTGGTAGTAATCGTACATACTTCAGTAATAGACCTGCTAAAATATATGTAGATGCTGGGGTTAACCTAAGAAGTTCTTCAAATGATTCAAGCTCTGTTCTAGATACTGCTAAAAAAGGTGATACAGTATATGTTGATTTCACTGAAAGAAACTCTAAAGGAGAAGAGTGGTCTTACGTAACTTACAAAGGAAAACAAGGTTGGATGAGAACCGATCTTATTGGACACTAAAAATAAAAAAAGGAACTGACTAAAAAGTCAGATCCTTTTTTTATTTATCTTTTACTCTAAGCTTAACCATTAGCATACTTAATAATGTAATACCTATAACTATTAAGAATATTGCTTTACTTTGGTCAAAACCGAATAAACCATTAGCTACATGTTTAGCTATCCAAACATATACATAATCACCATAGAAAATTCCTAGTGCAAAGAATGCTTGATATATTCCCATACTTACATTTCTATACTCTCTATCAAAATATTGCATAGCAAGAGAGATAAGCACGTTATATGCTCCACCATAACCTAAACCATTTAGAATATAACTAAAGTAAATTATATATGGATTATTTACATATAGAGCTATAATGTAGAATGCTAACGCACAACCAAACATAAATAGTAATGTTTTTTGTAGCCCCCATTTTCTTGTGAAATACACCCCTACTAAAACACCTGCTATTAGCTGTGGAATAGCAAACACAGCATCCATATAAGCAAGCATAAGAGGACTCATTCCTAATGAAGTTTTTCCGTATGCTATCATATTAGCTCCACTTGTCGCAAACTTCACAAATGAAAGTAATAAGGCCATTATACAAACATAGATAAAACTTCCATGTTTTAATACTACTTTAACTTTATCGAATGAAAAACCACTATTAACTGGACGATAGTCTTTCATCATAAATGTTAAAATAAATGTTGCAACAGCCAATATACCTGATACTATCCACATATAATTAAAATGTTTATATTCATTTATAGTAAAGATATATTGTATTGGTGCTGCGATAAATTCAGCAAGAAGCGGCGCTACTGATAAAATAGATACTGATAACGCAGCTTTTTCTTTAGAGAAAGTCTCCGAAAACATAACATTAAACAATGCTAACATTGTCGCACTTATACCTAAAGATAACGATGATAAATATAAAGTAGTATAACTACCATTAAAGGCTACTAAAAACGAAGTTACAATTAGTAAAAACAGTGATATTTGAACGAATATTTTACGTCGTCTAAATATATCACTCGCTATAAACATAGGTAATCTTACTATTAAACTCATCAAACCATATCCTGCAGCTATTTGAGAAGCTAAAAGAGGTGTTAATGATAATCCTCCATTTTCTACAGGAGTAATAGCATAGAGCTTTCTATACGCCCTAATAATACTAATTGCCGACCAAAATAATACTAATATC
Source organism: Gemella sanguinis ATCC 700632 (assembly GCF_000701685.1). Classification (GTDB taxonomy): domain Bacteria; phylum Bacillota; class Bacilli; order Staphylococcales; family Gemellaceae; genus Gemella; species Gemella sanguinis. Next base: position 45,434 of record NZ_KL370813.1, read on the forward strand.
CAAAATATAATTATTTGATCCTTCTTCAATTCAAATTTTTTCGTTAAGTAATAAACTAATACCAAAATAAGTACTATCATTATTAGTGAAAATAAAATTTTTGTTTTAACCATCTCCTAACTATTTTTTTAACTTATAAATTATACCACAAAACAGAAAAATACGTATAGTAAATACATCATATTTTTTCTATGATTTAGCTAATGTTAAAAAGCAAATTTCCGCATCAGGGAATCTTTCCTTTAACACTTCTGCACAACTTATTAACGTATTACCACTCGTTATTACATCATCTACTATCAAGATTCTCTTAGGATATTTTTCAAAATTTAGATTATCTATAATTCTAAACTTATGCTTTTCACGTTTTTTATGAAGTTTTGATTGTTTTTCTCGATAGTCACATTGCAAGGTGTTAGTGTATTTCACATTACAAACATTGCACAACTGCGCTATATGATCAAAACCTCTAGTGTATTTCCTCGTATTATTTATCGGCACTATTGTAACGAGATTAAACTTATATTTTTTAAAAAACAAGCTAAAAAGCTCTCTAAATCTTTCCGCTTTATGAATAGCCCCAGAGTATTTAATATTATATATAATCTCCTTTAAAAACTCATAATCACCAAAATAATACAAGGTATATTCTGCTAGTTCAGTTATATTTATGTCAATATTATATTTGCATTCTCCACATAAAACTAAACTATCCTTTTTAGAAAAAACATTATTAAAACTGAGTTTTTCCACTATCTCTTTCTTACAATACATACATTTCATATTTACTCCTTATTTAGCTTTCTGTAGCTAGCTAAATTATTCATATATTCTATTTCTTTTATTGCATGTTTTATATTTTTAGTTATTTCGTCACTAAAATAAATTATCTCTCCCGTATTATCATACTCTTTTCTCCCTACTCTTCCTGCAATTTGTATTAACGATTCTTTTGTAAAATTTTTATGCCCAGCATCGAAGACCATAACATCTAAATAGTCAAAGGTTACACCTCTTTCTAATATTGTTGTCGTTATTAGTATATCAATTTTTTTATTATAAAACCTTTGGATTTTCTTGGATCTGTCTTTATCTTCGCTATAGACATAATCTATTTTAATACTTTCTGAAATATACTTTTCTAAATAATTCTTGAGACTTTGGCACATAGCTATTATTGGAACAAATATTAGTAATCTACGTTTTTTGTTTAAAATATCTAAGATATATTTATTTATTATTTCTGATTTTTCCTCAAAAATTAATACCTTTTTATTTACTTTTCTTATTCTCGGTACAGGTAATAAGTAACCATGATATCTAATCGGGATTTTTATTATTTCATCCACATAACTTTTAATTTTTTTTGATGGTGTTGCTGATAAAAATACTAAAACACCTTCTTCTACTAAGCTTGATAAAGCACCCTCTTCTAAACACTCGTCACCTGAATATGGGAAGGCATCTACCTCATCAATAATTACAATATCAAAATACTTATAATATTTTATTAACTGATGTGTTGTCATAATATAAAAATTTGAATCAACAAAACTTTTTTCATCACCATGCAAGACGTTAATATCTAAACCTCTAAAATCTTTAGAAAATCTAGTGTATAATTCTTTTACTACATCTTTTCTAGGAATAGCCATACAGATACGTTTATTAGACATAACGGAGTCATAAACTATCTCATAAACTATCTCTGTCTTACCTGCTCCACAAACAGCCCAAACTAAAGTATTTTTATTGTTTCTAGTATTAATTACTAATTGTTTACTTGCCTCACTCTGCAGATCGCTAAGTTTAGTACTTGGTTTTATTATATTCTTCTTATTTATAACCGGAATGTTAATCTGAAACATAGGTGTAAAATTATCTACACGACCAAATTCTATACATCTCATGCAATAAACTATCTTAACATCTTCATTTTTATAACTATAAAATAAATTTTGACTAGTATTTCCGCATCTAATACAATAATGTTGTTTCTTTTTATTTTCTACACCTAATTGCTTTTTAACATGAGGACAAGAATCTAAATAATGTATTTTAATTTTTAAGTTTATTAAGTCAGAAATAGAAAAAAGTAGCCCATTATACTTTTTTAAAAATTCTAAATCAGAATAATTTAAAGTACAGACTACTCCTGACGTTATATCATTGTATATTTCTTCAAAATCTTTATTTCTTTTCCCAAATTTCAAATAATCATTATATATATTTTTGTAATAATTTATCTTTTTATTTTCAGTAATATTGCAATAATGCACGCAATACAAAGCCTCAATAAATTCACAATATTTTTCAAAAAACATAACTTACTCCCTAAAACTTTCAATATCCCTATTACTCTTGCTCATTGCCTGTCTAATATAAAAATAAAATTTCCAATACTACTATTAATACAGCAATAATAAAAGCATTCTATAAAATAATGCATAACATTATTTTATAATAATCTTTGAGTATCATCTCAGATAATTCTTCTTTTTAATATTTGTAATAAACTATAATTCCTTACAATATTGTCTTTAATTTCATTTTAACAAAAATATATTTACAAAGCAAATAAATATATATTTTTCAAAAATCCACTATTTGTCTTTTTACAGTTGCTAACGTTATCAAATAATGTTATAATAAATGTATAAAATAAGGGGAAACCCTATAAAGTAGATTGTCTACTTTATGAAAGGAGTGCTTTAAAATGTTAAGATATCAAGTACGAGGAGAAAATTTAGAAATCACTCAACCAATTAGAGAATATGTTGAAAACAAAGTTTCTAAATTAGAAAAATACTTTGCTGACAGTTTAGAAGCAAACGTTTACGCTAATGCTAAAGTATACAAAAATAATAAGAAAAAAATTGAAATCACTGTGCCTTTAAAAGGTGTTACACTTCGTGCAGAAGAAACTAACGAAGACTTGTATGCTGCAGTAGATTTAGCTGTTGACAAACTAGAACGACAAATGAGAAAACACAAAACAAAAATCAATAGAAAAGGTCGAGAAAAAGGATTTGTTAACGAAAATCTTCTTACTAGCGAATTAGAAGATGTAGAAGAACCATCAGTAAATCTTGGAAAAGTTAAACAACTTAAAGTTGAAGTTATGACAAGAGAAGAAGCTGTTTTCCAAATGGAACTTTTAGGTCACGATTTCTTTGCATTTTTAGATGACAAAACTGGAGAAGTTTCTATAGTTTACAAACGCCGTGACACAGGCTACGGAGTTCTAGAAATTTCTAAATAATTTTAAAAGCTTGAACTTTGCAACCACATTCCGGATGTGGTTGCTTTTTTTCTATAACTTTATATTTTCTAGGAAATATTATAAAATATAAGTAGATATAATAAATTTTCGGAGGTTCTTATGACAAAAAAAGTTGCTTTATTTATTGAAAATGGTAGTGAAGAATTAGAATTTATCGCTCCGCTGGACATTATGCGTCGCGCTAATCTAGAAGTTGATCTTATCTCTGCAAATAATGAAGATTTTATAACAAGTTCACACAATGTAAAAATACTCGCAGACAAAAAAATAGACGAAGTAAATAATATTTTGGACTATGATGCAATAGTCATACCAGGTGGTATGCCAGGAAGTACTTTACTTCGAGATAATAAAAAAATTATTGAATTTTATCAAACAATGTATAATTCTGGAAAATTAGTTGCCGCTATTTGTGCCGCTCCTATAGTGCTTAGCGCTGCTGGAATAACAGACGACAAAGAAGTAACATCTTACCCTGGTTTTGATAAAGAAATTAATTATAAAAATTACAACTCTGAAAAAGCTGTTGTTATAGATAAAAACGTAATTACAGCGCAGGGACCAGCTGTAGCTATATTATTTGGATATGAAATAGTTAACTACTTATTACAAGACAATACTGCAGAAGACGTTAAAAAAGCTATGTTAGTTCCAGTATTAAAAAATAATCTTTAATTACAGACCGCTCTAAAAAACCACTAAGTAAATCTAAATTTACTTAGTGGTTTCTTGTTATATTATTTTGTTAATTCTTCTAATTCTTTCATTGCTGCTAAAACTACTTCTGGAGTACATACATCAACAGCTAGTTTGAATGATTCTTTATCACTTGCAGCAAATTCTGCAATTTTTTGCATCTTAGCCTCAACATCTTCTACAACATTTACACATGCTAAGTTATAAGCAAGGTTATTTTCTTTATAGAATGGAACTAATTTTTCCACTTCATCTTTTTTACCTTCTGCTAATAATTGAACTAAGATACCGTAAGAAACTTTTGTTCCGTGTAATACGCTATGAGTTTCTTCAATTAATGTCATACCGTTGTGCACCGCATGAGCCCCTGCCATACGACCATAGTGTACAGCAAAGCATCCCACACATCCAGAGATTGCAAATACAGTATCTACTGCATTTTTAAAGCTTTCTGTAACTTCTTTTTTATCTAAAGCTTCTAAAGCTCCATTTGCGTCACGTAATAATACGTCACGAGTAATTTTTGCTGCTTCTAATCCCATTCTAACTAATGGATCATTATATTTGTTATTTCTTTCTACTAATACTACTGCTTCATACCATTTAGCAAGTGTATCTCCAATACCTGCTACAAAGTATTCTTTTGGAGATTCTAACAATAGATCTAAATCAACAACACACGCATATGCTGTACGTTTGAAATATGCTACCTCTCTAAATGTTTTATCTGGATGGTAAACCGCAGCTACCGGTGCATATGGTGCACAAGTTGCGATTACTGTAGGTACAGTCATATACTCTTTATTTAATACACTAGCTACACCTTTGGCAGTATCGATTACACGACCCCCACCTACTCCAAGTACTACGTCAACATCTTGCCCATATTCATCTGCAATACGTTGCATATCTTCATATGATGCAGTTCCATCATACTTAGCTACTCTGAATTCTCTATTACCTTTATAGAATTTTTTGAAAGCTGCATAAGATTTTTCTCCAGTAACAATTAAAGGAGTTTTAAAACCTTCTAATCTACTATCAAGTGCCGATAACGCACCACTTCCTGAAATATATTCACTCACTCCTGGTCTTGATACATTTGCTAATTCAAACATTTAACATCGCTCCTTTATTGTTGAAAATTTTTTAACTAATTACGATTATAACATTTCCGACAATTAAAATCAATAGTTAGTTAAAATAAATTTATTTTCTGACAATTTAATGTTTTAAAAAAATAATTACTAGTTATACATAGCAATATCGTAATACTAGCAATTATTTTATTAACTTTATCTAGGATAAAATATAGTACCTTCTCTTTTAGTTTCACCTTTTGTGATTGATTCTACTATAGTACTAGCTTTTTCTAAAGCAACTATTTGTCCATCTAACTTCTCTATTAGTATTTTTCTTCCCTTATATGGACTATATAAACTTGCTTCGATACTTTCTATTCTTAAATAATAATTCATATCAAAGTTATTTTCTTTTAACATATTTTTTATTTGTTCTAGGTTATCTTCATTATAATCAACGTATTCAAAAAGTTTTCTATTAAGTAATCTATCAGCCAAATCAGCAGCTATTTTATCGTCTTTTTCTTGGATTAAAGTACAACAGTACAATAATGAATTTTCATCTAATCTAAAGTATTCTTCTACAGTCACTTCTGATTTTTCTAAAAACGGAACTAAAACTTTTATATCAGAAAAATAATCTTTATTTACTTTAAAAATATCATTTAACCTTTTAAATAATTGAATAAATACCGTTTCATAGCTTCTAGCTACAGGATGATAGTACACTTGCCAATACATTTGGTAACGAGCCATAATATAATCTTCTACGCTATGAATACCTGTATACTTAACAACTAGTTGCTTTTTATCATCATCTATTTTTCTAACACGCATAGTTCTCAAAATTCTCTCAAGATCAAATTGACCGTAACTTGTTGCTGTAAAGTACGAATCACGCAATAAATAATCCATTCTATCCGCATCCAATTGCCCTGAAACAATTTGATTTAATATATCATTTTTATGAGTGTGTTGAATAATAGCAACTATATCTTGTGGTAAGTTTTTAGAAACTTTACTTAGAACTGCATTAAGTTCTGTATTACCTAAAATTATCTTTACAGTGTAGTCTTCGTGACTGTGATTTGTTACATGTTCAAATGCATGAGAAAAAGGTCCATGACCTACATCATGCAGTAATCCAGCAAGCATAACAGATACTTTATCATACTCACTTAACTCGCTACTAAGCGACTTAATTTCTGTAACCATTCTTCGAACTATTTCATACACTCCTAAAGAATGTGAAAAACGTGAGTGTTCTGCTGTTGGATACACCTGAAAATCTCCACCTAATTGTCGAATACGTCTTAATCTTTGAAATTCTTTACTATCTATACATTGCCATACTACTTCATAATTAATATGAATATAACTATGTACAGGATCTTTTAAAACTTTTGTTTCATCTAATTTTCTAAATTCCATCTTTTTTCCTCTATATAAAATATGTTAAATGTTTACTCTTTCCCTTTTATTATATCAGAGGCAAAAAAAAAGACAAGCCTAAGCTCATCTTTTTCGTTATTAATCTTATTTTTCGTCTACAACGTATGGTAAAAGTGCCATGTGTCTAGCTCTTTTAATTGCTGTAGTTAACATTCTTTGATACTTAGCTGAAGTACCAGTTACACGACGTGGTAAGATTTTTCCACGTTCTGAAATGAATTTTTTAAGTAATTCTACGTCTTTGTAATCGATAGTTTCGATGTTATTTTTAGTGAAATAACATACTTTTTTACGACGACGCATGTTGTTACGACGATTGTTATTTACTGCCATTGTGCATGTCCTCCTATGTAATTTTAGTCTTCTTTAAACGGATTTACTACATCCTGCATGAAGTCATCATCTAAGTTACTTGGGAAGTTTTCCCCAAAATCAGAGAATGATGAACTGTCATTAATAAAATCTTGCATAGCTGAATTAGCTTGCCCTTGGTTTTGATTAGTATTGTTATAATAATTTTGATTATTATTAAACGAAGGTTGTGATTGAGGTTGATTAAAACTCATAGAGTCAAAACCGTTGTTTTGTCTATTTGAACTAGATTTAGATTCAAGGAATTGGATTCTGTCAGCTACTACTTCAGTAACATAAACAGTGTTACCATCTTTACCTTGATAATTTCTAGTTTGAATTCTACCTTCTACACCGATTAAACTACCACGCCCTAAAAAACGAGCCATATTTTCTGCTTGTTTTCTAAAAGCAACGCAGCTTATAAAATCAGCTTGTCTTTGACCGCTTTGGTCAGCAAATGTTCTATTTACAGCAATTGTAAAATAAACCATCGGTATATTCGAACTAGAATATCTTAGTTCTGGATCTTTTGTTAATCTTCCTACTAATACTACGTTATTAATCATAGTAAGCCACCCCTTATTTTTCTAATCTAACTACCATGTGACGGATGATATCATCGCTAATTTTTGCTAAACGATCGAATTCTTTTGTAGACGCATCTGTTTCTGAAGTTAATTCTACTACATAGTAGTAAGCATCGCTGAAGTCTTCGATTTCATAAGCTAGGCGTTTTTTACCTAAATCTTTAACTTCTACTGCTTCTGCACCTTCTGAAAGAATATTTACGAATCTTTCAACCACAGCTTTTTTAGCTTCTTCTTCAATACGTGGTTGAACAGCAAACATTACTTCATATTTTCTCATGTGTGTGTTACCTCCTTTTGGTCTTTGCGACTCTCTATTTTTCAAGAGAGTAAGGAGTAATAAAATTACTCTAGCGAATATTATATCAAGTATAGAGATAAAAATCAATAGATATCTCTGATTTTATGATTATTTTTCAAAATACTTTTTTTACAATATTATCACTAACCATACATACTGAAAAACGTAAACTATATCCGTAAAACAAGTACTTAACCTACTATAAATTAACTATATAATAGAGAAAGTTATATTGATACTACTAATAATAAAAACAGTATTTTATATTTTTTTCTTAATATAATCTATACAATTATTATATCCAAATTAAACCACTCTAGAATTTAACATATAGTTCTTTCAATATAAAGATTAAATTTATATAATACAATAAAAATCTACAACAAAAATACAGATTTATTAATTTTGAAAAATTATTCCATTAATGAAATGTTCATTTATATTATTTTTTGTATGTAAGAAGTATTTTTTACAATGAATTTATGCGAACTCGCAATCCCTTACTTTATTTTTCAAAAATTGTTTTTCACCTTAGATATTAGCTATACAAAGCTTTTATTATTCTATAAAAAAAATATATTATAAAATGATAACTAATAGAAATTATCATTTACAAAAAAAATTAATTCTAACCTAGTTTTATTATTTATACAAATATAATTAAGGTAATTAACCTATTTCATCTGTTATATAATTACATGTATTATAGCAGACAGAAAACCATTAACAAATATTTTAGTGTTAACTTTTGTAGGTTTTGAACTGTATATCTAAAAACTTCATTGCCTATACAAATAAAAATACAGTTGTCTTTTCTTTTTTTAATTTTATAAATTTTCATTAATTTTCTATGCTTCGGTTTTCATTTTAATATTACTTTTTCCTATGTTACACTATCTGTAAATGGTAGTCGACACCAAATAAAAACTAAAGTTTCAACTTTAATCTTAAAAAAATTATCTAAATTTTCTAGATAGTTTTTACAAATAACAAACATAATAAAATTATAAAGAAAATTTCGGGAGGAATTTATTATGGCGAAAGAAAAAGTTACAACTGTTGATCCAGTTGAAGAAGTAAACAATCTTGTTAGTAAAGCATTAGTGGCTTTAGAGAAATTTAAAGAAATTGAGTGTCAAGAAAAAATCGATAAAATCGTTCATGCAGCTGCAGTTGCAGCATTAGATCAGCATGGACCTCTTGCAATCGCTGCTTTCGAAGAAACAGGTCGTGGTTTAGTAGAAGATAAAGCAATTAAAAACTTATTTGCTTCTGAATACATTACAAACAACTTACGCGGACTAAAAACAGTAGGTATTGTTGATAAAGATGAATCAGATGGTTTAACTACAATTGCAGAACCTGTTGGTGTTGTTTGTGGTATCGTACCAACAACTAACCCTACATCTACTACAGTATTTAAATCATTAATCTGCTTAAAAACTCGTAACCCAATTATCTTCAGCTTCCACCCTGCTGCAAATGAATGTTCTAAACAAGCAGCTCGTATAGTTCGTGATGCAGCTATTAAAGCTGGTGCTCCTGAAGGATGTATCCAATTCATCGAACAACCATCATTAGATGCAACAAACGCATTAATGAAACATGATGGAGTAGCTACAATTCTTGCTACTGGTGGTAGCGCAATGGTTAAAGCAGCTTACTCTTGCGGAAAACCTGCTTTAGGTGTTGGTCCTGGTAACGTACCTGCTTATGTACACAAAGATGCTAAATTAAAACAAGCAGTTAACGACATCGTATTAAGTAAATCATTCGATAACGGTATGATTTGTGCCAGTGAACAAGCAGCTATCGTTGATACTGAACACTACAAAGAGTTCATTGAATTAATGAAAAAACACCATGTATACTTCGTTAACAAAGAAGAAAAAGCTAAACTTGAAGAATTAGTATTTGGAGCAAAAGCTAACTCTAAAAACTGTGCTGGAGCAAAATTAAATGCACAAGTAGTTGGTAAATCTGCAGAACACATTGCTGAATTAGCAGGATTCGAAGTTCCTAAAGGAACAATTATCTTAGCTGCTGAAGTTAAAGAAGTAGGAGAAAATGAACCTCTTACTCGTGAAAAATTATCTCCAATATTAGCAGTAATTAAATCTATTAGCACTGAAGATGGAATTGAAAAATCTCGTCAAATGGTTGAATTAAATGGTTTAGGACATAGTGCTGCTGTACATACTCAAGACGAAGAGGTTGCTGAACAATTTGGTAAAGTAGTTCCTGCTTGCCGTATCTTATGGAACTCTCCATCTTCATTCGGTGGTATCGGGGATATCTACAACGCACTTATCCCATCACTAACTCTTGGATGTGGTAGCTACGGAGGAAACTCAGTATCTGGAAACATTGGAGCTGTGAACTTACTTAACTACAAAATTATTGGGCGCAGAAACAACAACTTACAATGGTACAAAATTCCCCCAAAAGTATACTTTGAACCAAACGCAATCAGATACTTAAGCGAAATGGAGGGTTTAGAGAGAGTGATGATCGTAACTGATGAATCTATGGTTAAACTTGGATTCGCTCAACGCATCATTGACCAATTAAATCGTCGTAAAAATAAAGTAGCTTACGAAGTATTCGCTGGAGTAGAACCAAACCCAGATATCACAACAGTTCGTCGTGGATTAGAAATTATGAATTCATTCAAACCTAATGCTATCGTATCTCTAGGTGGTGGATCAGCAATCGACGCAGGTAAAATCATGTGGTTATTCTACGAAAGACCAGATGCAGACTTCAAAGAATTAATTCAAAAATTCTCAGATATCAGAAAACGTACTGTAAAATACCCTCACTTAGGAAACAAAGCTAAATTTATCGCTGTCGCTACAACTTCTGGTACAGGTAGTGAGGTTACACCATTCGCAGTTATCTCTGATAAAGAACATGATAAAAAATATCCACTAGCTGACTATGCTTTAACACCAAACGTTGCTATCGTTGATCCTAACTTAGTAATGACAGTACCAGCTAGACCAACTGCTGCTACTGGTATGGACGTGTTAACTCACGCTACTGAAGCATACACTTCTATCTTAGCAAATGACTACACAGATGGTATCGCACTTCAAGCAATTAAGATTGTATTTGAAAACTTAGAAAAATCTGTTAAAGAATTCGATAGAGATGCTCGCGAGAAAATGCATAACGCGTCTTGCTTAGCTGGTATGGCATTCTCTAACGCATTCTTAGGTATCTGTCACTCAATGGCACACAAAATTGGTGGTAAATTCCACACAATTCACGGTGAAACAAACGCTACATTACTTCCATACGTAATCAAATACAACGGTACACAACCAGGTAAATTATCAATCTGGCCTAAATACGAACACTACAAAGGAGCAGAAAAATTCCAAGATATCGCTCGTATGTTAGGACTTAAAGCTGATACTCCTGAAGAAGCAGTAGATTCTTACGCACAAGCAGTATTCGAACTTGGTAAACGTGTAGGAACTCCAATGAGCTTCAAAGATCACGGTGTAGATTACGATAAGTTCAAAGACGCACTAAAAACTCTTTCATTAGATGCATACGAAGATCAATGTACACCAGCTAACCCTCGTCTAGCTCTTCTTAAAGACTTAGAAGGAATCATGGAAGCTGCATGGCATGGATTTGACAAGAAAAAATACGAAGAAAATAAATAATATTTGAAGATTTATCATTAATATTTGCTGTTTACTTCTTAACCCCCATCCTAACTCAAGGATGGGGGTTCTCGTTTATATTCTATCTCTTGTAAAATACTCGTACATATCTTCTCTAAGAGGTGTTTGTATTTTATAATAAAATTGGATTACAGTATCTCCACTTCTCTCTCTATGAACTAACTTCGGTTCACCTACAGTTTTCATTTCACCTAAAAAGTAGAAAATCCTTGCTCCATCTTTATCTTCTTTATTCTTTCTCATAAATAAATAGATCTTTGTATCATCATTATAAAAGTACTCACACTCTTTAGATTCTAAATTTCGTCTAGGCTTAGACATTGATGTAAAACCATTATCCGGTAAAAAACCATGTGTATAATCTCTATTAAATGAATTTTCATCAATATCATAATTTATAAATACTGGCAGAGTTTTCGTTCTCTCATCATATTTATAACCACCTATCGCAAGCGGAACGTAGTTTATTCCCCATGAGAATAACTTACAAATATCTTCAAAGCTATATTTTTCATATAAAACAAAATTAGTATCTCTATATAGACGGTCTTTATAATACTTATTGTATCTATAGATTCCATACTCAACTAATTCAGTTAACAATTCTCTGAAAGCTTCAGACTGTAATTCCTTATAAAATTCTTTTGATATTTTTAGTGTATTACTATTCTCATCTAAAAATATACAATCACTGAATTTCTTTTTAGTAACACTACTAGTTACAAAATTATTTGTCAGTATTTTTTTACTAACTTCTAGTTCATAATCAGCTATAAACTTATTGTATTCAGCCAACATAATATCTTTAAACTGCCCTTCAATATTTTTCGCATCACCTTTAAGAAGGAATTTTAGAATTTGTAACTCTTCTATTTTTTTACTAAGTATTAAATTGGTAGATACAAAGATTAACATATTTTCTGCAGTTTTTGATAATTGACCTTTATATTTAAATTGACGCTCCTTCTTAGTAAGGAAAGTATAATAGCTTCCTGCTACTTCAAAAATTTTCTTAATATCTAATGCATCATAATTTTCAAAATCATAATATGTTGGAATTCTTCCTAGTTTATTTTTCAATTTACTATACTCTGTAGCGACAAAGATCCATGTGTTCAGCTTAACATTATCTATAGCACTGTATATTCTTTGTTTTGAAATTTCATCAAAATGAATAGTAGAAGTTCCCGGTAGATATCTTGTTCCTTGCGATAAAAATTTTCGTACTGTATCTTTATCATAACTATTATCCCCTGATAGTGCTACAGGAATTAGAAAGTTATTTTTATAGTTTGCGATAAAATCTATTATAACGACAAAGTCTTTATCCTTACTTTTTCTAAGACCACGACCAAGTTGTTGAATAAATACTATAGCACTTTGAGTTGGTCGTAACATTACTACTTGATTAACTTCCGGAATATCTACACCTTCATTAAAAATATCAACGGTAAAAATATAATCAAGAACATCTCCAGAATCGGCAACTAATCTTTCGACTTCTCTCTCACGTCTTTCTTGACTATCTTCACCTGTTAGACTAGTAGTTTTATAACCTTTTTTATTGAATTCATCACTCAGTGCTTTCGCCTCTTGTTTAGAAGAACAAAAGACAAGTCCTTTTACTCTATTACCTGAATAGCCGTAATAATTTATTCTATCGATAATATGATTAACACGTTTATTTGAATATAACTTAGAAAAATCACTAAGTTCATCTATAGGTTGACCATCAATTTCTAAATCACTAATACCAAAATAGTGAAATGGACATAATAAGTCATTTTCCATAGCTTCTTTTAGACGAACTTCGTAAACTATATTATTATTAAATAACTCATAAATATTAAAACTGTCTGTTCTATCAGGACTAGCTGTCATACCAAGATAAAAAGTAGGTTTAAAATAATCCATTACCCTCAAGTAACTTTCAGCACCTGCCCTATGCACTTCATCAATAATAATTTCATCAAAATAGGTTTTAGAAAAACTTTGATAAACTTCTTGCTTAGATATAGTTTGAATCGTCGCAAAAATAAAATCCGCTTCGGTATTTTTATTCTGTCCCGTTAACAGTCCATATGAACGACTATTGCCAAAAATCAGTTTAAAAGTTTCTAGAGCTTGTCTTGCTATTTGTTCACGGTGCACAATAAACAAGACTTTTTTAGCATCTATACTCTTCATCCCAAAGGCTGCCGCAAATGTTTTTCCTGTTCCAGTCGCAGAAATTAATAGTCCTCTATTATCTTGTTCTCTTAGCATTTCTAAATTTTTTATAAAACTTTGTTGCATCTTATTAGGATTGATTTCCTTGGAAATAATCTTTTCTTCTTTTTTACTTCGAGTATCATTAACGCTAAAGTCTGCAATATACTTTTCTCTAATATCACTATACTTTACAGACTGATTCCATAGTGAATTAAACTCTTCTAGCACCTTAGAGCTATGTTCCAAATCTTCTTCAACTAAAGTATTCCATTCTTTATTAATTGTTAGGGCTGCACTCGTTAGATTTGAACTACCCATTAAAATATTCCATTTATGGCCTTGTCTAAAAAGGTACCCCTTAGTATGGAAGCCGTGCTTATTTTTTTCACTGTCATAAATCTTTAATTCAATATTTTTAAATTTATTTAATTTATCTAATGCTTTAGGGGTATTAAAATACAAATAGTTTGTCGTTAAAATTTTACCCGGAATATTTCTTTTTTCCAAATCTTCTAAAGATTGAAGCAAGCTAGTTAGACCACTTTCAGAAATAAATGCTACGCTAAAAATAAACTCATCACATTGTTCTAATTCTTTTTCTAAAGTACTTAGTACCTTTTGGGCTTCTAAATAATTATTATAAATAAATGTATTTTTCATTGTCACCCTCCTTTAGAATTATTAACCATTAATTATTTCATAAGTTATTAAAGCTTCTTTCATAACTTTAACATTATGTACCCTAACCATTCTCGCTCCACGTTTTACCGCTTCTATAGATAAAGCTGCACTAACTATATCCCTATCTTTTGGATTGGTATTTCCTCCTAAGACATAATCTGTAGTTCTTTTTCTACTTACCGCATATAAAATTTCACAACCTAATGAATTAAGTAATTCTAGTTTTCTAGTTATTTCTAAATTAGCTTCTGCAGTTTTCCCAAATCCCATACCAGGATCCAAAATTATATTTTCTTTTTTCACTCCTGCTTTTAAACAGATATCTACACTTTCACTAAGTTCACGAACTACTTGCTCAATTTCATGACCTTCTTCAACACCGCCATTATGCATGACAAAGATGGGGATATTATATTTAGCCGCAACTTCTGCCATATTGCTTCCCTTAACTCCGTTAACGTCATTTAAAGCATCAATACCTTCTTTTATCATATACTCAGCAACTGTCGGTTTATATGTATCAATACTAAAACATACATCTGGAAATTCTTTTCTCAGCGTTGGAAATACACTTTGTAGTCTTGCTAGTTCATCTTCCTCACTAACAACAGTAGAACCTGGACGAGTTGACTCCGCACCGATATCAATAATATCAGCACCTTCTTCAACCATCTTACGAACACCTTCGATTGCCGCTTCTACATCATAAAAATCTCCACCATCAGAAAAAGAGTCAGGAGTAAAGTTCAGTATCCCCATAATTAAATATTTTTTTTCATTTAAAAGTTTTCTAAGTTTATTCATGTTTTCACCTTATATATTTTTTTCTAACTATTCTATTATATCATTTTATACTATAGTTTTCAGTTGAAATATTTTACCTATAAAAATCAGCACTTTACCCCAATAATACTATCTTACTAAAAATATATGGTATAATAATAGAGATTATAAATTATAAACAAAATTAAGGAGAAACTATGCAAGATTTTATCGCACAATTTGGTGATTATGCACCATT
Source organism: Gemella sanguinis ATCC 700632 (assembly GCF_000701685.1). GTDB lineage: Bacteria > Bacillota > Bacilli > Staphylococcales > Gemellaceae > Gemella > Gemella sanguinis. Next base: position 60,800 of record NZ_KL370813.1, read on the forward strand.
AATATTTTTATTACTAGCATCTATTCTCCCTATTTTTTTATTTCCACCAGGTATATTTTCAATCATAGGTGGTTACCTATTTGGATTTAAACTTGGAGCTATCTTAACTATTACTGCAGCAATTGTATATACTAATGTGATGTTTCTTATCTCAAGATACTTTGCAAGAGATTATATCGAAAAATTTTTAGTACGAAAATTATCATTAAAGGAATTCAATAGAATTTTTGGTATTAAAGAAAATAAGCTAGCTGTATTTTTAATAATATTTAGATTGATTCCTATTTTACCTAATAGCGTTATAAGTTATTCATACGGACTTACTAGAATTTCGTTTAAACATTATTTTATAGCTAATCTTATCGGACTTATTCCTGGACGACTAATTTGGCTGAATTTTGGTTCTACACTTAATAATATTTGGAGTTTAGAATTTCTACAAGCTTGTTTATTAGTGTTGGTATTTATTGGTGTTGGAATTTTTGTCACAAAAAGAATGGATTAAATAGTAAAAAATGCTAAGCAAGTTATATTTGCTTAGCATTTTTTATTTAAGATTTACAGACTAGAAATTCTCTCCTCTTTCGATTTTCTCTACATAGTAAATTGATTTTCTGTTACCGCCAGAATATTGTTTATTATTAAGCCTAACAGTTACAAAACCTACTACTCCTTTTCCATCATTAGCTGGAGTACCTCCTAATATAGGTATGATAATTCTATCTCCATCTACTTTCCAAGAAGATTTATTAGATACTTTGTTTCCAATAACTCCTCCGTTACCTCCTCCATTAATGACTATCGTATTATCCCCTTTAAAATAATAGATATATCCTTCTGACGTCGCTTTTGGACTAAAGCTTGTAGATTTTTCATTGTACTCTTTATAAGTACTAGTAACTTTCAGTAAGTCCAAAGCTTCATCCATAGTATAAGTTCTTTCTTTAAGTGCATTTACTACATCAAGATAATCAGCTGCTGATATAGAATATATATTATATTTATCACTTATTTTTTTCCTTCTTTGCTCGGTAACAGTTTGTAAGTAAAATGGGTGCCCTAAGTCACCTGCACCATAACCAACTATAATCACAGCATCAGCTAAACCTGCAGCTGCTTCATAGTTATGGTTAGCTGATGTGTTCTGAGACTTAGTTTCCTCTTTACTTGATTTAGAATCATTAGTATTAGATCCATCACTATAACTAACACTATCAACATAGTAATAAGATCTCTCTTTACCACCTTTATAATTTTTATTATTAAGGCTTAAAGTAATTTCTCCAACTTTCTTCTCATTATTACGTTCTTTTTCTACTGGATCTAGTATATTTATTCTAATTTTATCCCCTTCAACCTTCCATTTATCTTTAGCTTCTGTTTCAATACGGTTTGCACTAGTTCCTTGGAAGTTAACCACCAATTTCTTATCTTGTTTGTAATATTTTACAATATCATCTTTAGTATTATTTGAATCAAATTTATCGTTTGTTTCTTTAAAGTTTTCATCTTTTCTAAGTATTTCTAACACTTCTTCTTCCGAATATGTATTTGGTAGATATTCATTAAACACATCTACTACATCCTTTAAGTCCACAACAAAACCATTACTTAACTTAATATCTTTATTTGCCTTATCAGCAGTAATTAAATTTAGTGTCGCAGGTTTAGCAAGACTAGATTCGTTTCCTCTTGCATAAATTTTGTAATTAATATTCTTCGCAGCTTCTTCCAGATTGTGTTCTATTCTTTTTGTTTGATTAGCTACACTATCCTCTACAGCGCTATTTTTCTTTTGGCAACCCGTTAAAATAAGAGATGCACTAAGCATAGTTATTAATATTTTTTTCATTTTTATTTCCACCTAAAATAATATTTTTTCGATAATTAATTATCATATTAAAACCAAAGAATACCCTTATTCTAATAGAAATTAATCAAATCTTTTCTCCTTAGGATATTATATCATATAACAAAAAATAGTAAACATTATTTTAGAAAAAACTGTATAAAATTTATAGTTTTAAAATATTTATTTAAACTATACTCTACATCCATCTTATTTCCATTAAATATATTTAAGTATTTATTAATATATTTTTTAAAATTTTCTACTTTTCTTCATAATATATTTTAATTCTGGAGTTTTTAAGACCTCATCTATCTTAAACCCTAACTTTTCATACATATTCATTACATATTTATTAGAGGCAAAAACTGTTAAAGTTACACTCTCAATATTCTTATCACTAAATAAAAACTTCAAAAACTTTTTCAGCGCTGCTTTTCCAAAGCCTAATCCTGTTTTTCGAGGATTTATTATAAATCTACCTATATGAGCATTATTATTTTCAAATCGGATAATTTGTATTATACCTATAAACTCTTCTTTGTTAAAAATTGAGAATACATTATCCATTTTTTGTATCTTATCTATATCTAATGGATAGGTAATTTTAGTTCCCATCCATTGTTTTTGGAATCTTTCTCCTTTTTCATTTGACCAGCCGCATAATAACAAAGAATTATTTATATTTATTCCATTTTCTAATCTAATATCCATATCTACACCTTCACAAATACTATTACTTACTCTCCATCATATTCTTACAAAATCATTTAACCTGTGTCTTTTATTCTTTCAATATTTCATGCATTACTTCTAACTCTGTAATAAGCAGCACTAAATTCATTTTTTAATATCATATAAACTTCTATATTATTTTTTTCTCTACTCACTTATTCTCTTTTCTTAATACAGTTAAATTATAACACAAAATGATAGAAATAATATCCTTTACAATTAAGCTTTCTCATTATAAAATTAAATGTATATTATAAAATGTGGAGCTTATTATGAATTGTAAAATAAAATTTGAAAAATATTTAAAAGAAAATAATTTAATAGATAAACATAATATTTTAGAGCTTTTCGATAAATTAGACTTAGAAACACTAGCTGAAAAACTACTTACCTTTGATGAAGATAACTCCGTTAACTTTGCTATTGAATGTGTATGCGAAGAACTACTTATTACATCATCTTATAAAATCGAGCGTACTGGTATGAAACTTGGTCTTCATAGAATGGAGCATATCCTTGAACTTTTCGACCACCCTGAAAAAGATCTTAAAGTTATCCATGTAGCTGGAACAAATGGTAAAGGTTCAACTAGCTCTTATATTAAAGACGTACTAAAAACAAAGTACCGAGTTGGTTTCTATTCAAGCCCTGGAATGCTTAGTTTCAACGATAGAATTCGTGTTAATGACGAGTTTATTTCTTATAAAGAGGCATATAGATTATTTAAACTAGTTCAAGAAACTTACGATAAAAACAATCCTGATCCAAATGACAAACTATCATTTTTTGAAATCATCACAGGTGTAGCTCTGTTGTTCTTTAGAGACCAAAAAACAGATTTTGTTATTATGGAAGTAGGTCTTGGTGGCCGTTATGATGGAACGAATATCTTTAAAAATAAAGAATTATCAATTATTACAAAGATTGGTTTAGATCATACTGCTATATTAGGAGATAGTCTTGAGAAAATTGCCTATGAAAAAGGTGGAATTATTCAAGACAATGACCATGTCCTTATGTATCCGACAAAAGATAGTGTAGTGAATGTAATTAATGATATCTGTAAAGAAAAACATGCAACACTTAATATTTTAGATACTAATGACATTGAAATCAAAGAAGTAAATGCTCGAGGAAATGTCTTTAGTTTTAAAAACGAAACTTACACAACAAAAATGGTAGGAGAACATCAAGTTTACAATGCATCTTTAGCGTTAAGTGCAATATTTAACTTACGTGAACGTGGAATAATAGACATAGATAACTCAATTATAAAAGAAGCTCTAGCTGAGTCAGTTTGGGTTGGACGTTTAGAATGGATAAGAGAAAACATCTTATTAGACGGAGCTCATAACAACGATGGTATTGATAGCTTGATCGCATATCTTAATAAACAACAATTCTCAAAACTAACTATACTATTAGGTATTCTAGAGGATAAAGATTACAAAGATATGATAGAAAAATTAAAAACAGTCCCTGCAAAATTCTCAGCAACAAAAGTACCTATCGAAATAAAAGAATCAAACTTAGATAATCTAATTACAAGTTTTGGTAGTACACATGTTACAAAATACGAAAACTACGAAACTGCATTAGCCGATATAATACCTAACTTAGAAAATGACGAGATTTTCCTAATTACTGGATCACTATACTTAATTTCAGCAGTTAGAAAAGAAATACTTGAAAAATATTAACACAAAAAGAACCGATAACTTAATATCGGTTCTTTTGCGTATATAAGAAAAAATAAATACCTTGAGGATTTCGAATCTTATTACAATAACTTTTACATACTAATAATTTATTAATTATTAATGTTTTCCAAAGCAGTCTTCAATCATAGTATTAACATTATTTGTTGTATTTATAATCTCTTCTAAGCGAACTGTTGCCTTGTTTATTGTTTGACCTCTATTTTCCTTAAGTAAACTATTAAATGTTGACGCTTGTCTATTAATTTTATTTAATATATCATTTACTGAGTTATGCGCTTTTAATATTCCACTTAAATTATCATAACCGTATATTAGTTCTTCTAATGATTGTTCTAATAAATCTTTCAATCTTGGTAAGCTTGATGTAACGCCTTCTATATCCGACATTAATCTAGTATTTCTTTCTTCTAATTCCGCACTTATCTCACCAACCTCTTTTATTGCCGTTGCTTCACTTATGCAACTTTCCACTGATCCATAGTAAGTTTTATCTTTACTTCCAATAGTTTTATGATAAATCTGAATTGGGTATTTCTTAACTGCGTCATCGACAGCAAGCTTATTATCTTTAACTGCATTTAATACATCCTTTATTCTACCAGCAACAGATTCAAAATAACTTCCTAGTTTACTTATCATTTCACTTGATAATTCTCCAGTTCTTGTATCAACCTGCTTATCAAAAGCTTTCACCACCTCAACATCATTAAATACATTAGTCTGTTTTAAAAATGTATTATAGTCTGATGGTACTGTTGGCACCTGATAGTTACCTACTACTTGTTGATTTTCTTTTAATTTATTACCTAAATCTGTATCCGACTCGTTAAAACTATAAGCAGTTATCTGTACCGCTGAATTCATATATTGGAAACAATTTATTAGTGTTTGAACATTTTGCTTTTCAACTCGGATTACTTCTTTTAAGGCATCTACAATTCCATCGTCAAAACCACTTCTGTTGTTTTCACCTTTAAAGCTATCTCTTATTTTATCCTTGAAACTATTTATTACGCCTTCTCCATCCTTAGCTATTTGGCTTCTAACATCTAAACTCACTATTGAACCATCTGCTTCTGTGGAGAATTGTCCATCCATACTTATTAAATCTATAACTCTGACAACTTCATTACTTGAATTCACTACAACATTTAATGATGCTTCTATAGAACTATAGTTAAATATATGATCATCCTCTTCTACCCACATAGTTTTTCCTGTATTGTGAAATTGGCTAGAAAAAGATTTAGTATTATATCTCCCTACCCGTCTGTATTTTTCTTTATTATCATCAATATCATTAAATAATTTGTCTATTTTCCCAATCATATTCAAAACATTCATTTGTTCAAGATGATTTATTACATACTGTTCCAAAGTTTCTTTTCTATTTTCTTTTTTATTCGATAGTTCATTGTTATACGCTTCTGCACTATTTAATATATTTAATGCTGTTTCTAAATCATTAATTGCTGTTATTAATTGATTCGATAGATACTTTAGACTTTCATAATTAATTTTTATTTCTAGTCCTCCATTGACTTTCTCTGTAAATGTTGGAGAAAATAAAGGTTCCTCTTCTAAATTCTTTCGATCTAATCTAAAATCTATTTTCCCATCACCATCTATATCAAGTTCTTTCAAATCTACATTTCGAGCAATCTTACCATTTTTATCAAGCAAGTTACCATCTTTATCAAAGTTCACCCATGAGTCTATTGCATGGTATATAGATATTAGGGAATTTAAAGGCATCAAATATGGATTTACATCACTATCAACATATATCGCAATTCCTAATTTATCCCCACCATAATTACCTATTTTATCCCTTGGATTTCTATAGTTTTTAATCATTCCAGGATTTTTTTGTACATCTTCTATCTGTTCTTTAGTTAAGCTGTTAGAAGCATCTGGAGCATTAAAAACTGTCGCTTTCGATTTATTTCTCGCTGCATTATGAACAGCCAGATACCCTCCTAAAGAATGCCCCGTATAATCACAATTATTGAATTTGGATATTCTTTTTTTATCTTATCTGCAAATTTTTCTGAAGTATCTATTTGAGCTCCATGAGAATGCAATCCCAATACAACTTCAGTAACATCTATTATTGCATCATTTAAATCACTTGTACCAGCATACGCAATTACAACTTTACTTGTATCTACTTTCCCACTACTATCTACTGGAGCAACAGCCATTGCCTGCATACTATTCGTTAAATCGTTTTCTATGGCTAGGACTTTGAACTTCTGGTCACTTGTAAATTCACCTTCTTTTATTGTCCCATCACTTATATTATAAGCATCATCTGATAAACCATGATATTTTTCATCTGTTATGTTATTTTGCATATATTACCTCTATATTGGACTCATTCATATTTTTTTTATTCTCAACCAAATTAATATCTCCTTCTTTTGAAGCACTTAAGACTATTTTCTCCCTTTCCCTCCACGAAGTAAAGTGCAAATCTATTTTATCATTTATAACTACATCATATCTCCAAGATCCCGTAGAGACATTTTTTTTGTACTTTACAAACTTAATTTCTCTTATTTCTTCTTTATTTTGCAACTCAACTTTTTCTTTTATATATTCAACTATTCTATCTTCGTCTTTTCTTATCTCCCTTTTATCTTCTCCCGTCTCACCATACAATCCATATATTGTTATTATAGCTATAAACATTATGAATGCTAATATTATTCTTCCTATTATTGATTTCATATCTTTCATTTTTACAAACCTCCTTTGTTTACACCGTTTAACTTATTATAACATATATTTAGGTAAAAAAAATAGAGTTATTATACTCTTTTTATTTGGTTATTAAGTTTTTATACAATCCCTACTTTCCCATTACTATCTACTGGAGCCACTGCCATTGCCTGCATTCCATTATTTTTGTTGTTTTCTACTGCTAGGACTTTGAATTTATCATTTGCCACTAATTTATCTTTAGTTATAGTAGAATCTTCCCTAATTTTATATACATCTAAAGCAATATCTCTATTCAATTTATCTATATCCATTTTTGTCTCCTAATTATATTCTATTTCTACTTCTGACATATTTGCCTTCACTACTTTATCTTTAACTCTCTTCACTTCATTAGGATCAGATACAGATGTTCGTATCTCTACCCCTAATCGGTCTTCTGTCAATATTATTTTATAATTAGAGTTTACCTGTACTTCTACAAACCACGCTCCACTTGATTTATTTTTTTAAAATCAATAATTTTAATCTTTTTTATTTCGTCACCATTCTTCAATTCATAATTTTCTAATACATATTGAATAATTCTTTCTTGATCTTGTCTAATCGCATTCTTATCTACTTTATCTGCACACCCTGTTGTAAAAACTGCTAGTAAAACTAAACATATTATACTCATCAATACTTTTGCTATCTTTTTCATTTTTTCAGCCTCCCCTATAGACACCTCTTTTTATTTATTATAACATATATTTAGGTAAAAAAAATAGAGTTATTATACTCTTTTTATTTGTTTATTAAGTTTTAAAATTTCTATTTGTTTTGTATCTACTTCCCCATTACTATCTACTGGAGCAACAGCCGTTGCCTGCATTCCATTATCTTTATTGTTTTCTACTGACAAAATCTTAAAATCTCTAGATGAACTATTTAAAAGACTCCCTTCTTTAATTTTAGTATTTTCTTTATTTATGTCATATGCACCATTAGAAAATGTTTGAAAATCTCTCTCATTAGCTATTTTATTCTTACTTTTCTACATAAATTACTTCTACTTTTTTTAAGCTTTCATCTATATTTTTTTGTTCTTTTCTTTTTATTTCATTCATATCGTATATCATACTAATATCCGCATTTTCCCCCAATTTACTTAACATATATTCAATATTAATATCATCGTTTATTACAGCATGTATAGCCCAACCTCTAGATGAAAGATTTTGTTCGACACTCTTAAATTCTATTTTTTTCACGTCTTCATAGTTTTGTACAGTATACCTTACGATTCTATCCTGTTCTTCTCTAATTTTTTTCATATCTCTTTTATCTTCACACCCTGTTGCAAATACTGTTAGTAGAACTAAACATGTTATGCTTACCAATACTTTTGTAATTCTTTTCATTTTTATATACTCCTATATATTTCCATTACTATCTACTTCTGCCACTATTTTACATACATTCCTTTATTTGAATTACCTTGTATATTCATATAGATCCTCAAAAATATTTTTATAATCTAATTCTGTAATCTTTAAGTTCCTCATAATTATAAATACTCTATTTTTATATTATTTATATTTCTACTTATAATTTTTTCTTTTGATGTTTCTATTTCATTCGGATCAGACAAAGATATCTTTATTTCTTCACCTAAATCATTTTCTGACAAAGCTATTCGATATTTAGAATTAATTTCTAATTTTGCTCTCCACATCCCACTTGAAATATCTTTATCAAATTCAAGGAATTTTATTTTTTCAATCTCTTCATAATTTTTTAGTTGTATATTTTCTAATACAAATTGAACCATTCTATCTTGATCTTGTCTGATTCTCTTGTTATCTTCACCTGTATTACCTTTTAATCCATAAATTGTTATTATGACTATAAATGCTACGAAGGCTAAAATTATTCTTCCTATTATTGATTTCATATCTTTCATTTTTATATCCCCCTCTATTATTCATAAATCACTTCTATATTAGAGTCATTTATATTATTATTCTCTATCAAATTAATATCACCTTCGTTCGAAATACTTAAAACTACTTCATTACTTGCCCTCCAAGCGGTAAAACTTAACTCAATTTTGTCATTTATAATAACATCATAATACCAAGCCCCTGTTGAAGTATTTTTTTCGTGTTTTACAAACTTAATTTCTCTTATTTCTTCTTTATTTTGTAACTCCACTTTTTCTTTTATATATTCTACTATTCTATCTTGGTCTTTTCTTATTTTCCCTTTATCTTCTCCAGTCTCATAGTTAAAAGCAAATACTATTATTATGACTATAAACACTATAAATGCTAATATAATTCTTATTATTATCGATAACATATCTCTCATTTTTACACCTCTCTCTATTTTTACCCTTCCCAATAATGTACTTCTACTGCATCTTTACTATTACCGCTTTCGTTTTCATCATTATTTTTTTTTCTTTTTATTTCTTTCCCATTGCTTACTGATATATGTGAATCTATTCCAATTTCACTTTTTCCAGATAAATCATTTACACGATACGTTATATGTATTTCGTTATTTATCACAGCATGCGATGACCATGTTCCTGTAGAGGGATTTTTTTCAAAATCTTTAAACTCTATTTTTTGGATATTTTCAAAATGTTGAATGGTATATTCTGCTATTCGCACTTGTTCTTGCCTAATTGCCTTCTTATCTACTTTATCTGCACACCCTGTTGTAAATACTGTTAGTAAAACTAAACATATTATACTTACCAATACTTTTGTTATTTTTTTCATTTTTATACCACCCTCTATTCCTATACTCTGAATTTATCATCTATTATTAATTTATCTACCCTAACTTTACTATATATTTCATCTTATTTTTCAATCAATTTTATCTGTTATCCTATTTTGCATATATTACCTCAATATCATTATAATTTTTTTTAGTTTTATTTTGAACTAAGCGAATATTTTTTCCATCATGACTACCTAGATATATTTCTCCGTCTAATCCAACTGCTTTAAAGATTACATCCGCCCTATCATTTAGTATAACTTCAAAATTCCATATTCCTGTTGATATATTTCTTTCATATTTTTTAAATTCTACTTTTTTTATATCTTCATGATTTAAAAATTCAACTTTTTCTTTTGTATACTCTACTATTCTTTCTTGATCTTGTCTTATTTTCCCTTTATCTTCTCCAGTCTCATAGTTAAAAGCAAATACTATTATTATTACAAAAAAAGCTACAATTCCTAATATTATTCTCAATATTACCGATAGCATATCTCTCATTTTTACACCCCTCTCTATTTTTCATATATTACCTCTATATTAGACTCATTTTTATTCTTTTTATTTTCTATTAATTTTATATTTCCTTCATCAACGTAACTTAAATATACTTCCTCACTTTTCCTCCATGCTGTAAATGTTAGTTTTATTTTATCATTTATAATAACCTCATATTTCCAAGACCCTGTCGAAGTATTTTTTTTGTGATCTATAAACTTAATCTTTTTTATTTCTTCTTTATTTTCTAACTCTACTTTTTCTTTTATATATTCTACTATTCTATTTTCATCTTTTCTTATTTTTCCTTTATCTTCTCCAGTCTCATAGTTAAAAGTAAATACTATTATTATTACAAAAAAAGCTACAATTCCTATTATTATTCTCAGTATTACCGATAGCATATCTTTCATTTTTACACCCCTCTCTATTTTTACCCTTCCCAATAATGTACTTCTACTGCATCTTTACTACTATTATTTTTAATATTATTTTTCTTTTTTAATTTTTTACCGTTACTTGCTGATATATGAAAAACTATACTAATTTCACCATTTCCAGAAAGATCATTTAAATTATATGTTATATAAATTTCATTATTTATCACTGCTCCTGAAGACCAACTTCTTGTGGAAGTATTTTGTTCAAAATTTTCAAACTCTATTTTTTTAATATCTTCATAGTTTTGTACAGTATATTCTACCATTCTTTCTTGTTCTTTCGTAATCGTTTTTCTATCTACTTTATCTGCACACCCTGTTGTAAATACTGCAAGTAGAACCAAACATATTATACTTACCAATACTTTTGCAATTTTTTTCACTTTTATATACTCCTATATATTTCCATTACTATCTACTTCTGCCACTATTTCACCTACATTCCATTATTTGAATTACCTTGTATATTCATATTCATCCTCAAAAATATTTTTATAATCTAATTCTGCAATCTTTAAGTTCCCCATAATTATAAATACTCTCTTTCTACATTATTTATTTTATTTACTTTCTCTTTATTAATACGTATTTCATCCGCATTATATAAAGATGTTCTTATTTCCCCTCCTAACTCATCTTCTTTCAGGGTTATATTATATTTTCCATTTATTTCTATTTCACACTTCCATGTACCAGTTGAAAAATTTTTTTTAAATTCTATAACTTTTATCTTCTTTATTTCTTCATTCTCTTTTAGCTCTGCTCTTTCTAATACATATTGAACCATTCTTTCTTGATCTTGCCTTATTTTCCTTTTGTCTTCGCTACTATTCGTACCAACAGCAAACACTATTATTATCACAAAAATAGCTACAATCGCTAATATCGTTCTAATTATTATAGTTAGCATATCTTTCATTTTTACACACTCCCTCTATTTTTCATATATTACCTCTATATTAGACTCATATTTATTCTTTTTATATTCTATTAAATTTATATCTCCCTTTTTTGTAAAACTTAAAACTACTTTCTTATTTTCTCTCCATACTGTAAACATCAGATTAATTTTATCATTTATAACAACATCATAATGCCAAGCACCTGTTGAAGTATTTTTTTCATATTCTACAAACTTTATTTTTCTTATTTCTTCTTTATTTTCTAACTCTACTTTCTCTTTTATATATTCTACTATTCTATCTTCATCTTGCTTAATCGCCTTCTTATCTACTTTATCTTCACACCCTATTGTAAATACTGTTAGTAAAACTAAACATGTTATACTCATCAATACTCTTGTTATTTTTTTCATTTTTTAAATCCTCAATACTTATTACACTTTTGTATTATTATAATATATATTTACATAAAAAAATAGAGTTACTACACTTCTATCGACAACATAAAAAGAACCGATAACTTAATATCGGTTCTTTAATTTATTTATAGTTTTTTTCAAAATGGGCTATTGCTGCTGCAAAATCTTCAACCACATGAGTAGCCTTATCTTTTACGTCCTTCGGAGCACGATCCATACAGTATGAAATATCAGCACTTTCAAACATATCCACGTCATTACCTGAATCTCCTAAAGCAATAACACGATCGTATCCTGACTTAATCGTTTCTATTCCGCTTGCTTTAGAAATATTTTTCGCTGTTATTTCCATACGAGTTGAACCAGATTTAAAGATTTCTACTTCTGGAAATTTCTCTTTCATATCTGTGTAGAATCTGTCTAATTCCTCAGCTTTTGGACGAACATTTATTTTATAAATAGTTTTTCCTTCTAGATAAGGGAATGGATCTTCTTTACAAATAAGTTCCATGTTCCAAAGTCTTTCTACTTTTTCATGTTGAAAATTCCCAATACGTTGATTCCCGTCTAAAGCATCGAAAATCAATTTTGCATCTTTTAAGTATTCAAAAATTTCTCCTACCACATTTTCTGGTATATGTTTTTCGAATAATACTTTATCTTTTTGAGTTATTATTGCTCCATTAAAACCTATCATATGTGTTACATCAAGGTTGTTTTGATCTTCCACATATTTTATTTCAGTTATAGATCTTCCTGTTGCAACTGAGAAATCACCATATTTTTTTGTGATATGGTACGCTTTTAAATCATCTTCTGCTACTGACACAGAATTTTTAACAAAAGTACCATCTAAGTCTGTAACAAATAGATTTTTCATAAGAATTACTCCTCCATACCAAGCATATCTTGGATTTCCATTTTTAATACATTAGCATGAGCTCCGTAAATTGATTGCATTTGCATATCACTTTCCGCAAATCCCATAGCTCCTAATTTCTTAGTAATTGTATTTTGATCAACTAGGCTCTTATCTTTAACATTAATTCTTAATCTAGTAATACATGCATCAACTGCTTCAATATTATCTGGACCACCATGTGCTTTAACAAGAGCTACTGCTTGTTTATGAATACCTTCCTTAGTTTTAGGGACAGTCTCCATAACTTCATCACTTGAAGCTTCTTCAACTTTAGCTTCTTTAGTTTCTTTACCTATAGTTGCAATTTCAACTCCGTATTTAGCACGAGCTTCATTTTTATTAGATAAACGAACTTCATCACTATCTTCACGACCAGGTGTTTTAAGGTCAAATTTAACAATCATAAATCTGAACACAACATAGTAGATAAAGAAGTAAACTATACCTACAAGTGGTACTAACCAATATTTTGTTTTTGGTCCTTGAAGAACACCGTAGATAACCCAGTTAATGAATCCGTGTCCTGTTGGAGTAGCAACCCCAGCACCTAACATGTGCATTACGAATAATGCTGAACCAGCTAAGAATGCGTGCACGATGTAAAGGATTGGTGCTACGAATAAGAATGTGAATTCGATTGGTTCAGTGATACCTGTTAAGAATGAAGTACCAGCTGCTGCGAATAATAATGAACCTACAACTTTACGTTTTTTCTCGTCAGCTGTTTTGTACATTGCATAAGCTGCACCAGAAAGACCGAACATGAAGTAAACGAATTTACCACCATTGAAACGAGTGATATTTGGATCAACATGTTTGATGTTTGGATCAGCAAGAGATGCTAAGTAAGCGTTGATTGTACCAACAACACGTTTTCCACCAATTTCCCAAGCTCCACCTAACTCTGTAGTACGAACTGGCCAGTTTAGACCGTGGTGAAGACCAAATGGAAGTAAAGCACGCTCTAGTAAACCGTATAAGAACGTTCCTATTGGACCCGATTTAAGAATAAATACAGAAAGTACACTGATACCTTTTTGGATTGGAGGCCAAACGAAGAATAATCCACTTGCTACTGCCGCCATAACTACCATAGTTGCTATCGGTACAAAACGTGGTCCACTGAAGAATCCAACTACTGGTGGAAGTTGTACTTTAACTGCCCACTTATGAACGAAGTAAACAACAATACCTACTATAATACCTCCGAATACACTAAGGTCCATAGTTTGAATACCTAAAACTTTAGTCTGCATGGCATTAGATAATGCTAATTTTGCATCATTACCTGACATTTTAGATGTATCAACTAATTTCCCACTGAATTTTAATAGGAAGTTTAGTATGTAATGTAACACCATAAAACCTAATAAACCTGATAGAGCTGCTGAACCTTTTTCACGTTTAGCTAGTCCTACCGCTACCCCTACCGCAAAAATTATAGGAAGATTGTCAAAAGCTGTATCTCCTAATGCTATAAAGAATTTCATAATAAACTGCACTACTGAATTGTTTAATGCAGGGAACATTTTTAATGTATTAGTATTACTAAATGCAGTACCAATACCTTTAATAATACCTGCACCCGGAAGTACAGATACTGGTAATAAGAACGAACGTCCGAATTGCTCGAAAGCAGAAACGAATTTATTTTTTTTCTTTGCCATTACCTTTCTCCTTTTTCTAATTTTTATGACTATATTATAACAGAACTAAACTTGTTTTTTCAAATATTGCTTAAAAATTTCTTATTTTGTAAAATTTTACTTTTTAAGTAAAATTTTACTATCTTTATAAAACAGCTATGTAATCACTTTCTTTTTTATTGGTTTTGTGGTATTATACAATATGTTATTTATTCAAAATAAATATTTTAGTAATTTTTACTCTAAGAGGTATTCCATGTTTTTTGAAAATTTGAAAGAAAACTACGATAAGTTATCTATATCTGAACAGCAAGTTATAGATTTTTTAATGAAACAACCTGCTGTTGAAACAACTACATTGAAAAAAAATAAACAAGAGGTACTAGTATCTTCTTCTACTGTTATTAGGGCATGTAAAAAGCTTGGTTATAACACTTTTAACGACTTACGTTATGATATTAGACTAAGTAAAGAATTAGAAAAGAGCAAAGAGGCAACTCTGTCATCTAATTTTAACCAGTTAAAAGATCAGCTTACTATTGAATTTAACCGTACTATGTCTATTTTAAATCAAGAAGATTTTGATAGTTTCGCTGAAACAATAGTTAATGCTAGAAGAATCTTTTGTATTGGTAGTGGATCTAGTTATATGGTAGTAGCTGATTTTAATAGAAAGCTTAAGTTAGTTGACTTATGGGCAAATGACTACTTTGAATTGTATAGTATCCAAAGGATTCCTGAAATTTCTACAGATAAAGATGTAATAATCACATTCTCCCTAGGCGGTGCTTCTAAAGAAATAAATGAAAGTATTTTATCTGCGAAACAAAATGGTACTAAGGTTTTAGCAGTTACTAGTTTAACCGCTAGCCCATTAGCGAAAATTAGTGATCAGATTATTAATATTTATGATGCCCCAAAAGCTAGAAAGAAAATTCGTTCACGACTAATGTTAAACGTTGTTGCTATTATACTTTTTGAAATTATAGTAAGTAAACTTAATAATAAATAAAGAGCTTTGAGATATTTTTTTCTCAAAGCTCTTTTGGTTTTTAGTATATATTAGATATTATTTTCTAGTTTTTTTATTTTTTACTTTGTTTTTTGGAACTCTTTTTGAAGTACCGATATTCCAAACTGCTTCTTCTTGTGAAGCTATTTCTTTGTATATATTGGAATTTGTTTTAGTATTTTTAGTAGTTTTTTTACTTTCTTCTTTTTTAGGTGATGGTTTTGACACTGATCCGTAAACTGATGAGTAAACAGGAGATGGTTTGAACTTACCAACACTTCTTGAGTTAGGTGTTATTGTACTTGTTTCCATCATAGTATTTACTACAGATTTTTTGGGAACATTTACTGTACTTGTAGAGTATTTTTCAAAAATAGCATCAAGTATTTTTTGATTTTTCTCTATTTTCTCTTTGCTTACTGGTCTGTATCCTCTGTCAATAGTTTTATATTCACCTAATGCAGTTCCTTTATCACTATCAAAGTAGCTATAAACATCTTCAGTATAAAGTTTTTCAGTATATTCAATTCCAGGAGTTTCTTCTACTTCCTCTGTTTGAGTTACTGGTTCAACCTCTTCTGCTTTTTGAACTGGCTTAACCTCTTCTTCAGTAGTATTAGCTCTTTCTCTTACTGCTTCTTGACGTTTTTCAACAACTTCATAAGGAACTGTTTTTTCTTCTGTAAATTTATCAACATCATTAGCTACATGTTGTTGTTTTTTACTTTTTGTAATATCTTTTAGTAAACTATCGATATTTACATTATCTGTAGTCTCTTCTAGATAGTTTTGTTCTTCTAATTCAACTATCTCTCCTTCATCTAAATGATAGTCGCTATAACCTTCTAATCTATCTTTCTTAGGTTCTTTAATTTCATCGTATTCTTCTACTTCAATATCTTCTATCTTAGCAACTTCTTCAACTAAATCTACCTCGTCTTCTTCTTTTTCTTCAAGGTTTTCAAGTTTTTCTTTTTCTTGTTTTATTTCTTCAAGGTTAGAATTTAACTCTTCTATTTCTTTAGTTGTTTCGTCTTTCTCATCTTCTATCTCGATATTTTCTGATTCAATAAGTTCATCTAAAGTTACATTTTCTTTCTCATCACTTAGAGTAATATCTTTATAATCAGTAGTAGTTTCTACTTCTTCTACCTCTTCTTTATTGCGAGATTCCACACTAGTTTTTCTAGTAGTTCTATCTATATCATCTTCGAAAAGTTCTTCATTTCCACCAAGTATATCATTAACACTTGTGTATTTTACTCTTTCACGACGTTCTGCATCAGATTTAACTTCTCTAACTTCAAACTCTGGAACTTCTTTTATTTTAGCTTGATTTTCTTTTTGTTCAATATTTTCAAAAATGTCATCAAGTTCTTTATTTTGTTGATAAAGAGGGTTATCTTTTTCTATTTTATCTTCTTTTCTTTCTAGTTTATTGAATTCACTGTCAAGTTTTTGTCGTTCTTCTTTGTGTTTAGACTCACGTTCTTCTATTTCTTCTTGTTCTTTTTGTCTTTCACGATAAACACTAGCTACTTCTTCTTTTAGTGCAGTATTATCTCTTCCTAAAATAACTTCTTTTTCTAAATCATCAATCTTATGATCTTGTTTTAATCGTTTTGTTCTAACGGCAGCTAATGTAGGGTGAGTTCTACGACCAGATTTGTCTCCAAAGATATCAACATCTTTTAGCTCTGCATTTTCTACACCTAATTTTTTAAGTGTTGTAGCTAAATCAGGCGCTACTTCTTCTGATGTTTCCTTAGTATCTTTTTCTTCAAATTCTTCTAAATCTATTTCTTCAAACCCTTTGTGTTCTTCTTCGAAATAGTCATCTTGATATTCAATTACTAGTTCATCTTCTTCTTGATGTTTGTTAGTATTTTCTTTTACGAAAAGCTCTTCCTCTTCTTCATCTTCATAATACTCATCAAGCGAACGATCTAATTCTTCTTGCTCTATTTCCTCATCACTTACACTAAAGAATTTATCTTTAAGCTTACTAAAGAATCCAGCACCTTTTTCTTCTTTTGGCTTCTCTTCTTTAGAATCGTATAATTCAGTATTTCTTTCTTGACGCTCTCTCTTTTGTCTTTCGAAATACGTTTTGTAGTCTTCTGCTTCGTCTTCCTCTTCTTCTTCGAAAAATTCTTCTTCGTAGTTATCTTCCTCTTCTACAAAATCTTCTACCTTATTGTCTTTTTTTCTAGATTTAAATAAATCTTTTATTTTAGAGAAAACCCCAACTTCTTTAGCAGACTTATCTTCACTGAATTCCTCTTCTTCATCATCGAATTCAATATCAAACTCGCTTGATACATCTTCAACTTCTAAATCATAGTCAATATCATCTTCTTTAACTTCTTCTTTTTTATGAGAATACTCAATATCGAACTTTTCGTCATCTGTGTAGTCTGTATACTTAGCAACTTTTTTATTTTCTTTTTTTGAGTTCTTTTCTACTTTTTCCTCTTCTTCACGGAAGATTTCTTCTTCATCTTCTTCTAAAAACCATTTTTTCCAATTTACCATACTTTACACCACCTACTACTAAAATATTATTCTAAATTTAAATCTTTAAATTTAGTTCCAACTTCAACATCATTATCTAACACTAAAATACCTCTTGCTTCTTCTTGTGGCAATCCTAGCTCACGTTTTGAACATAGCATTCCATTTGATTCTACGCCACGAAGTTTTGATTTTTTAATAAGTAATCCACTAGGCATCATAGCTCCTATTAGTGATACAACAACTTTTTGTCCTGCTTCTACATTTGGTGCACCACAAACAATTTGTAATACTTCATCCTCACTAACTTTAACAGTTGTTACTTTTAACTTATCTGCGTCAGGATGTTTTTCACATGTTAATACTTCACCAACTACAAAGTAGTCATCGTTGTTTCCTTCTAAGTCGATTTTAATACCATTTTTTTCTAATCTTTTTTCTAGAACTTCTTTTTGTTCTTCTGTTAATTCAATACTTCCTTCACCTTGAAGTTTTAAATTCTCTACATTAAAAATATTTAATCCTACTAAATGACCATTTTCATCTTTAATAAGTGTTATATTTTTTTTATCTTCATATGTAACATTTTCACTATCTTTGATAGTTATTAGTAATGTTTCACCTAACATTTTTTTGTTGTAAAAAAATAACATAATTAACTACTCCTAAAAATCTATTTTAAATTATTCAACAAATATGAAGTAACTTTCTAATTTTTTACCATCATATTTAAAAGTAATAGTTGTTATTGGAACTAAACCTTCCGCAAAGAAATGAACCATTACCTTTTGTAAAATTTCTAATCCTTTTTTATTTTTTATATCCGCTATAATTAAAGTGTCTTGATGTGGCAACCCTACATAAAAGTCTGAACCTATTTTTTCATAAAAGTAATTTAATACTTTCTCATCCAAAATACGCGCTCCATCATAACCATCTTTAGCATTTAAAAAATAAAAATCATTTCCCTGAACACTATCTTTATTATATTTCAATGATAATTTTTCTAAATTACCTTTAGCGAACCCAAAGAGTTCCTCATCAGAAATAAGTAGCTGTTCAGTAACTTTCCTATCTAAAAATTTATAGCCATTTTTAAAATCATATACTAAATAAATATCTGTTTCATTAGTATGATTAAGCTTTATTAAGTTTTGCTTATTTTCTTTATTAAAGCTAGTAGATCTTACTACAGGAAAAACATGCTCTATCAAATCATCTTTATTTAAGTTTGATGTCGAAATTTTTTCCTGAGCTTCAAAATTAGAAACTATGTAATAAACAAACTCATCAATTTTCTTATCACTAAGACTATTTTTTTTGTTTCCTAATTTTTTTACAAAACTATCAATATCTATCTTCGCTTTATTATTTTTGTATTCTAATATAAAAATACTACTATCATCTTCTTTTTTTTCATGAATTTTTAATGTTGGTAGTTTTTCTATAATTTTCTCAAAAATATAATCTCTAGTATATGACATACTGCCTCCTTTAGTGCATAATATGACAACTTAATTATAACATATATCTTCTACATCTATCAACACTAATTCCTTAATAAAACGTATTATTTATTAAAAGTCCAAATTTAATATTTAATTGCTTATTTTTTGATATTTTGCTATAATTTAATTATTATTTTTAGGAGAAAATTTATGTCTGCTGAAGAACAAAAACGAGCCGAATTAAAATTAAAATATGAGAACTGGATAAAAAAAAATAAGATTAGATTGTTTGCCTTTAGCATTATCTATCTTATTATACTTTTATTAAATTTTATAATTTTTAAAAATAATAAAATAACTATTTTATCCTCATTATTATTTTTCACATATACAGTCTATACACAAACTCTGATTTGGTTTATAAATAATAAACTAATCACAAAAGTCGATAGTATTGATTTTAAAAATTAAGCAATATAACTGTTATTAAACAAAGACCACGGGATATTTTTTAAAATTCCCAGTGGTCTATTTTTCTATATTCAGTTTTAATACTTACTACTTAGATCTAAGCTGGTAAATACCTACACAAGCGAGTCCTATACCAAGCATTGTAAAACCAGATTTCATGTCAAGTTCTCCTAATAGGGAACTTACAACAACAGCAATTCCCATTGCAGTAGGTATGGCCTTTAAGATAATGTTAAATAAGTAAGGAGCTCCTTTGTGCCTATTTCCGGGAATTGACTTAGCGTTCATAAGTTCTTCCACGGATACGCCAAAGATCTCTGCAATTTTTGGTAATGTTGCTGTATCAGGAAAAGCAATATTTCTTTCCCACTTTGAAACAGCTTTATCGGTTATGTTAAGCATATCAGCCAAATCTTTTTGAGTCATTCCTTTTTCTTTTCTAAGCGTACTAATGATATCGCCTATAGATTTGTTTGTCATAAGGCATTCTCCTTTACAATTTTATTGTTATACTTATTGTAGCTATATTCTCCAAAGGAGTAAACCGAAGTATGGTAGAGTTTACTAAACCGGAGGTTTATCTTCACAAAACATTATTATTTATTATATTTTATCATGCAAAATAGAATAAATCCAACATAGACCTGTTTTAAAAAACAGAGTTATCTTGATATTAATCTATTTTTAAAATAACATCATAACCACAGATGATACTATCAATTTAAAAATTAAAAAAGCACTAAACCTAATGTTTAGCGCTTTTTTTCTCTTTTTTAAAATTAAGCTTCTTTTGCTTCTAGAGTTTCCTCTTCTTCGTGCTCTTTTCCTAGTTTATCTAGAGCCATTAAGTTTTCAAGTGGTTTACCAATTGCTAACATTAATACCCCAAGAACACCCATGATAATCGCGATTACACCTAATACTTTTTCATAACCCCAAGTTTCAGTCCATCCAACAGTTTTACCACTGATCCAAGCTGAAACTACATATGTGAAGTACCAAATCGCCATAGACATAGCTGCATATTTTTTAGGTAGTAATTTACTGAATAATGCCATACCGATTGGAGAAACAAGTAATTCCCCAACAGTTAATACGAAGTATCCAGCTAATACGTACCAGATGCTCATTCTTATTGAACCATCAAGTACTCCACCTAATGAACGTAGACCAAGTACGAAACATACGAATCCAAGACCTGTAAGAATCATACCCCATCCCATCTTAGTAGCAACACGCCAGTCATTGTTTTTCTCAGCAAGTTTCATCCAGTACCATCCGAACAATGGTGCAAGAACGATACATAAGAATCCGTTAAATGATACTAACCATGTAATTGGCATTTGGAATCCTAAAACGTTTAAGTCAACTAGTTCGTCTGTCATAAGAGTAACTGTTGTTTGTGTTTGGAAGTAAGCTGACCAGAAAATACAAGAGAATGCGAAGATTACAACCGCAGCGTAAGTACGACCTTTATCGTATTTAGATGGTTTTAAGTCTGCTTTATTTTCTTCAGCAGTTTCGTGTTTGTTTTTACCTACTGGGTATCTTCCTGCATCACCTAATAATTTATCTTTACCAAATGTAAACATTAAGAATGTGATGAATAAACAGATAGCAACCATTAAGAATGCTGGAGTAAATCCATATCTAGTAATCTCTCCATTTGCATTTTTTGTAGCTCCCCATTCTTGGAAGATAAGTCCACCAATGATTGGTCCAAGTAAGCTACCGATGTTAACGAACATGTAGAATAAACTATATGCTGCGTCTTTCATAGTTACTTGTTTATCATCGTAAAGTTCACCTACCATTGCTGATAAGTTACCACGGAAGAAAGCACCTGCGATAGAGTTAATAATAACCCCTGTTAAGAATACATAAAAACGACCATTTGCAAATGCAGTAAATAAAGTACCAATAGAGTTGAATAAAATACCAAATTGGATTGCACGTTGCATACCGATGTATTTATCTGTTAGGTAAGCTCCTAGTAATGGTAATAGCGATCCAATAGTTCCTAGGTACGCCATAACATCCCCTGCGAATGTTTTATCTAAACCTAATCCACCTTTTTCTACTGAATAAGTATAGAATAAAATTAAAAATCCTGATGTAGCATAAGATGCATAACTTTGGATAGCCATCATTGTATTGATAAGCCACAGCCCGACAGGGTGTTTAAGAGTTTTGTCTTTTTGTTTGCTCATATTGAAATATTTCCTTTCATTTTATTTTACAGCTATATTATAACATGAATATGCTTCCAAAACAATAAATATTTAAAATAATTCATTATATTTTTAAATATTAATATATAAAAAAATATTTAAAGATAAACCGCAACAGTATCAGCTCTATGACTATCAATAATAAAAAAATAAATTTTTTAATTTAAAAATTTCATACCTAAATATTTTAATTAATAGTTTTACATCTTATTATTCTCTTTAAATTAAGTTTTCATTATTTTACAACGTTTTTTCTTACACGAAATTTTTATTTGTGTTATAATCACTAATACAATAAAAATGAGAAAGGAGACTACATGACAATAAAAAGAAACTCGAAATTATTTTTAGTTCTGTTTTTAGGAACTTTATCAGCATTTGGGCCATTTGTTACAGATTTATATTTACCCGCACTACCACTAATGAGCAATTACTTTAGTGCGAGTACATCAACTATTCAACTTACACTTACAGGTAGTATGGTAGGACTTGCTTTGGGACAATTACTTATTGGACCTATTAGCGATAAACTTGGTCGTAAAAAGCCATTATTAATCAGTCTTATCGTTTATTTAATTAGTACAGTAGCTATAATTATTTTACCTAATATATACGCAATGATTATCCTACGTTTTATTCAAGGAATTTCATCTGCGGGTGCTGTAGTAATATCAAGAGCTGTGTCAACCGACCTATACAAAGGTAAAGAAATGGCACAATTTTTCGCCTTATTAATGGCAGTAAATGGACTTGCACCAATTCTTTCACCAGTACTAGGTAGTCTACTTCTTGAATTTACTGATTGGCGAGGAATATTTATAGCTCTTGCGTTTATCGGTATTATTATAATAATTGCCTCTCTAAAATTCCACGAATCTCTAGCTGAAGAAAAGAGACTAAATGTACCTATTACTAAAACATATCATTCTATAGTTTTAGTTTCAAAAAATAAACTTTTTACAGCTCTAGTGTTTATTCAAGGATTTGCTTTAGCTGCAATGTTTGCCTATATAGCAGCATCTCCGTTTATTTTACAAACATACTATAATTTATCAGCTATTAGTTATAGTATATGTTTTGGATTAAATGGATTCGCAATAGTATTAGGTAGTAAAATTTCTGGTAGATTTAATGAGAAGAAAAGTATGAAAATTGGGCTAACTGGAATGCTTGTTGTTAGTATCTATCTTGCAATAGTTCTTTCTTTAACATTACCATTTCTACTTGTTGAAGTTGGATTTTTCCTACTATTATTAGGACTTGGACTAATACTTCCTGCAGGATCAGCACTTGCCATGGGATTAGAGCGTAAACGTGCAGGTAGCGCCTCAGCACTATTTGGTTTTCTACCATTCTTTTTAGGTGGAATTGTATCACCATTAGTAGGAATTGGAAATATCTTCTACTCTAGTTCAATAGCTATCGTTATTTGTTGCGTTATACCATTTGTAATATATAAAGCAATAGAGAAAAAATTATAACAATAAAAGAGTTTTGTAGTTTTAATTTGCTACAAAACTCTTTTTATACACTATTATTATAGAAAAAAAGGTTTAAGAATAACTCTTAAACCTTAATTATTTATCTTATCTTCTTACACCCCAAGCTGATAATCCTTGTGCATTATAAGCTTTAACTGCTGCGTTGATTTGGTCTTTAACTGTTGCAGTTGATCCCCATCCAGGCATTGTTTGGAATAATCCACTTGCACCTGATGCGTTTCTTGCGTATACTTGACCATTTGATTCACGAGCGATGATTCTTTCCCAAGTAGAAGCTGATACACCTGTACGACGAGCCATTTCTTGAGCTGCCGCTGTACCTGCCGCTCCTGCAGTGTTACCATTTGATAATACTACTCCACCTGAAGATTGGCTGTATGAATATTGCGGTGTGTATGAACTTTGTGCTGCATAACTATTTGTTGATGCTGCTTTAGAATATGAAGTTGCTGGAGTAGAGATTGTTCCTGCTCCTGTAGTTGCTGTTTCAGTAGATGTTGAAGCAACAGCTTGTTGAGCTCCTTCACGTTGTTTTGTTCCAACTACTACTACTTTAGCTGTTGGCTCAGTAATAACTTTTTCAGAAACTACTTCTTTAGAAACTTCTTTTCCATCTTCGTGTACTACACTGTAAGTAACTTCTTTTTCACCGTCTTGACCTTCAGTTTTAGTAACTACTTCATCTACATATTTAGTGTCATCTTTTTCTTCTTTAGTTTCAAATTTAATTGCTTCTTTTACTGTTTGAGTTGTTTTTCCAACACGAGCAATTTTAATAGTGTCAACTTCTGCTACTTCTGTTTTAAGACCAGGAGTTACTTTATCTTCTGCTCCTACAGTAATGTTTAATTCTTTAAGAATGTCTTCAACTTTTTTGTAAGTTGTTTTTCTAACTGTTGTTGTTTCACCATCTTGGATTGTGATTTCACGAGCTTTGTAAATACGGATGTCTTCTCCACCATTTACTTTTGTGTCTAATCCTGGTTCAACACGATCATCAGCATTATAGCTGATATTGTTAGCTGCAAGAATTTCTCTTACTGTTCCTTTTTTAGCTTTTACGTCTACTTTTGTATTATCAGAAAGAGTTACCGCGAATGCTGAATGACCTGTGTACTCTTCTGCTATCATAAATGCCCCTGATAATAAAACTCCTGATGCCGCTGCTGCTGTAATTACTTTTCCGAATTTCATATAAATTAATCATTCTCCTTTTGTTTTATTTTGAACAATTTACAAGCATTATTAAATGTTTGCTCTGTTAGCTGTTCATAGCTCATTTCTTTTAAGTCTGCTATTTCTTGTGCTACATAGTGCACATAAGCAGGTTCATTTCGCTTTCCTCTATATGGTGTTGGCGTTAAATATGGACAATCTGTTTCGATTAAAAGTCTATCTAATGGACAAGCTTTCGCTACTTCTTTAGGTGTCTTAGCATTTTTAAATGTTACCGGACCTCCTAATGAAATATGAAAGTTCTCTTTAAGCATGATATTCATACTTTCTACCGAACCAGAAAAACTATGCATTATTCCACCTACTTCACTAGCTTTTTCTTCTTTAAGTATTTCAATAGTGTCTGCCATTGCATCTCTTGTATGAATTACAACTGGTTTTCCTACTTCTTTAGCTATTGCAATCTGTTTTCTAAATACTTCTTTTTGAATATCTTTTGGACTTTTATCCCAGTGATAATCTAATCCAATTTCACCAATAGCTACCACTTTATCATTAGTAAGAGCAATTCGTTTTATCATTTCGTATTTTTCATCTGTAAAATCAATCGCTTCTACTGGATGCCAGCCAATTGTTAAATATAAAAAGTCATATTTAGATGTAATTTCTAATGCTTTTTCTATACTTTTATCATCAAAGCCTACTATATTTATTAATTTTACTCCCGCTTCTTTAGCGCGAGCTATAGTATCTTCTAAATCTTCTAAATAAGCATCATCATTTAAATGCGCATGTGTATCAAATAACATAGTACGCCTCCTTCACATTTCCTATTATAACAAAAAAAAATTTCATTAAAATATCTAAACTATTTCAATTACGTTACAATCCCTTTGTCATTTCTTTACAAAGAAATACTCTTTTAAAGCCGATAGCGATAGCCATCGCATTGTATCTGTTTACATAAAATTTTTAGTATTTTAAAACAATAAAAAGAACCTAGATTTCTCTAGATCCTTTCATTTATATTCATATATATTATGCTGTAATGTCTACTATTTGTGCACCAATAAGTTCTTCTAATACTTCTGGTTTCACTTCTACTTGATGACCAACTTTCCCAGCTGATACAACAATTGTTTCTACATCTTTACATTTCTCATCTACAAAAGTAGGGAATAATTTTTTCATTGCAAATGGAGAACATCCACCCTTAACATAACCAGTGATTTTTGTTAAATCTTTTAATGGTAACATAGACAGTGATTTTACACCCGCAGCTTTTGCTAATTTCTTGAAATTAATACTATCTTCACTCATTAAAACACCAACTACATAAGTACCTTTACCATCAGTAGTCATAATTGTTTTAAACACTTGATTATGATCTTTACCTATAATGTCTGCTACTCCTACCCCTGTTTTTGCTGCATCACTACTAGCATCAAACTCAAAGTGATTATACTCAACATTATGATCATCTAGAAATCTCATAGCATTTGTTTTTATTTCTTTTTTCTTAGACATAAAATACCTCTTTCTTTACCCTTATCAGTAATATAACTATATTTTACTCCAAACTTTTTGCTCTGTCAAAACTTTTTGAAAATATTCTTTTGTGTTTTCTGAAAATTTCATAAATCACCAATTTCTAAACAAACTGTACACAAACCGCTTCAGGAACTACAACATCTTTTTCTACACAGTCTAGTTTCCCAGTAGTTTTATCTACTTTATAAACAGTTATAGTACCACTTGTTTCATTAGTAGCTATAGCTAAAGTATTATCTTTATTTAGATTGAAATCGCGTGGATCTTTTCCAAATGTACTTATTGTTTGAATTTGTTCTAAATAATCACCCTTATCTTCAAAAACAACTATAGCATCTTGACCTCTATTAGACACATAAATAAATTTATTGTCATTAGAAATTTTTATTGCACTACCTTTATTTTCACCATTAAAATCACTTGGTAATGTTGGATGATATTTTGGATTAGATAATTTACCTTTACCATCATAATCAAAAGAAATTACTTCACTAGTTAATTCAGTCATTACAAAAGCTTTTTTACTATCGCTAGCAAACACTATATGACGAACCCCACTACCTGCTTTTGCTTTAAAGTTTTCGACTTTTGTCAGTATACCCTCATTTAGTTTATAAGTTGTAATATCGTCCGTACCTAAATCACATGTAAACACGTATTCTCCGTCTGGTGTAAAACCTGAAAAATGAACATGTGGTTTTTCTTGACGAGGATGAACTCCGCTACCTTCATGGGTATCTGTAGATAATAATTCACCTAACTCACCATTTTGTAATATAGAATAACTATCTACAGTTCCTGTGTGATAATTTGCTGATAAAAGATATTTGTTATCTTTACTTACTTCTACACAACATGGTGGATTACCCTCTTTACCGACCGATGTTAATAGTTCTAAGTTACCATCTTCTTTTACTTTAAAACTTGACACCGCACCTTTATCTTCTATTTTCGAAACACTATATAAAGACTTATTATTATTTGAGAATGCTAGATATGTTGGATTATCAACTTTAGCAACCGCCTCAACACTACTAACTTTCCCTTCTTCTGATAATTCTACTTTGTATATTCCTTGGCTATCTTTTTTTGTATATGTACCTATATAAGCTCTGCTCATTACTATACCTCCTTAACTAATTACTACTTTATTATATCATCTATTTCGATTAATTAGATAAAATATACTTTTCTTTATAGTTTATACATTTTCATTTATAATTTTTAAGAAAAAAATAGAGTATTAAGAAAATATTCTATCACATGGAAAATATAGTTTTACTTATAGGATATTCCTTGATATAATAGAGTATATTTATAAGTAAATTTTAGGAGGATAACTGTGAAACACGAATTTATACTAGTTCTTGATTTTGGTAGTCAGTACAACCAACTTATTACACGTCGTGTGCGTGAGCTTGGTGTTTACTCTGAACTACATGATAACGAGATTTCTATTGATGAGATTAAAAAAATGAATCCAAAAGGGATTATTCTTTCAGGAGGACCAAACTCTGTTTATGAAGAAAATTCACTTACAATCGATGATGAAATCTTTAACTTAGGTATTCCAGTACTAGGTATCTGTTACGGAATGCAACTTATGCAACATAAATTAGGAGGAAAAGTTGAATCTGCGACAAGTAGAGAATACGGTGCTCATAATATTGATGTAACTCCAGGAGCTAGATTATTTGAAGGTACTCCTGCTACTCAACAAGTATTAATGAGTCACTCTGACAAAGTTGTTGAACTTGCTGAAGGATTCAAAGTAGTAGCAACTAGTGATAACTGTCCTATCGCTGCTGCAGAAAATGTAGAAAAAGACTTCTACTGCTTCCAATTCCACCCAGAAGTTCGTCACTCAGAATTTGGATACGACTTACTTAAAAACTTTATTAGAAACGTATGTAAATGTACTGATAACTGGACTATCCAAAACTTTATTGATGAAAAAATTGAAGAAATTCGTGCAGAAGTTGGAGATCAAAAAGTTCTATGTGCCCTATCAGGAGGAGTTGATTCTTCTGTAGTAGCTGCATTATTAGACAAAGCTATCGGAGATCAACTAATCTGTATGTTTATAGATCACGGTTTACTTCGTAAAGGTGAAGCTGAAGGTGTTATGAAAACATTCAGTAAAGAAATCGAAGGTGGATTCAATATGAATCTTATCAAAATCGACGCTAAAGATAGATTCCTTGGTAAACTAAAAGGAGTTAGCGATCCTGAACAAAAACGTAAAATTATCGGAAATGAGTTCGTATATGTGTTTGATGAAGAATGTGCTAAATTACACGATGTACCATTCTTAGCTCAAGGTACACTTTATACTGACGTTATCGAATCTGGAACTAAAAATGCTCAAACAATCAAATCTCACCACAATGTAGGTGGATTACCAGAAGATATGCGTTTCTCTCTAATCGAGCCACTTAACACTTTATTCAAAGATGAAGTACGCGCATTAGGAGAAGCACTTGGATTACCTCGTGAGATTGTTTGGCGCCAACCATTCCCAGGACCAGGATTAGGTATCCGTGTTCTTGGAGAAGTAACAGAAGAAAAATTACAAATCGTTCGTGATAGTGACTTCATCTTACGTGATGTTATCGCTAAACGTGGACTAGAAGGAGAAGTATGGCAATACTTCACATGTCTTCCAGATATCCGTTCAGTTGGAGTTATGGGAGATGTTAGAACATACGACTACACTGTAGCTGTTCGTGCCGTAACAAGTATCGACGGTATGACTGCGAGCTGGGCTCACCTTCCTTTCGAAGCGTTAGAAGAAATCTCTGCACGTATCGTAAACGAAGTAGCTCACGTTAACCGCGTAGTGTATGACATTACAAGTAAACCACCAGCAACGATTGAGTGGGAATAATGCGGTGTAACTTAGAATTATTAGGAGTATAACGACGACATAATTCTTAGATACAGCGTATGCAACAAGAACTTTAATCTTAACGAGCAACGCGAGAAAAAGATTATTAGTTCTAACTGCTAACATAGTAAGATATATAAAACCCTTATTTTTTTAAGGGTTTTTCTTATAGTTGCAACCATTTTGCAACCAAAAAAGCGACTTAAACCAAGAAACCTTATTTAACAGTATCTTTAAAGTTATATATAGACTTAAAACAACATAAAACACTTTGGATTGTCTCCAAAGTGTCTCCAAAATAAATTAAGAGTTAAACCTACAAGTAAGAATTTAATTTTTTTCTTGTAGGTTTTCTTTATATAAAATATAGTTCATTAATTTATATAAATATCATTTATGCGACATAATAAAATAGTAATACAAATTATAATCAAAAATTTTATACAAAAAATAATATTTAATACATTTTTAATTATTATATCCAAAATTCAAAAATAGTAAAATTACTAATATTTTAGCCAATACAAACAGAATTGATTGATACAAAAAAATAGAATACACTATATATAAAAGGAAACTTATTCCTCTATTTTATAGAAAAAAATAAAAGGTAGGTAATAATTTTATGCGTTATGGTTATGTACGGGTATCAACAAAAGAGCAAAGTATTGAAAGGCAGTTGATAGTTCTCTTTATGGAAAATATAACTGCAGAGAGAATTTTTATCGACAGAGTTTCGGGAAAAGATTTTAATAGAGTTGAATATCGAAATCTTTTGAACGTGTTGAAGTCAGGGGATGAGTTGGTAATTAAATCTATTGATAGGTTGGGTAGAAATTATGATGAGATATTAGAGCAATGGAGGATATTAACAAAAAAGAAAAATGTTAATATAACAGTGTTAGATTTTCCTTTATTGAATACTAAAAATAGTAGGGATACTATTACAGCTAAATTAATTTCAGATTTAGTTTTGCAAATTTTATCTTATGTATCACAAGTCGAAAGAGAGCAAACTAAGCAGCGTCAAATGGAAGGAATTCGTGTTGCAAGAAAGAAAGGTATAAAATTTGGAAGACCTGAGCTACAGAAGCCTAAAAATCTTCATTTAATTTTAGAGAAATATAGAAAAAAAGAGTTAACTATTCGTGAAGGAGCTAAAATTTTGGGCGTTTCAAAAAGTACATTTCATAATTGGTCAAAAAAATTTTAATTTTGTCAAGAATTGTAGACTTATTAGGACAAAATTAAAGTTAATAATAGATTATTAATTTTAAAGAAAATAAATAAAAAAACCTAAGATTTCCCTATTTATTTTCTCAATAAACATTATACCAGCTTCGTCCAATAAAGTCTAATTTTTGGGACAAGATCATTATTTCAATAAAATTAAATCTTTGGAGGGTCTATATTATGACTAAAAAATCAATTAAAGTTTTAGCAGTAACAACTTTAGCATTATCTGCTTTTGGAACTGCGTCAGCATTACCTACTTCAAACGTTGAAGCTGCATCAGTAACTCAAACATCTGGAAACGAATCAGTTGGAAAATACGAAGCAGTAACAAATCCATTCAAAACATTTGAATCAGCAGAAAACTTCGCATTTGGTGAAATACCTAAGATCTTAGACAATTACTCTTATAAAACACACGTTGCGCCAGCTCCGACAAATGGATACAGAGTATTAGCTACAATTGATTACGGCGGGATAACTTCTAAAGCTGAAGCTCAAAACGCTGCTAACAAAGTGGTTCAAGCTTCAGACGCTGCAATCGCAGCAGAGGCTAAAGCAGATACTGATAAACCAGCTGAAGACACTGCTAAACCAACTGA
>NZ_KL370813.1:92130-111024 GCF_000701685.1 Gemella sanguinis ATCC 700632
TAAACCAACTGATAAACCAGCTGATAAACCAACTGATAAACCAACTGACAAACCAACTGATAAACTAGCTGATAAACCAACTGATAAACTAATTGATAAAAAAGAAATTGCAAAAACAGAAAAAATTAATAAGGATACTAATACTACAGAAACTCAGAAAGACGTAGGTAAAGAAGTATTACCTAATACTGGTGAGAGTTTTTCAAATTCAGTACTTCTGGGTTCAATTCTTGCATTATTTGGTCTTGCAATAACATATAAATTAAAATTATCAAAAAAATAGTGATAAAACACTTTAACAGTAGCGATAATAAAGGTATTATGTATAGAAAATAAAATATATAATAATATAAACAATCAATTCAACAAGGTCAATCTAAGACTATTATAAAAAATTATATTATCACTATTTATGTTAGATTGTTAGATTAAGTTAATTACTTAAAACTAAAAAGCACTTTTCTTATTTATATAGAAGAGTGCTTTTCTTAATATATTATATCTTAATATTTAATTCTTATCTTTTATATCTAACTTTAAATCTAGCATCCACATTAGGTATAAACATATTCAGTGTGTGTAGATTACCTAAACAACCGCTTATTTCTCCGTGTATCTCAATTTGTATATGCAATCCTCTAGGGACAACCTCATCTTTTTCAAATATTGGTTTGACTTCATAATAAATTTTAATATTATCATTGTCATTTAATATTCTAATAAGATTATTTTTTATATAGCTATGATTGATACGGTTTTTACCATCATGGTTTCCCCTAGTAACCCAATTACTCAAAATTACTATGTTTTCTAAAGATGCCATTTTTATACATACATCTTTAGATTCAACATAGTTTCTAAATCCATCAGCAACAAGACGCCCTCTTTGATAAATATATTCTCCGGATGCTTTTCCTTTATAAGGTAATTGTTCGTTATACCATTTATAGGGAATAATGCGGTGTAACTTAGAATTATTAGGAGTATAACGACGACATAATTCTTAGATACAGCGTATGCAACAAGAACTTTAATCTTAACGAGCAACGCGAGGAAAAGATTATTAGTTCTAACTGCTAATATAGTAAGATATATAAAACCCTTAATTTTTAAGGGTTTTTATTATAGTTGAAATTATATCTTTAAGAGGTAAGTCTATTTCCCTCTTCCGTATTAAAGGATAAAATTTACAATGTAAATAATATATAATTTTGAAATATTCACCTCTTGGTGATATACTAATTAAGATGACTTAGTATTCTGGTACAATTAAAAACAATGCTTCTACTTTACTTGAAGCATAAAATAAGATAAGGAAGAAACATAAAATGTTGCATGACAGAGAATTATTAAATTATGTAGTTAACTTTAAAACAAGCTCAATACAACTAAACTTCAATAGTAATATAATATTAGAGTTTAATAATATGTTTATATATAAATTTTATGATGAAATAAAAGGTAGTGTTATTTTAGATATAGTTGAAGAAGATATTAAAAATTTCTTTTTGGAAAATGCAGAGTATATATTAGAAAATAACAATTATAGCGAGCCAGAAGAATTTAAAAAATATATTATCAATAAGCATTTGAAGTACTATAAAATTTATGCTTCATACGGATTTAATGGATGGGTTCTCTGTGAAGATATGCTATTGATAGAAAAATAATATACATTGGAGTGAAATAATGAAAAAACAAACTACTAACTTTGCGCTTTTTGTATTTATATTCGGACCTCTTGTAGGCCTTATTATTGGAAGTATAATTGGAAATATTAAAGTCGGTATTGCTATTGGACCATTCTTAGGTTTAATGTTAGGTTTACTATTTAGCAAAATAAAGCCAAAAGATGAACATAGCGAAGATACTATAACAAAAGATAGTGAAGAATAATATACTCAATAACAAATATTCTTAAATAAAAAACTACAAGATTGAATTTAATTTCTTTCCTTGTAGTTTTTTAATTTTTTAGTGTGATACTTATAATTTATGATATAATTAAACAAAAAAACAATATATACTTAATGATTTGAGAAGAAGATAATATGAATACAGTAATTAAAGAAATAATAGATAAAAAAGAAAAAGAACAAATATCAAAAGAAGTACTTTATGACCTTCCTGAATGGTTTGGTTTACCTGAAAGTACAGAAAATTATATTAAAGATTCACAAGATAAACCATTTTTGGCTTGCTATGCAGATAATGAAGTTGCAGGTTTTATCGTATTAAACGCAACAAGTAAGGATACTGCAGATATTTTTGTAATGGGTATAAAGAAAAAATTTCATAGAATGGGAATTGGAACAAAACTAAATACAGAATTCGAAAATATAGCAAAAAATCTTGGATATTCCTACTCACAGGTAAAAACTGTAAAAATGGGACACTACAAAGAATATGATATTACTAATGAATTCTATATCGCAATGGGATATAAAGAATTAGAATGTTTTCCTACCTTATGGGACGAATGGAATCCATGTCAAATATATATTAAATATCTTGGAGAGTAATACGTCAAAAATGTTTTATTTATTAAAAAATATTTTAGTATCTAAAAGCTCGATAAATAAAAGTAGAAGCTAGTATATTCACCAAGAAACTTGATATAGTTTACTTTTGAAAACTAAATACAGAATATATACAAATTTATACCCTGCCGATATAAAAAATAAAGTAGACACTCCCTATGATATCAACTACTCAGGATAGATTCTTCCTCTATTGAATGAGAATAAACTGTGTAACTTAGAATTATTAGGAGTATAATGACGACATAATTCCTAGATACAGCGTATGCAGCAAGAACTTTAATCTTAACAAGCAATGCGAGGGAAAGATTATTAGTTCTAACTGCTAACATAGTAATATATATAAAACCCTTATATTTTTAAGGTTTTTTCTTATAGTTGCAACTATTTTGCAACCAATAATTGAAAATAAAAAAACTCCAATAAGAATAAATTAGCACTTATTGGAGTTTTCTAAATTTATAATAAATAATTATCTTTTAACTAATTTTTGTTTAGATACTTTTTTATTTGCTGGAATTTTTTTGGGGATATTTCATAGAAAGAGGTATATATTATTATTTTTAATTTTTTGTTATAACGACTAAATTATCACTTGAAATAATGTCTTTTATATATTATAGATATAAAATTTTATACCTCTAGTTTTCTTAATAGTTCAATACTATTTCTAATGTATAATTCTTGAAAATCCATTAATAAATACTTTGACTCTTCTTTTAATTTATACCTGAGCACCCTTTGTAAACACAAGAATTTTTTGTTATAATATTTATACATATAGGAAAAAAGGAGGGCTTTATGAAAAAACTTACAATAACAAAAGTATTACTTGTAATTTCTTTACTTATAAGTGTTATTTGTTTATATACTTTAGAGGACCAATGGGATAAAAGTGAAATCGATAAAGTTAAAAATGTTCTAAAAGAGTACGAATATCCTGATTCAAAAGAAATAGAAATTATTAATTATAAAGTATATGATACAAATTACAAATTAAACAGTCTAAATGGACATTATAATACTCACAAAATAACTTTCAATGACCCCAATGAAACCAATAAAACTAAAACCATTTTTTATATTATAGATAATAATAAAGAAGTAAAAAAATTATCAGATTTTATCGAGAATAACAAAGTAGAACCTATAGATAAAAATAAAATAAGAATCTCATCAACTGGAAAAATATTTGAAAAAACTAATAATTCTACTGCCAGAAATAATTTTTCTCAAGAAGTATTTATAGGATTAATACTATTGGCGGGATTTTTGGTTACAGTACATTACCATTATTTGAAATTTTATTATTCAAATAACACTACTTCTGAAAATACTCCAATTAATCAATATGAACGTTTCAAATCAATTTTAATATATGTAAATTTAGTATCTTTTAAAATTTTTTTGAAAGATGTTTTAGAGAAAAATATCAAACCAACTAAAGAAATTAATATGTCTGAGAAAATAAATAAAAGAGTGCTATCTAGCGCATTAATATCTTATTCTAATATTTTCCTATCATTTTTCACTACTATTTCTTTATTCAAGTTATATAGCAAATATTCCGTTTATCGTTTTTTTGCTACATCTTCTACTAAATTAATAGAAACCAAAATCGATTACTTTCTTTATTTTATACTTATTTTAACTATCGTAGTATTTATCGCTACTCTTCATATACTAACCAAGTTTATAAAAAAAGATGTTCACATAGTACTTTTTGCGGTAATATCAATTATCTCCTACTTATTATTATTAAAAGAGGTGAGTATTTTTCACCAGTTAATTTCAATATATATAGGTTCTCTGTGTTTAAACTATTTAATAATAACATCGAGTATTAATGTATTTACTAAATTATATGAATGGACTATTACTTCTAAAGAAGATAAAAGGAAACAACTAGATCCTACAAAACTAACACTATTATGGACTATTATGGTTTTTATATTAGGTTTATTATTTAATTTTAAAAAGTAATTATTTTATTCTATAAACAAATAAATATTTCAAATTTATTAATCATTCTGTTTGGTATAACTAGATCGAAGGTTATACACTAATTGTATTATATTTAATAAATTTAAATTACTATTGTTAACAGAGTAATTTATGAAATTAATTCATTAATTCAAATTATACATTCAATAATTTGAAAAATATAAATTAATTAATGAAAGAAGTTAATATTCTAATTTTCCCTAGCAATAATACAGTGGTATTTCTAAGAAACAACTTTGAAACTAACTATAGCAACTACAATAACAAAGTACTAAAAGAAATATGAAATAGGTTATATAATATTAGAAATTCTTTTAATTAGAACAATCACCGTAAAAATTTTAATAAAACCTACCATTAATATAAATGGTAGTCTCAAATAAATAAGATACTAAACACATTTATATAAAAGAGTTTAGTAAAAATACTATATAGATTTTATACTCCTTACTACATTTTTAATAAGGGGAAGAAAGTGAGAAAACTACTATGAAAATAATTATCAAGTCTAAAAAATATGATGAGGTTAAAAAAGAAAAAATTTTTAAAAATTACAAAAATATTGTTTTTCTATTCAAAAAAGAATTTACTTCTAAAAAAAATTCAAATTATCAATATACATTTTCAACTGTATATATTGACAATAATAACCAAGAACATATACTTAAAGATATATATATATATATATAAACTAAAGGGTAAAGTACATAATACAAAAATAGTACATACTTATGACCTTCTTGAGAAAGATGGGTTACTAAATAAGAACTTAAAAAAAAATATATTTAGTAATTATTGTTCACTTGCAAGTCCCAGTTTATATGAACAACTTTCAAATTTATTTAAGAAGGAAGAAATAGAGGAATTTCTAATAAAAATTAATGAGCTTACTACCATAAGGAATAATAAAAAATTCACAAAAGTATTAAAACAACCTGACACACGTACTTTCCTTTCAGCATCAATGTGCGATTCAATAATATTAGCTTTTACTATACTAAACAACATTCTTCATAATGAATCATTAGCATATTCTCTTTTAACAAAATGTAATAATGAAAAAGATAGAATGGAATTTTATGATGATTTATTATCCCATAAGATTTATTTAAATGTAACCAATGCTAATTTAATATACATGATAATAAAAAAATATGATGATTCTAAAAGGAAGCAAGGGAAACAGCTATTGGAAAAAATTAAGGAGGCACATAGTGAAAATACTAACCTTGTAAAAAAAGTAGATTTATTATTGTCAACAAAAAAAGAATTTTATACAATAATAGAAAAAATCCAAAAAACTCTTGAGATAAAAGAACAAGATTTAGAAAAAATTGAACTAGGGCACTATACTTCTTTGGGAACAATACCCCATCTAATAACTAATCAAGAAGATGAGAAACAATCACCTTATTTACGACTATCTAACTGTCAACAACAAAACGATCCTTCTGAAGGTCAGGTATTACTAAACTATTTAAATATTCTACAAAAAAACAAGAAAACTTTTACATATTGGTTCTCAGCATCTGCAACAACTAACATTGATACTTTGCCAATGTGGAAACAGTATGGAGACGATGCTTCAGGAGTAATGTTAATTTACCATTCAGAATACTTAAAAAATATTATACAATCATCTTATATGAAAATATTTAAAATAGCGTATGTAAATGTTGAAAATGATAAAATTAAAATAAAAAATAGAAACTTATCAGATAGTCAAATTAAGGATTTAGAAGAACAACTCACTAAACTCAGTAAATTAAATTATAAAAAAATAAATATACCTGTTTTAAATAATATAAGTTTTTTATTTAAAGAAGAAAGTTATAGTTACGAAAATGAATATAGATTCCTTATGAATACTGAGAATAATATAAAGGATACTTTAGCTAAAGAAAAAGATAACGAATATTTTCAACCACCAACTATATCAATAGAAACTAACATTAAATATAATTTTCCTTTTTTATATTCCTACTTTAAATATGCTAAGCTAAAATATTCAAAAGTAATACTAGGCCCAAAAGCAATTAATATTGATTTTGTTGCACCTTATATATATTATTGTAACAAAAATATAAAAATTGAAGAATCAAAAGTTTCTTATAGATAAATAGTCACGTGAGTATAACCTTTATTATTTTACATACAGAAACATAGCTAATCGATTTTAAATACATTTTTTGATATATATTATACTATTAAATATTAATAAACTGAATATATAGCAATATAAAACTAGCTGGTTCTTCATATGTATTTAGTGGTAGTGTAACTGATTCAACAACCTATAAAGAATTCAGACAAACTAATGCTTATCAAACTATCGCAACTAATTATGTTGGATTTAATGCTAGTAACGCCGAAATTAAAGCTTGCTTAGAATGGCTAATTAAAAAAGGTAGAGAAGGTGCTCAAACCTTACCAAGTACACAAGAATATAAAACTACTTTTGGTAATAATAATTTATATTTCAAATCTAGTATAAAACTATATTAATTGAAAAACACATAACCTAACATTACCTTGTAAGTTATGTGTTTTTTTCGTCCCCTTCTCCACAATAAATTTAGTAATTATCAAAGCATTATATATATAACTTAAATTTACAATATAATTTTATTATTTTCTGAAAAACCATTGCAAAAATATCTTTATTTTCATTGTATTACAGCTTTTTCTTCACTAAAATATTTTATCAATATTTCGAAACTTTATTGTATTTTTTAGTTGATTTATTTGATAGAATATGCTAAATTATCTATTGTTGAGATATATTATGAAATCAAAAATAATATAAAGGAGACAACAGTTTATGAAGAAAATATTAATAACTAAAAAAACAAGTATGATTTCTACTTTTATTCTCACTGCAACATTAAGCTATCTATTATATAATTACACTTTACTAGGAGTGGCTTTAGCCAGTATTTATATTTTGGCTACAGGAATATTAAACTGCAAATATAAAACAAATAATAAACTAATCAACTATACATCTATTATATTTGCAACACTAATGATTATTTTTATATCTATAAATAATAATCTACCTCCTTTAAAAATCAATATGATTTTAATAGCGGAGCTAATATTTTTTGTTTACTATTCATCATCAGATAGCTTTTTGGAGATTAAAAATTAATTATATATATTTCAAATATTTTTAATACAAAAATCCCACTCTTAATAGAGCGGGATTTTATTTTATAGGTAATCTACATCTTTGATTACTTCTGGCTGTTGAGGTTGTTGAGGTTGTTGTTTTTTAACAACTGGTTTACGAGTTTTTACTCCGTTATTTCCTGCTGGAAGTCTGTATTTTTTAACCTCTTGTTTTGGTTGTTGTTTTTTAGCAACTGGTACACGAGTTTTTGCACCATTGTTTCCTGCTGGAACACGTAATGGTTTTTCTGATTTCACAGCTGGTTTTTTCTCAGCATAGTAGTATCTCATATATGCTTCCATTGGATGTATAGATGCTTGAATAGAAATACCATCTTCTTTAATTAATTGATAAGTTTTACCGTTATAGTTAATTTCTTTTTTTACTTCTGGTAAATAATCTTTAAAATAACTAAGCGGTGTACTTAAATCTGGACGTGGTACTTTTATTCTTTGTTTTGGAGATATTTCTACCCCAGCACTTGTTTCTACAGTGTAACTAACAACTAAAGTTATTGGATCAACAAGCTCATCTCCGCTAGCTTTTTGATTTGAAGTTGCTCCATTATTTACATCCGCTGCTGCCGCAAACGGTGCTTGTGAAGTTGCAGTTAAAGCTAAAGCTGTTAATGCAACAGTTAAAGTTTTTTGCAATTTATTCATAATATACTTTTCCTCCTAATATTTTTTAGCATAATAATTGCTTTAATATTATATATCAATTATCCCTAATTTGTCAAAAGAAATCCTCTTTATCCCCTATATTCTAGTTTTTTTATCAAAAATATAATAGTAAAGTAATTTTAACACCTGAAAAAATATTTAATAATTTATTGTTAATAACATATATCTATAATTTCTCTGTATTTTTTAAAGGATATTTATTAATTATAAATACGCTCTCTTTCAACGCTATACTATCTATTAAATACAAGTGATAAATGGTATAATAAACCTAGAAAATAAGAAACAGGAGTAATAGTTAATGAGTTTAGATTTATTTATTTTTGAAAAAAGAGAAGAGATAAAAACTTCTCTAGATGTCCTAAGCTATCTAGAAGAGTTTTCTCGATACGAAGAGGACAAAGACTATAATTCACTTGAAGGATGCTCACCAGTTATAACTGCTTGGGCTAAAGAAATGTTTAAACAGTTCCCTCCTATGAATGGTGAATATGCATTTCCTGATGAAATTGCTTTTTCATCCGAAGATATTGAAGATTATCTAACTGATTATACTTTAGGAAAACATGGTGCTATATGTTCGCTTTCTTATAATGTTATAGACGATGCATTTGATTTTCTTTTAGATATATTTGATGAGTATAATATCGGTATATATGACTTCAATAATATTGATAATATTATTGGTTCAGATATCGAAATTTTAAAATATAAAACAGAGAGTACCAATATTACTCCATGTACTTGGGACGAAATAGAAAATTCTATTTATACCCTTGATAATCCAGAGAGAAAGTCAGCATATCTATCACTATGGTTTGATATTAACGGAAAAGACAATAGTTTTCTTCAATGTGCCCCAATCTATAAAGAACCTAGCTTCTTTTCTCGATTATTTAATAAGGATAAAACAGCAGAATTAAGTGGTTATGCTCTTGAAATGAAGAATGATAAAAATGTTTATCGAACAGTTATTCAAAACAAGAAACAATTAAGAGAGATTATAAAAAGTTGGTGTTTTGATAGAAAACTACCTGATACAAGCAAATATAAAAAAGTATCAAATTTATAATTTATTAAAGTTAACAAAAAAGACAGGAAAAAAATTCTCCTGTCTTTTACTTATTATTAGTTACTTTTAATACTTTCTACATAGTATTTAGATTTTACATTTCCACCAGCGTACTGTTTATTATTAATTTTCAGTGTGATTGTTGAAATTTTTGTTTTTGTCATTTTATCTACTACATTGATCTTAATTTTATCACCTTCAACTACCCATTTATCTTGTGACTCAACTTCTTGCGGATGATTATTACCCATTATTCTTGTAGTAAATGCAATAACATTATTACCTTTATAATAATAGGCCTCATCTTCCTTAGGTACTGCATTAGATTTTGTTGAGCTTCCTTCTTTTTCACTAAAGTGTGATCCTTTTAGTAAGTTAATTGCTTCTTCTTTAGTATATGTTTTCGAAGAAACTGCATTGATAGCATCTAAGTAATCAGCACTAGATACTGTAAATAATGTTTCTCCATTTGCAGCTTTTGTTGTTTTTATTTTCGATTGAGTAAGCCAGTGAAGTAAGTTTGTTTGAGATGATAGTCTCGATACGTCATTACCTGAAACACCTACTATATCTACTAATTTTTTTGCTGAAGCAAAATCATGATTACCTGTTTTTACTGTTTGCGTATTATTATTATTTTTTTTACTTTCACTATTTACGCTGTTGTTATCATTGTTATTATTTCCGTTATTACCATTGTTTTCACTGTTATCTTTATTTTCTGTAGTTTCTGTAGAACTTTGTTCTTTATTTGTATTATTATCTTCTTCCTTTTTCTCTTCTGAAGAGTTATTTGATTGTTCTGTTTTTTTATTGTCATCTTCTTTGTTTTTTACATTTCCTTTTGTTGCACAACCAGTTATTATTAAGGCACCAGCTGCAAGCAAAGCTAATAGTTTCTTGTTCATATTTCTGACCTCCATATATTAGTTCCCTTTATTATACCATATTTGGATACAAAAATAGACTCTAAAACCTTTAGTTTTAGAGTCTATTTTTCTTAGGCTTTTAAAATTATCTCATACCTTTATCGTATGGTACACCAAGAGCTTCTGGTGTAGAAGTTTTCTTAGAAAATACGATAAGCGCAATAATTGTTGCTACGAATGGGAACATGTTCCAGAATGATACCGGAATTGGTAGGTCTGGTGCTAAGATAGATACTTTTTCAGCAAATACTTTTGTTCCACCGAAGAACAGTGATGCTAAAGTAATTGTAATTGGGTTATACTTACCAAAGATAAGTGCTGCTAATGCTAAGTATCCGAATCCGTATACTGTGATTGCTGCGTTAAACCCTTGGCTGAATGTAGTAGCGATGATTGCTCCTGCTAAACCTGCTAAACATCCTGAGATGAATACCCCAATGTAACGATATTTAAATACGTTTAATCCTAATGAGTCACTGGCTTGTGGGTTTTCCCCTACAGAACGTAATCTTAATCCAAATGGACGTTTATAGATAACGTAGTAAGTAACACAAACTAGGATAATAGCTATAATGATTGTTGGGTAAACTGTGAAATTACCAAGTATTGTATATCTTGGGAATCCACTAGCTAATAATAATTCATAAGTTCCGTTAAAGTGGTTTACTAAGAATAAAGCGATAGCTGGTGTGATTAAGTTAATCGCTGTACCTGAGATAACTTGGTCAGCTTTTAAGTTAATACTGATAAATGCGTGAATTAATGAAAGAATCCCTCCACACGCTGTTGCCGCTAATAAACAAAGAACTAATTCACCAAATGTAGGTGACCCTCCAAATGCGCTTAATGCTATGAAAGAAGCAACAAATGAACCGAAAATTACGAAACCATCAAGTGCAATATTTACAACCCCACTCTTTTCAGAATAGAAACCACCTATTGCTGCGATAAGTATAGGTACTGTATATTGCAACATTGAGTCTAATAGTGATAATATTGTATCCATCTATTTATCTCCTTTCTTTTTACTGCTTGCTGCTTTTTTAGAGAATTTGAAATCAAAAATAGATTTAGCAGCTACAAATAGAACGATTAATCCGATTAAAATATTTGCGATATCTTTTGGAATACCAACAAATGATAATTGAGGTGTTAATACACCTAAGAATCCAAATAGTAATGCTCCTAATAATGAACCTAGAGCTGTGTTAGCACCAATAAGCGCTACGGCGATACCCATGTATCCATATCCTTGGAATGTAGA
Source organism: Gemella sanguinis ATCC 700632 (assembly GCF_000701685.1). GTDB lineage: Bacteria > Bacillota > Bacilli > Staphylococcales > Gemellaceae > Gemella > Gemella sanguinis. The sequence continues at coordinate 103,795 of NZ_KL370813.1, forward strand.
ACCTGCTACTACTTGTCCAACTGGCCCCATGTTGTAAAGAGCTCCACCTAGACCTGCAAAAGCACCAGAAATAGCCATAGATAAGATTGTGTTTCTATTAACTTTCATACCAACGAATTTAGATGCATTTGCATTATAACCTACTGAACGAAGTTCGTAACCAAATACTGTTTTTTCCATAACGATATAGAAAATAATTACTCCAAAAATTGCGAAAAATAAATCCGTACCTAAACGGTGGTTACTGAAGATTCCCTCGATAAGGCTATTTTGTAAATATCCAGTACCATCTTCTGCAACGATTGGTTTAGAAATAATATCATTTGTTCCTTTAATAAATTTAGGAACAGCGAATTGTACGAAGTATAATGCTGTATAGTTTAACATAATTGTTACAACTACTTCACTGATATTAAATCTAGCTTTTAAATAACCAGCGATACCAGCCCAAATACCACCTACAATAATACCTGCTAGGATTGAACAAATTAATACTAAGTAAAAATTCATACCTTCCATTTTAATAGCAACAAGACCTGCAAAAAGACCACCCATAATAAATTGTCCTTCTGCTCCAATGTTGAATAGCCCTGTTCTAAATGCAAAGGCTACTGATAAACCTGTACAAATAAGTGGAATTGTCGATACAAAAATTTCTGCTATACTATTTGAATCAGAAAAAATGTCTCCAATAACACTTAAAACATCTTCTGGCGACGCTCCAATTGCCGAAATAAGAATTGCTCCTATAATAAACGAAGCTAATATTGGTAGCACCGCATTAGTTAAAACTTTTTTTAACATACGCTCTCCTCTCTACTTCTTAACCCCGGCCATTAGAAGACCTAGTTGTTCTTTAGTTACATTTTCATCATTGTCTACGACATCAATAATATTACCATTGTGAATAACAGCTATTCTGTCTGATAATGTTAGAATTTCATCTAAATCGTATGAAATTAATAATACTCCATTACCTTTATCACGGTAATTAATTAACATTTTATGAATACCATTTATCGCACCAACATCAAGTCCACGTGTAGGTTGTGTTGTCACTAATAATTTTGGATCTAACTCTAATGCACGTCCAATAATAAGTTTTTGTTGGTTACCACCACTCATACTACGAGCAGAAATTTTTTCATCACCAGCTTTACGCACATCATATTTTTCACAAAGCTCTTTAGCAAATTTAGAGATTGCTGGTTTTTTCAAGAATCCACGTGAAGAGAATTTTTCTGTATAGTAGTTTTCTAATACTGAGTTTTCTTCAACACTGAAATCAAGAACTAATCCATCTTTGTGTCTGTCTTCTGCAATAATTTCAAGACCTAATTCTTTACGTTTAGCTGTTGGAACTCCAGCAAGGTCTTTTCCATCAAAGACAATTTTTCCTTTAGTTTCTTTTAATAGAGCATTTAGCACTTCAACAAATTGTTGTTGACCGTTACCGTCTACCCCAGCAATACCAAGGATTTCTCTTTCGCGAACATCTAAGTTGAAGTCAGAAAGTATATCTTTTTTCTCTTCAGTATCTGCATAAAGACCAGATACTTCTAATATTTTTTTCTTACCTTCTCTAGAGCGTTCATATTTGATAATTTCTAGATCTTTACCAATCATAAGACTAGCAAGTTTTTCTTTTGTTGTGTCTGCTACTTCTACAGTTCCGAAGTATTCACCACGACGAATAATACTACAACGATCGGCTACTGCCATAATCTCATTAAGTTTGTGAGTGATTAGTAAGATAGTTTTTCCTTCTGCTTGAAGGTTTTTAAGAATTGCTAAAAATTCTTTAATTTCAGCAGGAGTTAATACCGCAGTAGGTTCGTCGAAAATAAGGATATTAGCATCTCTATATAACATTTTTAGAATTTCTACCCTTTGTTGCATCCCAACTGTGATGTCACCTACTAAAGCTTTCGGGTCAACTTCTAATCCATATTTTTTAGATAGTTCTGTAATTTTTTTAGCAGCAGAATCTAAATCAATTTTTCCGCCTTTTACTTCTTCCATTCCTAAGATGATGTTCTCAGCAACAGTGAAGTTTTTAATTAGTTTAAAGTGTTGGTGAACCATACCGATCCCAAGTTGATTAGCGTGTTTAGGATCTTTAATATCAACTTCTTTCCCATCTAATTTAATGACACCCTCTTCTTGATGGTACATACCAAAAAGAACTGACATCAACGTAGATTTACCAGCACCATTTTCCCCAAGCAATGCATGAACTTCGTTCTTTTTTACCTGAATAGTAATGTCTTTATTTGCGTAGAAGTCACCAAACTTTTTAGTTATGTTTAGCATTTCTATAGCGTACATATATTTACCTCTCTTTTGTATATTGTTACTTATCTATTATAATATATTTTTGCAATCTAGTATAGCATTTTAGTGCGATTCTGTTAATTAATTTTTATATTATTTTTCAATTTTATAAATATAAAAATTAAAACTATAAAAACTGCATAACATCATTGAATTTTCATGATTATTTTCATTGTTTTTCAAAACTTAATATTGTAGAAGATTTTTCTAATTATTCACCTTTCGAAAAATAATAATTACGTTTGCAGAATTATGCTCTTTCTTTAAAAATTTTTTCATAAAAAAAAGGTCTAGTAAAAAACTAGACCTCTTTTTGAATTATAATTTTAAAATTATAGTTCACCTTCGATATTTGCTTTATCTGTTACTTTATCTGCTTCAGGAGCTACAGTTGCTTTACCAGTTTTAAGTGATTCTACAACTTCTTTAATTTTGTTGTTGATGTCACTGCTTAAGTTTGGATTTTCAGCAGGTAGACCTACACCATCTTCTTTGATAGTGAATACTTTAGCTTTTCCACCTTCGAATTTACCAGCTTTGATAGCATCTAATACTTGAGTTACTGCAACATCGATACGTTTAACAGCAGATGTTAAGATTACAGATTTTTCTACATCTTTACCATCTTTGTCTTTAGCTTTGAATACACCTTCAGAATATTGGTCTTTATCTACACCAACGATCCAGTGTTTGATTTCTCCGCTTTCTTTAAGATCTTTAGTAGCTCTTTCTTGTGCTTCTTTAATTGAACCACTTCCAGTTCCACCAGCTGCTACGAAGATAACGTCAGCTCCAGCATCATACATAGTTGCTGCTAAAGTTTTACCTTTGTTAGTATCGTTGAATGATCCACTGTAGTTGTATACGATTTTGATGTCTTTGTTAGCAGCTTTAGCTCCTTGAACAAATCCTACACCGAATTTAACTACTGCAGGGATTTTAGCTCCACCGATAAATCCAACTTTACCAGTTTTTGATTGTAATGCTGCTGCATATCCAGCTAAGTATCCTGCTTCGTGTTCAGCAAATGTAATAGATTCAACGTTTTTGTTATCTACAGTTCCATCGATGAAGATGAATTTTTTATCTGCAAATGATTCTGCAACTTTTGGTAATTCTTTTTCGAAATAGAATCCTGCTAATGAAATAACATCAGCTGCTTTAGCTGCGTTTTGTAAGTTAGCTGCGATATCACTTTGGTTTTTAGTTTCGATTGGGTTTAATGCTTTACCACCGTTTTTATCTACCCAAGCTTTAACAGCTTCTACGTTACTTTGGTTGAAACTTTTATCTTTTGCTCCACCTTCGTCAGTAACTACTCCGATTTTTAAATCAGATTTTGAAGATGAATCTTCTTTTTTCTCAGTTTTAGAAGAACATCCTACAAAGATAAGTGCTGCTGATAAAATAACAGCGATTAATGAAAATATCTTTTTCATAAACAAATAATCTCCTTTATTTATTTTTGTATATTGTTTATACCTAAATAATACCACATAATTGTATAAATATCAACATTTTATTTACTTTTTAAAAAAAATATTTATTATTGTTCGTATTAAGCGAAATTTTAGCGTATTTTTATTTTTTTATAAAGAGAATGTTCACTTTTTGCAATCTTATATATACATATACAGATAGAATTAAAGCATTTTCATAACTATAATTTATACTATTTATTTTATTAACACACATTTTTGATATTCTTTTCAAAAATACTTTGACATAATAAAAAAGTCTCACTAAATTTCTTTAGCAAGACTTTTATTATAATTATAGTTCACCTTCTAGGTTAGTTACTGAGCCTTTTGCTTTTAGCTCATCACCAGTTCCTACTACTTCTACCTTACCTGATTTAAGTTCTTCAATAGCTTTATCAATTTTAGTTTTATTGTCATCACTTAGGTTAGGATTTTCTTTTGGTAGCCCTACACCATTTTCTTTAATACCGAAGATGTGTTCACCTTTTTCAAATTTATTTTCTTTGATTTCATTTAAGATTTTTGTTACTGCTACTTCGATATTTTTAACAGCTGATGTTAAGATTACAGATTTTTGGTATTCTTTTCCAGCTTTATCTTTTCCTTTGAAAACACCCTCTTCATATTGGTCTTTGTCAACACCAACAACCCAGTGTTTAATTTCTCCGTCTTTAGACATATCAAGGTTACCACGTTCTTTTGCTTCTGAGATAACACCATTACCTGTATTACCTGCTGCTACAAAGATAACATCTGCTCCTGAATCATACATAGTAGCTGCTAATGTTTTACCTTTATTTGTATCTGAGAATGTTCCACTGTAGTTGTACATGATTTTAATATCGCTCTTAGCTGCTTTAGCACCTTGAACAAATCCAATTCCAAATCTTTCTACAGGTGGAATTTTAGTTCCTCCAATAAATCCAACCTTACCAGTTTTAGATTGTAACGCAGCTGCATATCCAGCTAAGTAGCCTGCTTCTTGCTCTTTAAAGATAAGCGATGCTATATTTGGGGCATCAACATATGTATCAACATACATGAATTTTTTATCTTTATATTGCTCTGCAACTTTTGGTAATTCTTTTTCGAATTCATATCCAGCTAGAGAAATAATATCTGAAACTTTTGCAGCATTTTGAAGGTTTGAAGCTAAATCAGATTGGTTTTTTGATTCAACAACAACAGGTTCTTTTGCTCCATTAGCCTTCGCCCATGCTTGTATTGCTTCTACGTTTGCTTGGTTAAAGCTTTTATCTTTAGCTCCACCTTCACCGGTAACAACCCCTATTTTGTAGGAACCTTTTTCTTCATTATTTGACTCTGATTTTTTAGTTTTTGAAGAACATCCTACTACAATTAGTGATAATGCAAGTAGCATTGCAATAATAGTACGTAACTTTTTCATAATGACCTCCTAAATTTATGTACTAAGAACACAATAACACATTTTTAAACCGATTTCAATATTTTTTTACTATATTATTAAAAAAAATTAAATTTATTAAACATTTTAACAATTAAATATATAAAACGTGTTAAATTTATATATTTCCTTAATTTTTTATGATATAATTGAATTGATTAAAGCATTTTCAGGAGGATTTATTTATGACTTATTATGAAAATATTGTGGAAACTGCCAACTATATTAAGAAGTATTTCAATGAGCCAATTGATTACGCAGTTGTCCTAGGAAGTGGAATTACATTAGAACTTGAAGAACAACAAGAGCTTGGTTACGAGGCTATCCCTCTTTTCCCTGGAAATAAACGTTCAAATCATGTTAAAGGACATGCAAATAAACTTACTTTTGGGAAAATCTCAGGTAAAAATGTCCTTGTATTAAACGGTAGACTTCACTATTATGAAGGATACAAAATGAAAGAAGTTGCATTTATGACTTATGTTGTAAAATTCTTAGGAGCAAAAGGATTATTTATTACTAACGCTTGTGGTGCTATTAATACTAACTTTAGTGAAGGTGATATTGTTTGTCTAGATGACTTCATTTCTCTAGTAAGTAATAATCCTCTAATGGGAGAAAACGATCCTCGCCTTGGTGAAAGATTCGTTGATATGACTACTCCATTTAATCCATATTTAGTAGATAATCTTTTAGCGTCTGCTGAAAAACTAGATATCAAACTACACCGTGGTGTTTATGGATTTTTCCAAGGTCCATACTTTGAAACACGTGCTGAAATACAAGCATTTAAAACTATGGGATGTGACTTAGTTGGTATGTCAACTGTTCCTGAAGTTATTGCAGCTAACCACGCTGGGCTTCCTGTTGCTGTATTAGCTTGTGCTACAAATATGGCTACTGGTATTCAAGAGAAAAAACATGACCATGAACATGTGTTAAAAACAGCGCAAAAAATAAGTGTAAACCTTAAAAACTTACTTATTGAAACACTTAAAAACTTAGACTAAGGAGTAATTACTAATGGAAAAAACAATTTTTGAAAAAATTATCGATGGAGAAATTCCAAGTTATAAAATATATGAGGATGAACATGTATATAGCTTTTTAGATGTTTTCCCAATAACTAAGGGACACACACTTGTAATTCCTAAAAAACATAGCCGTAATATTTTTGATTGTGATCCTGAAACAGCTGCAAATATTGGTAGAGTTTTACCTAAGATTGCTAACGCTGTAAAAGAAGCTTATGGATGTGATGGTGTTAATATTTTCCAAAATAACGAAGAATATGCTGGACAAAGCGTCTTCCACCTACACTTCCATATAGTTCCTCGTTATAAAGATAAAGATGTTAATTTCGATAATTTAGAAGTTAAATGGCCTCCACAAAAAGTTGAGCCTTCTGAATTCGAAGAAATTCAAAAAAATATTACTAAGAACTTATAATTATAAAAAAGAAAGAAGCAACGATTAAATTATCGTTGCTTCTTTAGTTAATTATTTATCTTCTTTTGTTGCAAATAGAGATACGATTGAATCTAATGTAGTTCTTGGTTTAGCGTGTTTTTTCTCTACATCTTCAATTTCATCATCAATATTATCAACCTTGTTAATTAAATTTCCATTAACATCTCTTATTTTGTCTTCAGCTAATTCTTCAACATCCTCTACTTTCTCTTTGATGTCTTCAAATTTTTCTTTAGCTACTTCTTTAAATCCTTTTTCTTGTACTTCTTCTTTAAAGTCAACTGCAGATTCTTTAAATCCTTCAGCTTTTTCTACAGCACCTTCTTTGAAGTCAACTGCTTTTTCTTCTACTTTTTCTTTGAAGCTTCCCATATTATCTTTGAAGCCTTCTACTCTTTCTGCAACTCTTTCTCTGAAACCTTTTTCTTCTACTTCTTCTTCAAAGTCTTCTACTTTTTCTTGAGCTGCTTCTTTTGCTTCTTCTACTTTCTCTTCGAAGTCTTCTGCTTTTTCTTCTGC
>NZ_JNJO01000008.1 GCF_000701685.1 Gemella sanguinis ATCC 700632
GGTTAAGACGTATATCAAAAGAAGGAAAACTATTGTATAAGAGAAGAAAAGAAACAATAGAACGTAGCTTTGCGGATTCTAAACAAAATCACGGATACAGGTATGCACAATATAGAGGAAAAGCCAAAGTACAGTCGTACGCTTGGCTGTCTTGTTGCGTTCAAAATATGAAAACAATAGCATTAAGAGAGGTATAAAACCTCTTAATACTACTAAATTTTTGCCTTAAGGCTTATTTTTTTTGAAAAAAAATACCATAACATCAATACTAGCTTGATATTTCGGTATTTTTGTCAACAATCTGAAAAATAGTAAGCAGAAAATTCTGCTTACTATTTATTTTTTATGCTAAGTCTTGTTGTTTATCTTTTTTAAAGAAAACTCTATTTAATTTATCAACGATAGCTGATAAAGCGCCATCTCCAGAGATGTTACATGCAGTTCCAAAGCTATCTTGAGTGATGTATAATGCAATCATAAGTGATAACATAACTTCGTTGAATCCAAGAACTGATTGTAATAGTCCAAGGGCTGCCATTACACCACCACCAGGAACACCTGGAGCAGCTACCATTGTAACCCCAAGTAGTATGATAAATTTAACCATAACCGCTGCTGTTGGGAATGTTGCTCCGTGTTGTAACCAATAAACTGCAGTAGCACAAGTAGTTAATGTTATTGTACTACCTGATAAGTGGATAGTTGCGAATAACGGAATAGTGAAGTTTGCGATATTTTTATCTACACCCATTTTTTTAGTACTTTTCAGTGTTACAGGAATAGTAGCAGCTGAAGATTGAGTACCTATTGCTGTGATGTAAGCTGGAACAATAGCAAGAATCATCTTGAATGGATTTTTACCATTTACGCTACCAGCGATAAAGTATTGAACGATAATAATGATACAGTGTAGTAATAAAATTACAGCGAATACCATGATGAAGATTTTTAGAATCTTGAATACTTCACCAGAAGCAGTAATGTTCATAAATACCCCAAGGATATAGAATGGTAATAATGGAATAATTACTGAAGAAAGTAATTTTTCAATAATTTCTCCAAAGTCATTGAATCCTTGTTTTAAGCTATCAGATTGTGTCGCTGAGATTCCGATACCTAGAATAAATGAGATAACTAGTGCTGTTGTAACATCGAAGATAGGAGTCATCTTAAATTCGATATAACCTTTAAGCATTAAATCTTCTGGGTTTTGGAAAGTTTGTAATGTTGCATTAGCAAGAATGCTAGGTAGTGTAAATTTAGCAACGATAAATGCGAATGTTCCTGCGATAAGTGTAGAAACATATGCAACTCCAGTTGATAGACCTAATAATTTTCCGGCATTGTTAGAAACTTGGCTAATACCAGGAACGATAAATCCAACAATAATAAGTGGGATAGTGAACCCTAAGAATGAACTAAATATTGATGAGAATGTTACAAAGACTCTAATAATAGAAGTCGGTAGTGAACTACCAAGAACAATCCCAAGAGTAATAGCTAAAAGAAGCTTTACTAATAATGGTATTTTTTTATAAAAACTCATAGAAAATTCTCCTTTACTAAATTTTTTTAATTAGATAAATTGAATAACTTAATAATGTTAAGTTATAACAATTAACTAATTCCACGATTGTATTTTCTAAAAAGACATGTGTATATTATACAAGAAAAAATATGTTTTGTAAAGTATAGAATACATGAAATCGTTGAAAATAATAGTTTTCATACTTAATGTAGAATTACAACTAAATTTAGACATAATATAAGCAGTAAAATTAGCAAATCTATAATTAGTTATAAATGTTTTGATTTTCTAAAATTACTGCTTAAAAATTATTTATTGTAAATGATTTTGTTATATTTTTTTAACAAATTCAGATTTTAGTTTCATAGCACCAAAACCATCGATTTTACAGTCTATATTATGATCTCCATCGACTAGTCTAATGTTCTTAACACGTGTTCCTTGTTTTAGAGTCGAAGAGCTACCTTTAACTTTTAAGTCTTTGATTACTGATACAGTATCTCCATCTTGAAGTACATTTCCGTTAGCATCACGATATACTTTTTCTTCTTCAACATCGCTAGTATCTTCTGGTGACCATTCGTGAGCACACATAGGGCATACTAACATAGTTCCATCTTCATAAGTATATTCACTATTACATTTTGGACAATTTGGTAATGACATTGTATTCCTCCATAAATTTTCAAATTTATACAAAGCATATTATACCATAATAACGAAGAATATCAAATTTTATTGAGAATTGATATTAAATAAATCAGAATATTTAAAGAAAACGCTGTAAGCAGATATATTGCATAGTTAACAAAAGAGGAATAAAATAAAGACTAAAGGTTAAACAAGAATGATTAATTTTTGAAAAATAATAAAAAATGAGGTATAAAATTATGTCTAAATATGATTTATTAGTAATAGGTTTTGGGAAAGCAGGGAAAACATTAGCTGCAACTTTTGCTAAAGAAGGTAAAAAAGTAGCTGTTGTTGAAGAAAGTAGCGCAATGTACGGTGGGACATGTATAAATATTGGATGTATCCCAACAAAAACTCTTATCGTAGCTGCTGATAACAAAAAAGATTACAATGAAGCTAAAGCTACAAGAGATAAAGTAGTAACTAAATTAAACGCTAAAAACTTTGCAATGTTAGATAATAGCCCAAATGTAGACGTTTATACTGCTCGTGCAAAATTTGTATCAAATAAAGTAGTAGAAATCTCAGCAAATGGTGAAACAAAACAACTAGAAGGAGAAGTTGTGGTAATTAACACTGGAGCTAAAAATAATGTATTACCAATTCCAGGGTTAACAACTTCTAAAAATGTTTACGATAGCACTGAATTACAAAAATTAGAAAAAGCGCCAAAAACATTAGGTATTATCGGTGGTGGAAATATCGGACTAGAGTTCGCAAGCTTATATTCTCGTCTAGGAGTAAAAGTTACAGTAATCGATCCTTCAGCTAGAATACTAGGAAGAGAAGATGAAGATATCGCAGAATTAGCAAAAGGTTACTTAGAAGAAACAGGTGTAGAATTTAAATTAGGTTCTACAACTAAAGAAGTTCGTAATAACGGAGAAAACGTTGTTGTAGTAACTGAAGAACACGGAGAGTTAGAGTTTGAAGCAGTATTACATGCAACAGGTCGTCGTGCAAATACAGAAAATCTAGGATTAGAAAATACAGATATCGAACTACGTCCTAACGGATCAATTGTTGTAGATGAGTATTGTCAAACAGCTGTTGAGAATGTATTTGCAGTAGGAGATGTAAATGGTGGATTACAATTTACATATGTATCATTAGATGACTTTAGAGTAGTTAATGGATACTTACATGGTAAAAAAGAATACACTACGGCTGATCGTAAAAATGTACCATATTCAACATTTATCTCACCTGCATTATCTCACGTAGGACTACACCAAGAAGAGGCTAAAGCTCAATACAGCAATGTAGCAGTAGCATCATTACCAGTAGCAAATATGCCTAGAGGAGCTGTAAACCAAGACCAACGTGGAATTTACAGAGTAGTAGTAGACAAAGATACTAACTTAATTCTTGGAGCAACATTATTCGGTAAAAACTCTGAAGAAATAATCAATATTATAAAAATGGCAATTGACAACAAAATTCCATATACATATATTAGAGACCAAATCTTCACTCACCCAACAATGGCTGAAAACTTAAACGATGTGTTTAAATTAGTATAATAGAATAAAAATAATCCCTAGAACAACTTTGTTCTAGGGATTAAATTTTACCTATGTATTAATTTTAAGATTTTTCTACGTAAAGGTAGACCATAATTATACATTAGGTTAAATACATGAGAGATAACTAAGTCAAACTCACCATAGTATTCAACGATATTAGGAGAGAATTTAGATTTGAAACCTAGTAAGCTATCGTTTAGGCTTCCTTCGATTCCTCCCATAGATACCTCGCTAATGCCCATTTCTTGGGCTTTTTTCATTGTATCAGAGAATACTTTATATTGTGCAGGAAGTTTAGCAAAGTCTTCATTCATACCTGCATAAATAATCTCTGCATGGTTACCATATGCTATAGTAATCGCAGCACTAATAACTTGGTCTTTAGACTTATCTTCAATCTCAAGTCCATTAAATAGCGTAATTAGTTTTTCAGTTCCAGCTACTTGTTCTTCTAAAGTACGTTTTTTCTTAGGAGATTTTTCTCCAAGTTCTTCGATTTCTTTTTCTAAGTTTTCTTTACGATTATGACACTCTTTAAGTGCTTTTTCTACATTTATATAAGAAATATAAAGTAGGGCATTATCACCAAATGTATCAAGAAGATTTTCAAAATATTCACGTCCACGAAGTGAAATATTTTTTCTCTTTTCAGTACAAGCTAAGGCAAATAAGAAATCATCTAAGTTTTCTTTTCCGCAACGTCTAACTTCTACGAATTTTTTATCTGCATCGCGGATAAGGCGACGTGTATCTTTTGAGAATAAATCAGGTACAGGTTGCTCTAACTTCGTAACAGTATTAAAACGAGGTTGGATAGTGCTACTCATATCAAGGCTAAATCCTTTGTGATTATATCCATAAGATTTAAATGTTTTTATTAGTTCATCGTTACTACGATCTACATCAACATCTTTAAAGTTAGCTAATTTTTCATCTTTAACAGCTATAGGGATATCAAGTTTAACTAGTTTTGCCTGTTTAGTTTTAGCGAATTTCTTAAGATTAGTTAAGAAAAATCCTAATAATTCTTTATTGTTGTAATCTAAGATTGGACCACGTGGCACGTACCAAAGGCCTTTACGAGTTAAAACTTGAGCTGCGGCGATAATATTATCTTCGTCATCAGATACTGCTACTCTAACAGCTCCCCATGTATTTTTAATAGCTGACCATTCAATAGCTTGCATCATATTCCCATGTTTATGGCTTTTAATAAATTCTGTGTATTTTTCATTGTTTATATCAGTTAAAAATTTCATAGTTTCTACAAATCCTTCTATTAAAGTACAATTAATGATAACAAATTATAGCTAAAAAATCAATTTTTAGATAGTTGAGGTTGCTGAATATCAATTTTACAAAAAACACAAAAAAGTGTATAATAATAATAACTTATTTGGAAGCACTAAGGAGATATAACTATGAATATGAATACTATTTATGTTATGCTTGGTTTTATTGTAGTCTATGCGATAATTTCATCAATAGTAGATAAAAACAAGCAACGTAAAGCAAAAAGTAAAGAAGCGTTAGAAAGATTGCAAAGTAAAAGTTATAGGAAAGAACTGGAAAGATTAATTGATTATAGCCAAAGTGATGCATTAAATATAGCTACATTAAGAAAGGCTTATTTCTTACAATATCCAGAGGCTAAAAAGTTATTAGAAATTATTAAGAAAGATAGAGGCATTTAAGTATGAAAATAGGTTTAATTGTTGTTTTAGCACTAGTAATATTTATTTTCTTCTCAACTAGAAATAGTGAATCAAAAGCAGATTTTGAAGAAAAGAAAAAAGTAAGTAAAGAAAAACTAGAAGAACTAAAAAAAGAAAGTTATAAAGATGAATTATTCTCTGTTGTTGATGCCTCAAAAGGAGACATTAACAATATTAAATTATTAAGAGATAGATATCCAGAACTATTACTTAGCGATACAAAAGAATTATGGGAATCTATTAAAGACGAAGTAAGATCAAATTATAATTCAGAAGTGAAGAAAGAAATTGCTGAAGATTTTTCTGATTTAAGAGAAGTGATTAATCCAGAGGCAGGAGACATTGCAAATATTAAGACAATTAGAGAGCATTATGGTGTAGATTTAAGAACTGCTAAAGAACTATGGGATTCTATTAGAGATGATTATAAATCACAAGAAAAGAGTGCTATAGATGAGTATTTGACAAAAGAATTTATTGATGAACAAACAAATAAATTTGATCGAGAATAAAAAAATACAACCTAGAGTTGAGAAATCAATTCTAGGTTGTTCTTTATTATTTTCCTTCAATAGTTATCATCCAAACTTCACTTTGGGCTGTAGTTTTAAAAGGTGGTCCCCAAAAACCATAACCAGCAGAAGTAAAGAAGTGTTTATTATTAATTTTAGCATAACCATGATCAAGTGTGTAGATTCTATCTGTAATATAGTTAATTGGCCATATTTGACCACGATGTGTATGACCTGATAATTGGACATCTATAGGTAATGTACTGTGATGATCGATTGCATCTGGTTGGTGATCTATTAAAATAGTAGTTTTACTAGTATCAACATTTTTTAATAAGTCTTCTGTAGCTAATCTATTTTTGCTAACACTTCTATCCTTACGTCCAACAAGAATCACATCGTCAGTTAGGTTAACACTCTCATCAAATAGAGGTCTAATACCTGTCTTAGATATTTCTTCTACTATTTCTTGAGCTGCACGGTCATGGTTCCCCATAGTAGCGTACACTCCTAGAGGAGCTGATAATTTGCTAAGTGTTTCACCCATATTTCGCTTTTTATACATAACCATATCATCATCCATAATATCACCGGCAATTACAATAGCATCTGGTTTTTCTTCTTCAATAATTTTATTTAATTTTTCAAGTTGACCATTTCCGAAAAATGTTCCAAGATGTAAGTCAGATACCATAGCTATTTTTATAGGTTTTTCAATTTTTTTATCAACTTTTATAGTTTCACTTTTAACTATAGGTGAGTATGCCCAATATAACCCTAAAGTGGTCATTCCAACAAGAAATAGGCTTGTTATACCTAAACTTACACCTTGAGAAAGGTTAAAGTTAAATAGCTTTAATACTAATTTTGCTACTAATAAAATTACAGCTATAACTACGCCGTTTAGGAAGTAGAAATACCAAGTGTTTCCATAATTTACCCATGGTGCACCTAGTCGAAGCATATAAGCTATAATTGAAAAGTTAGCAAAAATAAAGAATAAGATACCAAGAACTAATTTTACTTTAGGTGAGATAAAAGGTGTTAACATCCATTTTAAGCCAAGCCATAAAAGTAAAACTAATACTTCGTAAAATACAGCTACTCCTACAAAAGCAACAATAGCTTTCCAATTACTCATAGTTTTTCCTCCAAATCAAATCTAATTTTATAAAATAAAAATAGGGTAGTTGGCTAATTTTAAAAATAGACCAACTACACGCTATTAATAAATCTTAGAAATTATATAAGAAATAGTTTAAATTTAGTTAAAGTTTCTTATAGAAAGAATAAAAGATCACCTCTAATTAAGATAGAGGTGATTTACTAGATTATTTCCCTAATTTTTCTAACTGTTTAGCTAGGCGTTCGTTTACGAAGTCCCAGTTTACTACACGGAAGAATTCTTTAATGTAGTCAGGACGACGGTTTTGATAGTTTAGGTAGTAAGCGTGTTCCCAAACGTCTAATCCAAGGATTGGAGTAAGACCTGTTAAGTAAGGAGAGTCTTGGTTAGCTGTTGAAGTAACAACTAGTTTACCTTCTTTATCAAGTGCTAGCCAAGCCCAACCACTACCAAATCTTGTAGCAGCTGCTGCAGAGAAAGCTTTAACGAATTCTTCGTATCCGCCAAGCTCAGCATCGATTTTCTCTTTAACTAATCCACCGAATTCAGAAGAATCTGGTTTAGTTAGAGATTTCCAGAATAGAGAGTGGTTGTGGTGTCCTCCACCGTTGTTGATAACTGCTTGACGGATGTCAGCAGGAACATCTTCGATATTTTTTAGTAATCTACATACACATCCAGTTTCAACTTCTGGGTGTTTTTCTAAAGCAGCATTTAAGTTGTTAACGTAAGCTGCGTGGTGTTTGTCA
The DNA here is from genome assembly GCF_000701685.1 of Gemella sanguinis ATCC 700632. Lineage (GTDB taxonomy): Bacteria > Bacillota > Bacilli > Staphylococcales > Gemellaceae > Gemella > Gemella sanguinis. The sequence continues at coordinate 7,850 of NZ_JNJO01000008.1, forward strand.
TGGTGAATTTCCATAGTTTTAGCATCGATAACTGGCTCTAAGTGATCGAAACTATAAGGTAATTCAGGTAATTTAAAAGTCATAGTTGTAATCCTCCCGATTTTTTTCTGATTAATATATATTAATTATAAGAAATATTTTGATAATTAACAACAAAAATGCTTACATAAATCAGTGTTTTGTGCATAAAAAGTATAAATTACATGAAAATAATTGTATATTCTAATAAAACATGATAAAATAGTCAAAGTAAGAATTAATTAATAAGGAGAAGAACTGTGAAAAATTTTATACATAAGTACGGACATATAATTTTATGGCTAATTTTTATAATATTTATGTTTATATCATTAATGGTATTAGTAACTCAAGGGATAGTCTATGCACTCGTAGTATTTGTACCAAGTCTTATCTTTTTGTGTCCACCTATAATAAAATTTATTCAGAGAAAAACAAGATTAAAAAAAGTAGTTCTAGGTATTTTTGCGACAATAGTTATGTCTTTTGCATTGTTTGGAACATCACGTCATAGTGCGGCTTTAAAAGAAGAGAATATAAGAATAAATCAAGAGAAGAGAAAAGAAGAGCAAGAAAGAAAATCTTCAGAAGAACAAAAGAGAGTAGAAGAACAGCAGAAAAATGAAGAAGAGAAAAATGCTCAACTAGCTGCCGCAAATAAAAAATCAGATAATAAACAAAAGAAAGATAAAGAAGACAAGGATTCTAAATCTACTGATAAAGAAAAGGCAGATCAGTCAAAAGATAAAGATACAGATAAATCACAAGCTCAACAATCTCAAGCACAAAAACAAGCGCAAGCTCAACCAAAAACTAAAAAAGTTGTAGTAAGAGCAAGTAAGAAGAGTGGGCAATACTACACTCCAGGTCATCCATCTTACAATAAGGTAGCACCTAATAATGTAGTAGTTTATAACTCAGAAGAAGCTGCAGCTAGAGCAGGATATAAAAAAGCCGCTTAATAAATTAAGAAAATATAAAAACAACTTCAAAGCTAAATTTGAAGTTGTTTTTTGTTATACTGATTTTTAATTATTTAATTCCGAAACTATTTGTTTTGCGATGGCAAGGTTCATATGCTTTTGTTCACGTAATTTTTCAACTACTAAATCTAGATTATCATTAGTAGCACCAGCTAAAATAGCTAGCGATTTAGCGTGAAGTTTCATATGTCCTTTTTGAATACCATCACCAACTAAGGCTTTTAAGGCAGCTAAGTTTTGAGCTAAACCAACAGATGTAATAATACTTGCTAAAGTTTTAGCATCAGGATTATTTAACATTTGTCTAGCTACTTTTACACTAGGGTTAATTCCTATAGAACCACCGACACTTGCTACTGGCATAGGTACAGTTAATTCACCAATTAATAGGTTGTTTTCTAAATCGCAACGCCAAGTAGATAATCCTTTATATTTTCCATCTTTTACAGCATAACTTTGGCAAGAGGCTTCAATAGCTCGCCAGTCATTACCACTTGCAATAACAATGCTGTCGATACCATTAAAGATACCTTTGTTATGTGTTGCAGCACGATATACATCGCTTTGAGCGAATTTACTCGCTAGCTCAATTCTTTCTGCTAAGTATTTACCATTTTCTCCTAATTTTTCAAAAGGGATAGCACAACTACTAGTAACTAATGAACTAGTAGCATAGTTTGATAGTATAGCCATAAGAGCTGTTCCACCAGTAAGAGATTCAAGAGAAACTTTAAGAGCTTCTAACATAGTATTTAACATATTAGCTCCCATAGCTTCTAAAGTATCAACGATTAGATATACTACTACAAAAGTAGTACCATCTTCAGTTAAAACTCTAACGTTAATATCTTTTGCACCACCGCCACGTTGAACGATAGAAGGGTAGGCTTCATTAGCTGTTTTAAGAAGTAGATCTTTATTTTTAAGAATAGTTTGTTCTGCTGAATCAGTATCAGAAATATTATACAAGGCAACATGCCCGATCATTTTTCTATCATGAATTGTAGTCGTAAATCCGCCAGAAGAAGCAACTATTTTCCCAGCATTACTACAAGCTGCAACAACAGAAGGTTCTTCTGTTACCATTGGGACTACGTAACTTTTATTATCAACAACAAAGTTAGGAACTACGCTAAAAGGTAGTGAGAATGTTCCAATAACATTTTCTACCATATTATTAGCGGTATCGTAATCTAAAACAGTATTGTTTTTAACTAAATTCAGATATTCTTCTTCAAGAATATTAGATTGTTCGATAACTTCTAGGCGTTCGGCTCTATTCTTTTTATAAAATCTACTCCAAATGTTTCCCATAATTCCCTCTTTTAAAATTGTTTCTTATAAATTCTCTTATGATTTTCTATTTTTTCTAATACGAATCTACTATCATCTTTAATATCAGAAATATCAAGATTTCCTTCGCTATCTACAGTAGTATCTCTAAAGAACATTTCTTCATATTCTTCTATAGAAATACGTGTTCTACTATTAAATTCGTCAAAACGATTTTGTTTAAGTTGTTTTTCGTATCCTGGAACTAAAGTCATACTGAAGATTTCAGCAACAGCACCACTACCATAGCTGTATAATGCAATTTTATCCCCAGGATTAAGGTTCGTACTATTTTCTAATAGAGAAAGTAAACCTAAGAATAATGATCCTGTGTATATATTACCAACTCGTTGGCTATATAAAATAGATTCATTAAAACGTTCTGATAATTTTTCTTTAATAGCTTCATCAGATTCTGTTTCTAATAATGTGTTTAAACCTTTTAATCCTAATTTTGGATACGGAAGGTGTAAGCAAATTGCATCAAAATCACTTAATTGTTTATTATTTTTCTCTAAATATTTATCCCATGTAGTAGTAAGGCAACCTAAATATTGTTCAGTAGAGAACTTACCTTCTACAAAGGCATATTGAGAGTAATTTGGACGCCAAAAGTCCATAACATCGCGAGTAAGACATACGTTATCGTTGTTTAATTCTAAAATACGAGGATTACTAGTGATTAACATTGCGCAACTTCCGGCTCCTTGTGTTGATTCTCCAGAAGCTTTGATTCCGTATTTAGCGATATCACTAGCGATAACAAGTACTCTTGATTCAGGATTATTCATAACATGATTTTTTGCAAAATCTAAAGCTGCAGTTGCACCGTAACAAGCTTCTTTAACTTCTATAGCTCGTACAAATGGCTGAATATCTAATAATCCATGAATAAATACAGAAGAGGCTTTACTTTGGTCAACACCTGATTCTGTTCCTACTATAATCATATCGATTTTTTCTAAGTCTTCTTTATCTAAAATTTCAAATGCTGCTTGAGCCCCAAGAGTAACTATATCTTGAGACACTGGTGGAATACTCATTTCAAGTTGAAGTAATCCTTTAGTAAATTTATCAGGCTCTATGCCACGAGCAGTCGCTAAATCGCGAATGTCTAAGTAATACTTAGGCATGGCAAAACCTATTTTATCAATTCCTATTTTCATTTCCTTTTACCTTTCGATCTACGTAATTATTCTATAAAATACTATTTATAAAATATATTAATATTATGTAGTATATGGATTTCTAATAATCATATACTTATGTCAAAAATAAAAATTATCGCAATTACTATTGTATAAGATTTTTTAAAAATAGTCCACAGTTTGACTATTAAATTTTTAAAAAGTTGTATAGCACTCAAATTTTAATATAGTATACTTAAATTAAACTTAAATAAAGATATAAAAAAGAGCTAATAGAGAAGAAACCTTTCTCTATTAGCATATTTTTATTTTTTAGAAATTGCCATAGCAATACCTTGTCCTCCACCAATGCAAAGAGAACATATTCCACGATTTTTATTTTCATTTATTAATGAATGTACTAAAGTAACTAGAATGCGGCAACCACTTGCACCGATAGGGTGTCCTAACGCTATTGCACCACCATTAATATTAACTTTAGAACTATCTAGTCCAAGTTCACGTGTAACAGCAATAGATTGTGAAGCAAAGGCTTCGTTCATTTCGAATAAATCTATGTCTTTAATATCTAGATTTAGTTTTGATAACACTTTTTGAGTTGCAGGAATTGGTCCAAGCCCCATAACTTTATTATCTAAACCAGCTGTAGCATAGCCATCTACATAAGCTAATATATCTAGACCTAATTCATTTGCCTTATCTTCAGACATTAAAATAACACATGCTGCACCGTCATTTATTCCAGAAGCATTGCCAGCAGTTACTGTACCATCTTTTTTAAATGCTGGTCGTAGTTTTGATAGTGATTCTAGAGTTGTTTCAGGACGAACGTATTCATCAGTATCAAATATAATTTCTTCTCGACGAGTTTTAATTGTAATAGGGGTAATCTCATTAACAAACTTATTATTTTCTATCGCAGAACTAGCTTTAAGTTGGCTAGATAAAGCAAAATTATCTTGTTCTTCTCTAGTAATATTAAATTGCTCAGCTACATTTTCTGCGGTAATACCCATATGATAGTTTTCAAAAACATCAGTTAATCCATCTTTTATAATGCTATCTTCTAATTCAAAGTTACCAAGTTTATGACCAAAACGAGGTGAACTAGTTACAAATGGTGCTGCACTCATATTTTCTACACCACCACAAACGACTATGTCGCTATCTCCTAGTAGAATAGCCTGTGCTCCTAAAATAACACTTTTTAATCCTGATCCACAAACTTTATTGACAGTAAATGAACTTTTTTCTTTTGGAATACCCGCATTAACAGCTATTTGGCGCGCGATATTTTGCCCAAGTCCAGCTTGAAGAACATTACCAAAAATTACTTCATCAACAAGTGATGGGTCTAAGTTTATATTATTTAAAGCATCTTGGACAACTGCTGATCCTAAAGCTGCAGCAGAAACATTTTTAAGACTTCCTCCAAAACTTCCAATAGGGCTTCGTTTTGCACTTACAATAGCAACTCTATTCATATAATAATCTCCTTATAAGTATATTTATCGAGTATATTTTACTATAAACATTTAGCAAGTTCAAATAAATGTATCTTTATACAAGATAAAGTGAAAATATGAATGCATTTTAATAGAATCTAAGATTTTTGTAACATAATTGTAACATTGTAACAAAAAAATAGTAACGTGTAACACTCGTAAATGTTAATTTGGCAATGTTTAATGGTGGTTAGAAATATCTATGTAATATTTTTGTAACAATTTTGTAATAAAAGTATTGCATTTTGAAATTTTTAGGAGTATAATAAATTTATAAAAAATATTGAAAAGAATTTTTATTAAAAGAAGGTATAGTTATGAACAAATTATTAAAAACAACAGGCGTATTTATTTTAGGTGTAGGACTTTTAACAGGGTGCTCACATACTTCAGCACAAAAATCAGATAACAGCAATGAATCATCAAAAGTAGCTATTGCACATGTAGATGAAAATAAAGATAAAAATGATAATGGAAATAATGTAACTGAAGAGAATAGTAATAATAATGTAGCCCAAGAAAATAACAGAAACAATACAGGTTATAAAGTAACTAGTGATTACAATGATCAAACTAGTAAAGTAGCTCAAAATAATTCAAATATATATAGAGCTATTCAAGATAGCAGTTATGCTAACAAAGTAACTAGAAATAGTGAAGAAAACAATAAAGTAGTTAAAGATAACGATTCTACTAGCAAAGCTGCTCAAAACACTAAAAAAACTCAACAAAATGTTAGTGACAAAAAAGTAACTGTTGCTAATAATAAAGTTGAACAAAATAATAAAAATGTAAAAAAAGATGAGAAAAAATCAGTTGAACAAAAAAATGTTAAAAACAATAACTATGTAAAAGCAACTGAACAACAAAATCCAAAAGCTGACGATAATGCTAAAGCTACTGAAAAACAAAATAATGCCTATAAACACAACTTTAAAGAAGTAGAAAAATTATTAAATGTTATTAATTATAGCTTAAGCAATACTAAAAATTCAAAAATGATAGATATAATAAGATTTAGTGCAAGTATCTCTACTACACAAAATCAAGTTGTTTATCTTCCAGCAGCTAATTTATTAGATAGACTTAATACAAATAACGCTGAAACATACAATGTTAATGCAGTTCTAAATAAATTATTTGTTGAAAATGGTGTAAAACTAGTTACTGCAAATAAAGCAAAAAGTGAATATACTCCAGCTGAATTAGAAAAATTAGTACCAGATAATAACACTGTTGTTTACTTCAAAAAAGATAATATGTTTGCTATACGTAGTGTAGTAGGTTATGGAGGAACTACTAATTCTATATTTGCTCCAACAGAAGATTGGAAAGTAGAAGGGGATAAAATCTTAATTCCTTATGTAACAGTAGCAACTAATAAACCAACTGGTCTTATGACAGTAAGATTAAATAATAAAGTCTATCCAAATGGACAAAATAAAACTATGTACTATGTTGAAAGCTTTATCTACTATTAAAAAATATAAATAAAAAAGGCGTACACAAGTTGATGTGTACGTCTTTTTTACGAACTAAATTAAGTCCTCTAATATCTATATACAAATAACAAAAGAGTAATATGTACTCTTAAAAGGGAGAATGGCTTGCCTAGGGAGCGACAAGCCACATTATGAAAAAAATTAAAAAGTTTTATTATCTGTTAATATCATAAAGAATTAACCGAAATATTGGTTTAAACAAAAACATTTTCTAACTTAAAAGGGAGAAACGACAAGTGTCGTTAAGTTAAGAAAATTCATTATTTTTGCTTAAGACAATATTATAGGGCTTTTACTTAAAATATACTTAAAATTTTACTTAAAATTTACTTAAAATAAATTATTTTTCCAGATTAAAATCTATTGGTTCTTTTCCGACTTCTTTTAGATAGTTATTTGTTTCAGAAAAGACTTTGCTACCAAAAAATCCGCGGTAAGCAGATAATGGGCTAGGGTGTGCAGATTCTATAATTTTATGTTTTGTTTGATCTATAAGTTTTCGTTTACCTCTTGCATATGCTCCCCATAATATAAATACGACATTATCATTTTCTTTAGAAATAGTTTTTATAATATAGTCTGTGAAATCTTGCCATCCTAGATTACTATGACTAGCTGGAGAATTTTCTTCAACTGTTAAAACTGCATTTAATAAAAACACACCTTGTTTAAACCATTTTTCCAAATTACCAGTTTTAGCTGGTTTGATTCCAAGGTCGTCATAAAGCTCTTTGTAAATATTAATAAGGCTTTTTGGTAGAGGGACTCCATCATTAACGGAAAAGCTAAGTCCGCACGCTTGACCAGGATTATGATAAGGATCTTGACCTAGTATTACTACTTTAATATCTTTTAGTGGTAGGTCAAAAACTCTAAATACTAATTTCTCCGGTGGGTATATAGTTGTAGTTTTTCTTTTATTGTTAATTTCATCTATTGTAATAGAAAGTTCTTCTCTTTTAGGATAATTTTTAAATATTTCTTTCCAACTTTTGTCCATAATTGTACTCCTCTGTAAATTATTAAATATTTAATTTTAGTATAGCATACCTTCCTTAATAATAATATGATTTTCTAGAATAATAAAGAATGATAAAAATAAAGTACTATAAGTATGGTATAATAAAGTTGGATTGATTAAAAATAGTAAAAATTGACTAGCAAGTAAGGAGGATAAATATTATGAAATTAGGTTTTATAGGTGCTGGGAATATGGGCGGCGCTATATTAAAGGGTATATTAGCGGGAGGTAAAGTGGGAGCTAATGATATTTTTATTAGAAACTCTTCTGATAGTAGTACTCAAAGTGCAGCTCAGAAAAACGGTGTACGAGCATGTGAGAGTTTAAAAGAATTAGTACAAAATAGTGATATAGTATTTATTGGTGTAAAACCTTACTTAGTTGCTAAAGTATTAGGGGAAATTAAAGATGAACTAAAAAATAAAATAGTAATTTCAATGGCAGCATCTGTAGAAATACGAGATATAGAAGCTATTATTCCAGAAACAAAAGTAGTGAGAATTATGCCAAATACACCTGTAGAAGTAGGAGCGGGGATAATAGGAGTTAGCTTTAGTGAGCTTATAAGTAAAGATGAGCAACCTACAATAGTAGAGTTATTTGATAATATAGGGAAAGTAGAGGTAATAAGTGAAAAAGATATGCCTGGATTAACAGCGATTAGTGGGTCGGGTCCAGCATATGTGTATATGTTTATAGAAGCGCTAGCTGATGGTGCGGTTCTTAATGGATTGCGAAGAGATGTGGCATATAGATTAGCTGCGAATACTGTGTTAGGTTCAGCAAAAATGGTACTTGAAACAAATGAACATCCAGGTAAACTTAAAGATGATGTCTGTTCACCTGCGGGAAGTACGATAGAAGCGGTAAGGGTGCTTGAAGAAAATAATTTTAGAAGTGCAGTTATCGAATGCGAACGAGCATGTTTTGAAAAATTAAATAAAATGTAGTAGAAAGAAAAAGAGTACCGATTGAAATTTTATTCAATCGGTACTTTACTATTATTTATTTAATTCATCAGTTAGTTCATAAAGTTGGTCAACTAAGTAACCTACATAAGAAATAGCCTCTTTTAATGGTTCATCTGTACTTACATCGCAACCAGCTAGTTTAGAAAGGTCTAATGCTGACATACTGCTACCTTTAGAAAGGACGTTTAACCAAACGTCGGCGTAGTTAGGATCTTTATCTATTTTGTTAGCGATAGATGTTCCGATAGTTAAACCTGCAGAGTAAGTATATGGATATAGTCCCATATAGTAGTGAGGTTGACGCATCCAAGTTAATTCTGCCCCTTCATTAACAACTAAACTATCTCCGAAAAATTCTTCCATTACTTCTCGTTTTACTTTAGAAAGAACATCAGCGTTAAGCATTTCATTATTATCTACTTTTTTGTAGATTCTATCTTGATAAACTGCTTCTAAGTAGTGAGTAACCATATTGTGGAAGTATGTTCTGCTAATCATATTACTAATTACCCAACGTTTAAAGCGTGCATCAGTATTTGTTTTTAGTAGATAATTTGATACTATTACTTCGTTACAAGTAGATGGTGCTTCAACAAAGTATAGAGGGCAGTCATTATTTAACATTGTTTGGTGTTTACCAGTACTCATAAAGTGATAAGCATGTCCTAATTCATGTGCTAAAACGAACACTTCGTTCATTTTTCCTGTCCAAGATAGTAGGATGAATCCCGCTACATTTGGAACTGTTGCACAGAATCCACCAGTACTCTTACCGATATTTTGAGGGAAGTCAGTCCAACGTTTATCATAACTTTCATCAATCATATTAAGGTAATCTTCTCCAAGAACACCAAGTGCTTTTTTCAAGTATTCTCTTGATTCTGCAATACTCATATCTACTTCAAAAGTAGGGTCTAAATTAATTTTACAGTCCGCAAATTGCATATCGTTAATATTATGTTCGCGTGCAAGAAGTTTAATATAACGACGGATATGAGGTGCAAGATCCACCATAAGAGTACGAATTTGACGATCATAAAGTTCACGATTACCATCTTGTTTATCTAATAGGAAATCTATAACACTATCATAACCACGCATAGTCGCAATCATTTTCTCTTTTTTGATTTGTGAGATATACTCATTCGCAGAAGTATTTTTATATGCATTTAGAGTTTTATAGAAACTTTTTGCTGCACCACGACGTACTTCTTTATTATTATCCATCTCATGTAAGTTTTCATATAATACAAAACTATTTTCTAATGTTTTACCATTAGCTTCAAAGCTATCGAATTGCATATCTTCATGTTTAGTAACTTCGTATAAATTATAAAAGTTAGGAAGACTTTCATAGTTTGCAATTACTTGTTCTGCTTCTTTAGAAAGAGTATGTTTTTTTTCTAAACTCACTTTTTCGAAGAAATATTTTAAATCAGGTCTATGTTTTTCTACAAATTCATTTATAAAACTTTCGTCCAATCCTACTAATTCTGTGTCGAAAAAGCTAAGGTTGCTTGCCCAAAGAGTCGATACTTCCTCAAATAGAGTAGCGTTATTAACTACATTTTCATTGAATCTATCAACAGTCATAGGAAGTTCTGCATAGTGAGAAAGTTTATAAAATTCTTCATACATAGCTTCGTATTCTTTTACCGCTTTGTCTAAGATGTTTAAGTCTGCTAATTTTCCTTCGTAGTTGTTTTTAAATTCTAAAATACTTTTTTTAATATTTTCTAAAGAACTTATAAATTCTTTATTGCTTTTATATAGTAATGTCATATCCCAAGTATATTTTTTATCTACTTCGTTTCTTGGAACTAATTTAATCTCACCCATATTAACCTCCATTTATTAGTGTAGCCACTAATAATCAAATTTCTATTTATATATTAAAACTATATCTAATATTAATTATAGTACTTTAATGTAAATAGGTAAAGGTAATTATATTAGTTTGATGTAAAACTAGAGGTTACTCAATAATAGTAACTATATTATAGAAGAAAATCTAGATTATTATAAAAATAACCTAGATTTATCTTATATTAATTAAATTTTATTTCATCTATTTTATCAAGTTTTCGAGTTATTACATATTCTCCTTTAGAATCTTTTGCGATAGCTTCAAGTAATTGTTTCGCAACAGCATATTCTTGTTTCTCCATTGAGTCCTTTTCTTTTTCAAGATTTGCTTTAATGATATCATTCATAGGAGTCTTTATATCTACTGTAATTGTTGTGATTTCATTTGTATTAGTATCTATCACTAAAGAAAATGGTACGGTTATTTGTGATAAGTCTACATTGCCATCAATTAACATATCCTCATCACTCAATTTAAATTTTTCTTTTATCTCAGAAAATTTAATTTTCCCACTAAATGTTAGTTTTGTATCATTTTTTTCATAATTTTTATCTAGTACTAAGTCAAATATAGAACTCCTTTTGAAAAATAGATCTAATGCTGAAAGAAAATCTGCATCATCTTCAATCTTTTTAGCTACTAATTTTCCATCTACAACATCAAATTTTTCATAACCAGAATCTATTTTTTTTAAGAAAACTTGTTTTTTCTCATTTGAGTTTCCTTCGGCAGAAGTTTCTTGTTTAGAAGAGTTTTTTAATATATTTCCTTTTTCATCGATTTTAATGTCTGATAATATATTTAAAGAAATATGCTCATCTCCAAGCTGGGTAGCTATATTTAGTTTACTTTCTAATTCAATATTTTTGTCTTTTGGGAAATTATTCAGAGCAGCTTTAACTATCTCCTCATTGGATAACTCTTTTTTTGCTTCTTGTTGCGTAGGTTGATTGTTGTTATCGTTCTTGTTTTGAGCGCATCCTAGTGTTGTTCCTGAAAGAACTGCGATTGCTACAGTTAATAATAATTGTTTTTTCATTTTATATCTCCATAATAGTTTTTATAGATATTATTTTACTTGTAAGAGTTATTTATGTCAACTAGTGAATTTTATAAAGTTTCTTTTATTTTATAAAAAGTTTACGTTCATAATTTTTTGATGTATAATTTTATTGAGTAGAAAAAATTATTTATTAAAAAGTGAGGTAAATTATGAAAGTAGCTGTAATAGGTGGAGGAATAGTGGGTGCTACTTGTGCTTATTATTTATCAAAAGATGAAAGTGTAGAGTTAACAGTTTTTGATTATGGAGTAGGACAAGCTACTAAAGCATCTGCGGGGATTATTAGCCCGTGGTTTTCTAAAAGACGTAATAAGCCATGGTATAAAATGGCTCGTTTAGGGGCGGATTTTTATTTGAAATTAGTAGAAGACTTGAAAAAAGATGGTTATAATACGGATTTTTATGATCAATGTGGGGTGTATTTGCTGAAGAAAGATACAAATAAACTTCCGGAATTAAAAGAACTAGCGGAACAAAGAAAAGAATTATCTCCGATGATAGGTGATTTAGAGATAATCTCTAAAGAAGAAGTTCAAAAAGTTATTCCTAGTTTTGATAATAACGGGGATGTGCTTTATGCAAGTGGTGGAGGTCGAGTTGAAGGTGAACGTTTTGTAAAAACATTGCTTACAGCATCTAAAGCAAATGTTATCAATAAAAAAGTGGGTATAAATTTATTAGATGATAAATATGTTATTGATAATAAAGAGTACGATGTTGTAGTTCTTGCTACTGGGGCATGGTTAAAAGATGTATTAGAGCCACTTGGGTATGATGTTGATGTTAGACCTCAAAAAGGGCAACTGCGTGATTATAAAGTAAATGATAATAATACAGGGGACTATCCTGTTATTATGCCGGAAGGGGAACTAGATATAATTCCGTTTGAAGATGGTGTAGTTAGTGTAGGAGCTACTCATGAAAATGAAATGGGATTTGATTTAGAAGTAGATAAAGAACAATTAGATGCTTTTGGTAATGAAGCTAAGCAGTTTCTTCGTAACTTAGAAGATGCTGATATTATTAATGAGCGTGTAGGTATTAGAGCGTACACGTCAGATTATTCTCCGTTTTTCGGTGAAGTACCTAAATTAAAAAACGTTTATGCGATAAGTGGTTTAGGCTCTTCAGGATTAACAACAGGTCCAATTATAGGGTATAGTGTAGCTAATCTTATCTTAGGAAATGAAAATGAATTAGAAGCGGAAAATTACAATATAGAAAATTATATAAAACTAAAATAATATAGCTATAAAGCAAGAGGATATTTTACTAATATTTTCTTGCTTTATTTTAATAAAAAAAGTATCGATATTATGCTTTTTTATGGTATAATAAAATGTGGATTGTTATATGCTTTGATAATCCAAAAATGTCTTTATTTAATAATGGAAATGAATCGTTTTTACAGATTATTTTGTAAAAGTGATGATTATTTAACAAGTTTATGAAAGGAGAATATTATGATAGCTGAATATCTATCAAACATTGGTACTTTATCGTTAGTAATACACGTATTAGATATCTTACTTGTTTGGTTTTTAGTTTATAAACTTTTAACTTTGTTAAAAGGTACACGCGGAATGCAGTTAGTTAAAGGTATTTTAATCATCATAGGATTAAAAATATTTTTTAATTTCATAGGTTTTACAACAATGACTTATATTTTTGACCAAGTTGTTACTTGGGGAGTTTTAGGAATAATGATTATTTTCCAACCAGAGCTTAGACGTGCTTTGGAATATATAGGTCGTGTCCAGTTATCGAATATTCTAAAATACAAAGATACAACAAAAGATACAAAAGAACATATCATAAAAGCTGTTGTTGACTCAGCAAGACATATGGCGCGTAGAAGAATAGGAGCGCTAATTGTTATGGAAAATAATACAGGTCTTGATGAGTATGTAGAAAGTGGAATAAAAATAAACTCAGAAGTAACTAGTGAGCTTATTATTAATATATTTATACCAAATACACCTCTTCATGATGGAGCGATGATTATTGATAGAAGCAGTATTCGTGCAGCAAGTTGTGTGCTACCACTGTCTGATAATAGAAGTATAGCAAGTAGCTATGGAACGCGTCATAGAGCTGCATTAGGATTATCTGAATTAACAGATTCAATAATTATTGTTATATCTGAGGAAACAGGAAAGATAAGTATTTGTCAAAATGGTAGATTGGTTACTGATTTTACAGAAAAAGAATTAACTAAGTATTTAGAAGAAAACTGGCAACAATCTCCAGAAAATCTAATATAAGAGGTGTTAGTATGCGATTAAAAGAGAATAATCAATTAAAATTAATATCATTACTAATAGCTATTTTATTATTCCTTTCAGTTAATGAAAAAATAAAAAACTTTTCGGTTATAGGAAACACTGATAATAATGCAACTGTGTGGGTAACAGATGTTCAAGTAGAAGCAGAATACGATAGAGATAAGCAATATGTTTTAGGAGTGCCAAATACCGTTTCGGTGAAACTTAGCGGAACACCTTCAAAGGTACAAAAAGAAAGTGTAGCTAAGAACTTCAAAGTAAAACTAAATCTTAAAAATTCACAAATAGGTGATGATCAAAAAGTAAAACTTGATGTAGAAGGTTTAGAAAAAGGTATAGAAGGTACAGCTGAACCAAGTACGATAACTGTTTCTATACGTGAAAAAACTACGAAAGAGTTTGTTGTTACACCAACGCTTAAAAAAGAACGTCTAACTATGGGTTACGAAGTAGAAAAACTTAAAGTTAACGATGAACATGTTAAAATTTCAGGAGATCTTGAAACTATAAACAGTATTCGAGAAGTAAGAGCTGAAAGTGATAATAAAACGAAAATTAATAAAAATACAAAAGAAGAAGCTAAATTAGTAGCGTATGATAGTAACTACAACAAGATAGAAGACATACATATAGAACCAAGTTCTACAGTTATGACTATTGAAGTGAAAAATATAGAAAAAGAAGTACCGGTAACTGTAAATACTATAGGTGCATTACCTGAAGGATATGAGTTAGTAAGTATTACACCTGAAGCTACAAAAGCAACTGTTCGTGGGGAAAGTCAAACAGAACTAGACAAACTTACGGAAATGTTAGTAGATGTTGACTTAAGTGATGTAAAAGATGAAACAGAAGAACGAAGTAATCTGAAGCTATATCCGAAAGAAGACATACGTGTAACTTCTGATCCTGCAATAGTTAAAGTTACTATTAAAGTAAGGAAAAAATAGTTATGGATGATAAGAAATTAAGGTTTTTGGCTATCAATATGTTAGTTACAGTTGTTGCATTGGGAATTATAATAGGTGCAATATTTATTGATAATCAAAAAACAAAAATGATTACGATGTTTACTGCTATTGGAATTTTAGTAGTACAGAAAATTGTAGAAATAATTATGATAAAAGAAACTAGAAGGATAAGTATTGTAGTCCTTATAATTATAGTTTCTGCGGCAAGTTATTTCGGTTATAGAATGTAAAAAAGTAAAATAAAAAATTAAAGGTAATATTTATTTAAATATTACCTTCAAGAATTTATTAAGTTGTATTAGTATATTGATGTACTAATGATATAGGAGATATAATGGATAAATTATTTTCATCAAAATTATATACATATCATAGATTTAAATTAATTATGTTACTTGATTTAATCATAGTAGCTTTAGGGGTACTATCTTCAATCTTTTTAGGTAGAAGTGCTTATCCTGGAGAAATGATTCGTTTTTACGGAATAGAAATCTGTGAATTCTTACTTATTTCTTTAGTAATTTATGGTATATTGTTTAAAATATTTGGTATTAATAAATCTCTATGGTCATACTTAGGGGTTGCTGAGATTTTCAATATTTGTATGTCGGTAATAATTGGGGATCTTTTCGTAAGTATATTATACCAATTTATGTTACCAGATACATTTTCTAATGTACGTTTTGCGATTTTCTCACCATTATTAATTATTGCGGGAATTATGTTTATACGTATGCTTTATCGTGCTCTAAGAGAAAGAGAAGTTAGTGTAAATGGTAAAACTGCTTATAAAAATACACTTATAGTTGGTGCAGGAGATGCAGGGTATATTCTATTAAAAGAATTATCTAAAAATAATGTGTTTAAAGCTCATGTTGTTGGTTTAATAGACGATAATAGAAAAAACTCAGTTATTAGTGGGGTTACTGTAGTAGGAACAACATATGACTTACTACAAATGATTCCAAAATATGAAGTAGAACAAGTGTTTTTAGCTATCCCTTCGATAGATTCATATAATAAAAATAGAATCTTAAATATCTTAAAAGACACAAATGTAACTGTTAAAGTAATGGGTGCAGGGGTAGCTATTGAAGAAGGGGAAAGTATTGCTAAACACCTTAAAGATGTATCGATTGAAGATTTATTAGGTCGTGGTGAAGTTAAACTTTCACAAGGAGAAGTTCGTAGTTACTTAAGAGATAAAAATGTACTTGTAACAGGTGCAGGTGGTTCTATAGGAAGCCAAATAGTACGAGAAATCTTCAAATTTAAACCTAATAATCTAATATTAGTAGATGTAAACGAAAATGCTCTATATATGCTTGAAAGAGACTTAGATTTTGAAAAGAGTCATACAGATGCTTATAATAATGTCTCATATATTTCAGAAATCGTAAGTATTCGTGATAAAGAAGCATTAGGTGAGGTTTTTGATAAGTATAAACCAGATGTAGTATTCCACGCTGCAGCTCATAAACATGTTCCTTTAATGGAACGTCGTCCTCAAGAAGCCATAAAAAATAATGTTTTTGGTACAAAAAATGTTATGGATGTTGCGATTGAGAAAAATGTAGAGAGATTTATTATGATTTCTACAGATAAGGCGGTTAACCCTGCAAATGCGATGGGGGCATCTAAACGTCTTACAGAAATTATCCTTCAATCAAAAGGGGATAAATATAATACTAAATTTGCGGCGGTAAGATTTGGTAATGTTCTTGGATCTAATGGTTCTGTAATTCCTATTTTTAGAGAACAAATTAAAAAAGGTGGACCAATTACTATTACGCATAAAAATATTATTCGTTACTTTATGACGATTCCAGAAGCGGCACAACTAGTGCTACAAGCAGGATATTATGCTAGTGCAGGAGAAATCTTCTTACTTGATATGGGAGAACCTGTAAAAATCATAGACCTTGCGACTAACTTAATTAAACTATCAGGATTAGAGCCATATAAAGATATTGATATCCAAGAAATAGGGCTTAGACCTGGTGAAAAAATGTATGAAGAGTTGTCGTTAGACTATGAAAATAGTGAAAAAACAGATAACGAAATGATTTATAAAAATACTACGTTAAATATTAATGTTAATGAATTAGATCAGAAGTTAGCGGAATTAAAAGGTATGTTAGGGCATGCTTCTAATGAAGAAATTAGAAATAAATTATTCGAAATTATAAATTGTTATAACGGCTAAGGTAAGGTAAATCTAGAGTTTGAATTGAACTCTAGATTTTTTTTGAAAAAATATTTATTTGAAGCACCTTATAACTAGCGATTTTTTCAATTTTTTTATAAAATATATTGTGTAAAAAAAATTTAAGGAGAGAGAAAATGAACAGTTTACATACATCTTTAACTCAACTTCTGAAAAAATTAGAAGATAAAGAAGTATTAAAAAAAGGAAAAGCAAATACTGATAAATTTAAGGCTGAAGAGTTAGCAAAATATATTAGGGACCGTTTTGTTGAAAACTATCCAGAATTAAAAGTTAGAAGACTAATGGAATCAGTACATTACGCAAATACTTTTGAAAATAAAGTTTTACAACAAACTGCTTTTTTAGTTGATGAAATTAGTGAGTATATGTTTGCATTAGAAATAGCTAATCGTGACTTTGTAGTTGGTTATTTTAATACTCTAATAATTGATCCAGAGATAGAAGCAACAGAATTTAACTTTGTATTAATGGAAGTTAATAGTTTAATAGAAAATAGTTTTCTAGAACTACCAGAAGAGGAATAATAATGAAGATTTTAATACCTACCGCTAAAGAATTAAATAGTAAAGCGGAGAAAGTATCTGGGGAAAAATTATCGAAAAAAACAAAAAGTATAATAAATGAATTTTCTTTAAAAACAATTGATGAATTAAAGTCAATTTATAAAATAAAAGAGGATAAAGCTAAAGAAGAATATGCTCGTTGGGGAAAATTAACTAAGCAAGACGCAGATAGTTATCCTGCATTGGAGCTGTTTAATGGACTTATGTATAGAAATATTGCTCGTCAAAGTTTTAATGAAGAGGATAGGGAATATATAAGTAACTATGTTTTTATAACTTCTGCATTATACGGAGTTATAAATGCGTACTACCCAATAAGTGAACATAGACTAGATTTTTTACAAAAGTGTAAAATAGGAAATACTTCTCTAAAAAACTTTTGGAGAGAGGATTATGATAAAGCTATTGAAAATGATGATTTTATTATATCGTTATTATCAAGTGAGTTCGAAGAGGTTTTCTCACCAACTGCACGAGATAAATTTATAAAAATAAATTTCATGGAAGATAAGGATGGTGTCTTAAAAACTCATTCTACAATTTCCAAAAAAGCACGTGGAAAATTTTTAACAGAACTTGTTAAAGGTAAAGTTACAGATATAGAACAAATAAAAAATATAGAATTTGATAATTTTAAATATATAGAAGAGCAATCTAGTGAAAAACTATTAGTTTTTATAGCGAAAAGATAAAAAAAGAGAAAATAAAAAAGGAATATAATTTATGAAAACAGAGATGAATACAAAGAAACTATACTATGGATTTCCTGTTGTATTAATAGGGTATAAAGATAGTAAGTGGAAATATAATGTTACTACTATGAGTTCATCATACTCATTAGGTAATACATTAACTATAGGTTTAGCAAGTAAAAGCAATGCAGTAACGAATATAAAAAAATATGGAGAGTTTACTTTAAACATTCCATGCCAAGAAATCCTAAATAAAGTTGAGATGGCAGGATTCCACTCAGGTCAAAATAAGATTGGTATGGCAGATATTACATATGATTTAGGTGAAAAGGTTGATGCTCCATTATTAGATGAGTGTTTACTAAATATTGAGTGTCGTGTAGAGCATATAGTAGAACACGGTGATTACACTAACTTTATAGCTACTATAGAACGTAGGGTTATATGTGATGAAATGTTAAATGAAGATGGTAGTTTAAATAGTAGAGATTTTAACCCGATATATTTTATGGGTGATGATAAAGAAAGAATATACCGCTACTTCAATAGTGACACTAAAAAATTAGGTGAAAACATGGGTTGTAGCGCAGAAGACGATTCAATTTGTGGATAAAAATGTGGAAAAGGATGAACTTTTAATTAAGGTCATTCTTTTTTTGTTAATTAGTGATAAAGAGTAAAACTATGGTATAATAAAAAAGAAACTAATATAGATATAATTAAGAAAAGTAATGGTAGGTACTATGAGAAACATATTAAAAAAGGCAAGTATAATATTATTAGGTTGTATGTTAGTAATGAATGTTGGTTGTGCAAGAAAAGGAAGTAGAGCATGGGTGGAAAAACAAATATCAGATATAGAAAGGGTATATCCAACAGAGGATGCTGAAGATTTGTTTGAGAAATTCCCCAACGGTTTTAGAGTAAGTCAGACAAGGGTTTTTGAAGAGAATGGGCAGGAGTACAGTATAGACCTAGAAATGGTAGGAGATAAAAATACTAAAAAAATAGTAGGAAAAGTTAGTAAATCTCGAATAAAAAAAGAACCATATAAAGAGATAATAGAAAAGGAAAGTGAAGTTGAATATAAAAAAGGGCAGAATTTAGTATTAGCTAAACCTGAGTTGACAGAAGAATTATTGCCTAGAAACTATTTTCTATTTCAAAAATTAAAATTAAATAAGGATATATTTAAACAGTTAGAAGTTGAAAAAAAATTTATATACTCATGCAACTGGGAGATATACTATAAAGTATAAGATTACTAATAATGAGATAAATGATTACTTTAATTTAAATAATGAACAAATAAAATTAGGAGTAAGCGGAGAATATAATGAGCAAGATAAGACGTATTTTCATACAATTTCAGTAAGTGATAAAAATAGAGATTTCTATGAAAAAATTGTTGAAGAAGGAGAAAATAATGAGGGTGATAGTAAATGAAGAAGATAGTATTAATTATTATTGGTTTTTTAATCATAAGTTTATTAAGTGGATGTAGTAAGGAAGATAAAGTCGATGAAATTGAACAAGATAGAGTAGCGAGATTTATAGTAAATAATATTAAAATGGTAGATGGTGAAGAAATAAAAACAATTGAGTTTTTACAATTTAGTAAAAATACTTCTACTCAAATTTGGGGTATTACTGTAGAGATTAATTCTAGATATAGAATTTTATTAAGTGAAAATAATATAGGTGGAGATATAACTTTATCTAGTCATTATGGAGGAGAAATAGTAATAGCGAAAGTTGAACAACCGAAAAACATTTCGGAAATAAAGAGAATATACTATAAAGGATAGAGATGAGAAAGATATCAAAAATAGCAATTGTAGTGCTAGTAGTATTACTAGTATATATAGGAAGTACAAGAAAAGGAAGTAGAACATGGATAGAAAATAAAGTGTCAGATATAGAAAGAGTGTATCCAACAGAGAATTTGGAGGTTTTATTTGAAAAGTTTCCTAATGGCTTTATAATATCCCAAACAAGATTGTTTGAAGAAAATGGAAAAAGCTACAGTATAGATTTGGTAATGAAGGGAGATAAAGATACTAAAAAGATAACTGGTAAAGTAAGTAAAGTGCTACTGCAATCTGAGCCATATAAAGAAACAGTGGAAAAGGAAAGTGAAGTAGAGTATAAAAAGGGAGAAAATTTAGTATTAGCTAAACCTGAGCTAACAGAAGAATTATTGCCTAGAAACTATTTTCTGTTTCAAAAATTAAAGCTTAACAAGGATATACTTGGTAAGTTAGAGTTTGAAAATAAAGATTATACGCCTGGAAATGGAGGCTATGGAATAACTTATAAAATTAATGATACTGTTGTTAATAACTACTTTGGAGGAAAAGTAAATGGTGCAACAATAAGGATAAGTGGTATAGAAAGAACTACATATAATCCTTATAAACATGGTGTTAAAATATTAGCAAATAATAAAAGTATAAATTATCATGAATTAATTTCAGAGGATAAGGAAGATTTGACAGAAGAGAGAATAATTAATGTTTAAATTTAAGGGATAAATGATACAAGTTAAGAGAAAAAGAGTGTGAAAAATGAAAAAGATATCAAAAATAGCAGCTGTAGTGCTAGTAGTAGCGGCATTACTAGTATATATAGGAAATACAAGAAAAGGAAGTAGAGCTTGGATAGAGAATCAGATATCAGATATAGAAAGAGTGTATCCAACAGAGAATCTAGATGATTTATTTGAAAAATTTCCTAATGGTTTTATAATAACCCAAACAAGATTGTTTGATGAAAATGGAAAGAGATATAGCTTATTTATAGAAGTTGAGGGTAAAAAGGAAAATAAGGTAATAAAAGGTAAAGTGAGTAAAACGTTATTACAGTCAAATCTATATAAAGAAACTATAGAAAAGGAAAGTGAAGTAGAGTATAAAAAGGGAGATAATTTAGTATTGGCAAAGCCTGAGTTGACAGAAGAATTATTACCTAGAAACTACTTTTTATTTCAAAAAATACAGTTAAATAAGAGAATACTAGGTAAATTACAAGTGATTGATAAAGGTTATAGTTATGAAACTGGAAGGTATGATATTACTTATAGCTACAAAAATAAAGAAATAGCTGATTATTTAGGTGTGAAAGATGAGAATCAGAATATAGGAATAGGAGGTGGAGATGGTATAAAGAATTATGTTCACTATATAGAAGTACGTAAAGATAGATTGACTCTTCTTGAAAGGGTTATAGAAAAAAAGGAGAATGAATATAAAGAATAGTTGGTGGGTACGATGAGAAATACATTAAAAAAAGCAAGCATAATATTAGTAGGTTGTATGTTAGTAATGAATGTGGGTTGTGCAAGAAAAGGAAGTAGAGCTTGGGTTGAAAGAAAAGTAGAGAATATGGAAAAAGTATATCCAACAGAGAACTTAGAAGATTTATTTGAAAAATTCTCTGACGGCTTTTATATTAGTCAAATTAGATTAGTAGACGGAGATGATAAAAATGAAGGTTATAATTATGTTCTAGAGCTTAAAGGTGATAAAGAAAATAAAACAATAAAAGGAAATATAGAAAAGTATAAGGTAAAAAGTGAACCGTTTGAAAGTACTCTAATTGAGAAAAGTAATGTAGAGTACGTGAAAAGTAAGGGATTAGTTTTAGATAAACCAGAACTAACAGAAGACTTGTTACCTAGAAATTATTTTATATTTCAAAAAATTAAATTAAATAAAGAGGTTCTTAATAACTGGAGATTTATAAATAAAGAATATTCCTTTGAGACAGGAGTATTTGACATAAAATATAATGTTATCGATAGTGAGATTTCGAACTATTTTAATATAGATAGAAAAACGGAGTTAAAAGTAGATTTAGGAGGAGTAGATTTATCCGCAAAGGATTCATATAAATATAGCCTCAAAATAGAAAACAAGGAAAATAATATAAATTATTATGAAATAATATCAAATAGTAAGGAAGATATAAAGAATGAGGAATAAGACTTAGTAGGTCTTATTTTTTTATCTAGTTATCGGTAAAGAGTAAAACTATGGTATAATAAAAAAGAAACTAATATAGATATAATGTAAGAAAAGTAATTGGTAGATAAGATGAAAAATATATTAAAAAAGGCAAGTATAATATTATTAGGTTGTATGTTAATAATGAATGTGGGTTGTGCAAGAAAAGGAAATATAGTTTGGATTGAAGAGCAAATATCAGATATAGAAAGAGTGTATCCAACGGAAAATGCTGAAGACTTATTTGAGAAGTTTCCCAATGGCTTTATTATAAGTCAATCAAAGGTTTTTAAAGAGAATGGGGTGTCATATATGATAAATTTGGATATGAAGGGGAATAAAGCTACTAGAAAAATAATTGGAAAGATAAAAAAGGTGCGAGTAGAGACAGAACCTTATAAGGAGATAGTGGAAAAATAAAGTGAAGTTGAATATAAAAAAGGACAGAATTTAGTATTGGCAAAGCCTGAGTTAACAGAGGAATTGTTGCCTAGAAACTATTTTTTATTTCAAAAATTAAAATTAAATAAGGATATATTTAAACAGTTAGGAGTTAAAAATAAAGTATATACTTCTGCAACTGATAGATATAGTATAAAATATAGTATTAATAATAATGAAATAAATAGTTATTTAGATTTAAATAGTGATAAAATAATTTTAGATGTAAGTGGGTATTATAGTGAGAAAGACAAAGCCTATTTCCATACAATTTTAATTAAAGGTGAATCTAAAAAATTTGATTTTTTTGAAAAAGTCGTTGAAGAAAAAGAAGACAAAAAAGGATGATGCTGAATAAGAAATAGCATTATTAATTACTGTTTTTTATCCAAAGTTTACTAAGTAGGCA
The DNA here is from genome assembly GCF_000701685.1 of Gemella sanguinis ATCC 700632. Taxonomy (GTDB): domain Bacteria; phylum Bacillota; class Bacilli; order Staphylococcales; family Gemellaceae; genus Gemella; species Gemella sanguinis. Next base: position 30,855 of record NZ_JNJO01000008.1, read on the forward strand.
TATTAACGAATATAAAGTTGATGAAATCGACAAGATAGAATAGTGAGTTGTATTGTAAGTAAAATAAAATGGTAGAAAGCGAAGAGATAAAAATGAAAAATAATGATTAAAAGTATTATTTTTTATTTCTTAATTATTAGTAATGAGCAAAACTATGGTATAATAGGGAAAACGATCTATCTAAAGGAGGTTGTTAAGATGAAAAAAGAAAATAAATCGCTAAAAATATTTAAAAATGTATTAAAAAAGGTAAGTATAATATTAGTAGGAGGTATATTAGTAATGAATGTGGGTTGTGCAAGAAAAGGAAGTAGAACATGGATAGAAAATAAAGTGTCAGATATAGAAAGAGTATACCCAACAGAGAATTTGGAGGATTTATTTGAAAAATTTCCTAATGGATTTATAATATCCCAAACAAGATTGTTTGAAGAAAACGGAAAGAAATATAGATTATATATTGAAGTTGAGGGAGAAAAGGAAAATAAGGTAATAAAAGGTAAAGTGAGTAAAACGCTATTAAAGTCGGATCCGTATGAAAAGATAGTGGAAAAGGAAAGTGAGGTAGAGTATAAAAAGGGGCAAAACTTAGTATTAGCCAATCCTGAATTGACAGAAGAAATATTGCCTAGAAATTATTTTTTATTTCAAAAAATACAGTTAAATAAGAGCATACTGGGTAAATTACAAGTGATTGATAAAGATTATAGTTATGAAACTGGAAGGTATGAAATTACTTATGGCTACAAAAATAAAGAAATAGCTGATTATTTAGGTGTGAAAGATGAGAATCAGAATATAAGAATAGGAGGTGCAGATGGTCAAAAGAATTATTTTTATGTTATAGAAATAAACAAAGATGGGTTGACATTTCTTGAAAGAATCATAGAAAAAAAGGAGAATAAATATGAAGAATAGTACATTATATGCCTCTGATTTATCATATGAATTTGAAAAGGCAAGAATTAAAAGGAAACCTTCTGATGAAATAGAATCATATGTCAAAGATAATTATAATCTTCAATACCCAGAAAAACTAGAATATTTAGAAGACACTTACGACGAAAAAACAGGTACTAGTGCAACGGCTTTTAGAGATAAAGATACAGGAGAAATAATCTTATCTTATACAGGGACTAATTTAGAATCAGGATGGAAAGAATTTTATAAAGATGTAATAAAATCTGATGTAGGGGAAATTGGTTTTGGATTGGGCTCTACACATTATGAACCAGCGTATGAATTTTATGAAAAAATTAGAGAAAAATACGGAGACAATATAATACTTACAGGACATAGCTTAGGAGGGAATGTTGCTCAGAGGGTTGCATTACAATATAATGTTCAAAAAACAATTATCTATAATCCAGCCCCTTTATATGTACCCTTAAGGCAATTGGCTGCAAAGGCAGCGGTATTAGTCAAAGAAAATGCAATGGATATGTTATTGAGTAGATTTGGAGTAAGACTAAAAGATGCGATAGCCTATCCCATGGAATTTTTTAAAAATAGTGTGTTAGATCTTCTTGGGGATGAGTCAGAAGAACGCAAAATAGAAAATTCAGTAAAAACATTCACAGGACAAATAGTAACTATAAGGTCACAATACGATTGGTTAACTCATGGAGCTGAGTTTCTTAATGGGAAATACATAGGAATACTATACACTTTAAAAAATGGTAAAATTCATAGTATATTAGATATATTAAACTCTGAAAAATCACAGGAGGAAATAGAAAACTTAACTAAACCATTGTTTTATTCTAAAACAAAAATAGATATAGATGGTGATGGGAATGTTGATATAAATTTAGCTTCGCTGAATCTTACTACCAAAAATCTTTTAAGTGACAGTGTGGAAATCACAGCAGGTGGAAAAATTCAATTAAACCCTGATGTACTTAAAACATTAAGTAATAATATTAAAACAAGTGTAATATCAGACTTAGAAGAAATAATAAGAATAACTAATTTATGTATAGAAAAAAACAATAGTGTCGAAGCAGACTTCAATAAAAGAAAAGAGCAAGTTAGTGAAAAAATAAAAGAGGAAATCAATAATGCTCAAGTACCATTGGTGCTAGATAATTTAAGAGATTCAGTAGGAGAAATAATAAAAAATAAAGATTTTTTAAGTGAATTACAAAACTACCACGAACTTAAGATGGAACAATTTGGACATAATGAAAAGCCTTTGCTTCATGGAGCAGTCTTAATTCCTCATCCATTTAATCAAGAGTTATCTTTACTAAGGGATGCAGTAGAGCCATTATTAAATCAAAGTATAAAGGAAGAATCGAAAGATATTTCTAATTTCTTTAAAGGAAAACCAACAATACTGAAATCATGGCAAGAAGTAGAAAACGGGACAAAACATCTATTAGAAGAGAGTAAAAAAACATTTGAGGGAGATGGGTTAAGAACAGGAAAAGAGGACGGGATAAGCCAGTCTTTAACTCAGGTTCTAAAAGTGGCTAAAGCTAACGCTGAAGAGCTAGGGAAATTACTACAAAACACTGGAGAATTAACACAAGGTTTGGCTGTAAATTTTGAGGCGCAAGATAAGTGGATTGAAGGAAGAATAAGTAACGGTGTTTTTGTAGGGAGTAATACAGTTAGGTCTATGCCAACTAGTTACAAAGCGTATCTAGAAAGAGATGGAATATTCGATGATGTGAGTGGGGTAATACAGGCGTTTGATAAACAAGTAGAAAAGCGTAGTAAAGAATATGCTAGTAAAGTAACAGAAGTAACAAGTAGAAGCCTAGATACTATTTCAAAAGGGTTAAACAACTGGTTAACATATGTAGATAATGTAGAAAGTAGAATGGCAAAAATTGAAGGGAATTATCCAATGACTGTTGAAGTAGAGGAAAAGTATACTGAAGACGGTGAAAAAGGCTCTAAAACAAAAAGAAGATATTGGGGAGAATTCAAAAGGTTATATCCAGAAGCAGTGGTAACTAATATTTCTGGAGCTAGAGAGAAAATCACATCTAAAAAAGGTCGAATAGAAAATACAATAACGGCAATTGATAGCACAAAAAATAACTTAGCTGCCCTTCAACCAAGTTTAAAGAAAATTATAGAGGAAGGTGTCTATAAAGCTTTTGATTTAGATGAAATAGTAAATAGTCAAAAAGTAGTGAAACAATTAGTTGAAAAAATTCAAAAAGAAATAACATATGTAAAAGGTCATATAGGAACAGAAAATATGAGTGGGAAAGCAATACAAGCTTTGGAAAATAAACTAGATGAAGTAGGAAAAAATCTAGATTATTATAAAACTTTTATAGGGGATTGTTTTGGAGATCAGAGTTAAAAATATAAGTATTTTAACTTAAGGCAACAAAATGATATAATGATATATTATATAGTTAATTATTGAAGAAAGGAGGAGAATTATGACTTATTACAATTTGCAAGTGCATAGTGCTTATGATTTATTAAATAGTACAATCAAATATACTGAGTTATTTAGTAAGTTGAAAAAAGACGGGCAAGATACTGTAGTTATTACAGATCCAACTCTTTATGGTGCTATTAAAGCTCATAAAATCGCTAAAAAGTTTGATATTGATTTAGTGCACGGTTTAGAGATAAAGTTAGGTTATGGCATTAGTTTTCTAAAATTTAATATACTATGTAAAAATACCGAAATGTTTTATCGTTTGTTGGAAATATCAACAATGATAGAAAATAAAGTAGAATGGTCTATTGAAAAATTTGTCGAAGAACTAAAAAAATCTAAAGAAGATTTTGTAATTATTGTTATTGATGAACTTCGAGATAGTATGGAGTTTAGCTACTTAAATGATGTGTTAAAAGGTTTTGATTTTTATTTTGGATTTAATGAAAAGTTTGATGCTAGTCTTTATCAATATTATGAAAATGTAGTTTATACAAAACCAAGTTTTTATTTAAATAATGACCAATACCAACAAGTAATTGTAAGTCGTGCAATTAGGGACAATGCCAAACTTAATATTACTGAATTAACTACGACTACTGGTAGTAAATTTGTAAGAACTCAAGAAGATTTTAAGAATTTACTAAATGTTGATAATCCATTATTGAAATCAATGTTAGAAAAAGCTCTAGTTAAACAAGCAGAAGTCATTGATAAATGTCGATACAATCTAGAATTTAAAGGATACCATCTACCTAAATATAAGTATGGAAAAGATGAAGATGTATTCCAAAATTTCTCATCAAGAGACTATCTGCGTTATTTAGTTCAAAAGGGTGCGAAAGAAAAATTATTTGGTAAAGATTTATACAAGTATAAAAAACGCTATGAGTATGAACTTAAAATCATCGATGAAATGGGCTTTAATGACTATTTCTTAATAGTTTATGATTTTGTTAAGTATGCCAAAACTAACGGGATTTTAGTAGGGGCTGGACGTGGTAGTGCAGCAGGAAGTTTAGTTTGTTATTTATTAAATATCACAGAAGCAGATCCTCTAGAATATAATTTACTATTTGAAAGATTTCTAAATAAAGAGCGTATTTCTATGCCGGATATTGATATAGACTTTCAGGATACACGCCGTGACGAAGTTATTAAATATGTAGAAGAAAAATATGGTGAAGATAAAGTAGCGCAGATTATTACATTTACAACGTTTCAATCTAAAAGTGCTGCGAGAGAATCTGCGAGAATTCTGCAGTTTGATGATAATGCCTTAAAGTTTATTAGTAGTAATATTAGTTCTACAAGGACATTGAAAGAGTGTTATGAAAGTTCTGAGTCACTACGTAATTTTGTTAATGAGAGTACTATAAATCGCCGTTGGTTTAGTATAGCGCTGAGTTTAGAAAGTCTTCCGAAAAACCCGTCTGTTCACGCTGCAGGGGTTGTAATAAGTGATAATAATCCTCTTGTGAAATATGCACCTCTTGCTGAATCTAATATGACTAAATATTTAACGCAGTGGACAATGGATGATGTCGAGAGTGTTGGATTACTAAAAATAGATTTTCTTGGAATTAGATATTTAACGATGGTATCTAGTATTGTTGAACAGATTAAAAAGGAAAATTCAGAGTTTGATATTACTAGGATAAATTATAAAGATCCAAAAGTATATAATCTATTTGCGGAAGGTAGAACAGAAGGTATTTTCCAATTTGAATCTAGTGGAATGAAGGAAAAACTACGCCTTCTTAAACCAACGGAGTTCAATGATATTGTCGCGATGAATGCTTTATATCGTCCAGGACCTATGGCGCAAATAGAAACTTATATTCGAAGAAAACATGGGGAAGAGAAGGTAAATTATCCTCATCCTAATCTTGAAAAAATTCTTAAAGATACATATGGTGTAATTGTTTATCAGGAACAAATCATGCTTATAGCGGTGAATTTTGCTCATATGTCACTTAACGAAGCGGATAATATGAGGCGAGCTGTTAGTAAAAAGAAAAAAGAAGATTTGGAGTATTATGGACGAATTTTCATAGAAAAAAGTGTAGCTGCTGGTTATGACCGTAATGTGGCTAAGAGTTTATTTGACCTTATCGTTACATTCGCTAACTATGGATTTAATAAGAGTCACGCGGTTGTTTATAGTATGCTTGCGTACCGCTTAGCTTATTTGAAAGTTTATTATACTAAGTACTTTATGACTGCGTTGCTTAATAACGTTATTAGTAGTGAGAAAAAAATAAATGAGTATAAACAAGAGCTTAATAATTTAGGAATTAAATTGATAAAACCTGATGTTAATGTTAGTTTAAGTGATTTTAGTGTTTATAAACAAGACATAGTCTTCGCGCTAACGGCTATTAAAAATGTTGGGTACCGCAGTAGTTATGAAATAGTTCAAGATCGCTTGAACTTTGGTAAGTACTTGGATATTGATGATTTCCTAAAAAGAATGAATAAAAAAGTTGATTATCAAGCGGCAGCTTCTTTAGTAAAAGCAGGAGCGTTAGATACTTTTGGTTATAATCGCGCAACGCTTATGAAAAAAGTTAAAGATTATTATGAAGATAATCGCCAATATATAAACAACGTTAGAGTAGCATTATCCGCAGAAACAGGTCTAACTTTAAAAGTAGAAGAAGTTGAGGACTATTCTATTACCGAAAGAATCCAAATGGAAAAAGAAGTTACAGGTACATATTTCTTAAAACACCCTGTTCAAGTGGAAAAAGAAAAATACTCGTATCTTCCACTGCAATATATTGGTCGAGATGTAACGGATAGTTATGTAGAAGTTATTACGAAGAAAGAAATAAAAACAAAAAATGGAGACTACATGGCATTTTTAACTGTTAATGATGGTAAAAATGATTATGATGTAACGGTGTTTCCTAGTGTTTATAAATACGCAAATACTTTTATAAAGGTCGGAGAGTTTGTAGTGATGACTTTGAAAAAACAAGTAAGAAATAATAGGGAACAATACATACTTGAAAAGTTTGCTAGTTTAAAAAATTATAATAATTTTTGTCTGAAAAATATAAAAATTATTTATACTGTCATCGATGAATCGATTTCTCAGCTGATTTCTAGTTATATTACTGATAAATCAGCTGTTAAGGTGGTTATGTTGCGTAGTAATAACTCAACGCAGGCTAAAACAGTGTATATAAAAAATGAACAGGAATTTGTTCATAAATTTTTGGAAAATCTACCTGAAAAGCCTTTAAAACTAGCATATAAGGATAAATAAGAAAAAATATGAACAAAAAACAAACAATACCGTGTTTTGACTAGAAAAAATAGTTAAAATATGGTATTGTTGTTAAGTAAATTTAAAAATATTAATCTAAATAAAAACAGAGGAAGGTAAAACTACATGAAAAAAATCGCAGTTTTAACAAGTGGTGGAGATGCACCTGGAATGAATGCAGCTGTGCGTGCCGTAGTAAGAACAGCAATCTTCAATGGTTTGGAAGTATATGGAGTATTTCAGGGATATAAAGGACTAGTAGAAAATAACATCAAGAAATTAGAGGTAGGTGATGTAGGTAACATCATTAACCGTGGTGGAACAATGCTTTATTCAGCTCGTTTACCAGAATTTGCTAATCCAGAAGTAAGAAAAGTAGCTATTAAAAACTTAGAAGACTTAGGTATTGATGGATTAGTAGTAATCGGTGGAGATGGTTCATATCGTGGAGCTATGGCTTTAAGTAACGAGATGGACATTAAAACAATCGGTGTGCCAGGAACAATCGATAACGATATTTGTTGTACAGACTACACTATCGGTTTCGATACTGCCTTAAATACAATAGTAGATGCTATTGACAAAGTGCGTGATACAGCATCAAGTCATGAACGTGCATTTATTATTGAGGTTATGGGGCGTAATGCTGGTGACTTAGCGTTGTATGCTGGTATCGCTGGAGGAAGTGAAAGTCTTCTTATCCCAGAGAAAAAAGAAGATCTTGATGAAGTAGTAGCTCGTATTAAAGCAGGTGAAAGTCGTGGTAAAAAACACTCAATCATCGTTCTTGCAGAAGGTGTAATGGGTGGACAAGAGTTAGCGGCTAAATTAAAAGAATTAACAGGTGAAGAAGTACGTGCAACTATTCTTGGTCATATCCAACGTGGTGGAACTCCAACAGCACAAGATAGAGTATTAGCATCACGTTTTGGTAACTACGCAGTTCAATTACTAATCGCAGGTGAATCTGGACGTGCAGTAGGTATTCAAAATAACAAACTTGTAAGTACTAAATTCGAAGATGTATTTAGCGATGTGCACAATGTCGATTTATCAATCTACGAAGTTTCTAAACAACTTTCAATCTAAAAACGTTTTCTTTGTTTGTAAACGTTGAAAATTTGAAAAAATGTTTGAAAACATATTGAAAATAAGTTAGAATATATATTAACGATAAAATTATGAGGTAAATTAATATTATGATACAGAAAAAAACTAAAATAATTTGTACTATTGGACCTAAATCTGAAACTAAAGAAAGACTTACAGAAATGGTAGAGTTAGGAATGAACGTTTGTCGTCTTAACTTCTCACACGGTGACTATTCTGAACATGGAGCTCGTATCCAAACTATTAAAGAAGTTAGAGAAGAAACAGGAACTAACTTAGCTATCCTTTTAGATACAAAAGGACCAGAAATCAGAACTCACAATATGGAAAATGATGCAATCATCTTAGAAACAGGAAAAGATGTTATTGTATCTATGTCAGAAGTTCTAGGAACACCAGAAAAATTCTCTATCACATATGGAGAATTAGTAAATGATGTTAAAGCTGGTGATACTATTCTTCTTGATGATGGATTAATCGGATTAACAGTTAAAAGTGTAGATACTGCAGCTGGATTAATCTATACAACTATCCAAAATGGTGGAGTACTTAAAAACAAAAAAGGAGTTAACGTACCAGGTGTTTCTACAAAATTACCAGGGATTACTCCAAAAGATGAAGAAGATATTCGTTTCGGATGTAAAAATGATATCGACTTCGTTGCTGCATCATTCGTTCGTACTAAAGAAAACGTACTAGAAGTTAGACGTATTCTTAAAGAAGAAGGATGCGAACACGTTCAAATCGTTCCTAAAATCGAATGTCAAGAAGCTATCGACAATATCGATGCTATTATCGAAGTATCAGATGGTATTATGATTGCGCGTGGTGACCTTGGAGTTGAGGTGCCAGCTGAAGAAGTACCAATCATGCAAAAAAATATCATTGCTAAATGTAACGCAGCTGGGAAATTCGTAATTACAGCTACTCAAATGTTAGATTCTATGCAAAAAAACCCACGTCCAACACGTGCGGAAGTATCAGACGTAGCTAACGCTATCTATGATGGAACTGATGCAATCATGTTATCAGGAGAATCAGCAGCTGGTGAATACCCAATCGAATCTGTTCGTACTATGGCAACAATCGCTAAACGTACAGAGGAAACACAAGACTATTCTCGTATCTTAAAAGATCGTTCAAGAAAAATTGTATCTAAAGATATTACAAATGCAATTGGTGTATCTGTAGGATATACTGCATTAAACTTAGACTTACATACTATCGTAACTTACACTGAGTCTGGAATAACTGCTAGATTAATTTCTAAATACCGTCCAAACGCAGCTATCTTAGCTGTAACTCCAAGTGAAAAAGTTGCTCGAGGATTAAGTTTAGTTTGGGGTGTAGATGCTAAAGTATCTGCTCAAGTTAAATCAACTGACGAAATGTTAGACACAGCAAAAGAAATCGCTAAAGAATCTGGATATGCTAAAAAAGGTGATGCTATCGTAATCACTGGTGGTATCCCAGTAAACACTTCAAGAAGTAATGTAGGTTCTACAAACTTCTTAAAAGTATCTGAAATAGACTAATAATACTAAGAACTCAAATTCAAATAGAATTTGAGTTCTTTTTATATTCTTATAAAACAAAAGTAGCCTTTTGGGGGCTACTCTCGTTAAATGAACACAAAATAAAAAATTTAGGGTAAATTAGTTATTTTGTAGTTTGCCGAAACTAGAAAGTTTCAGCATTAAATTAAAAGTTTATTGTTAAAAAATTTTAACAACCAAGGTTAATAAATAGCGATTTATGCTATTAGGAACGGTTTTGCTATTCTCAAAAGGTTAGAGAATGCTTTTTCTATTAACTCCAAATTAGTTTATTATAAAATATTATGCCGTTAATATGTGTGAATTATGTTAGTTAAGATTCGGACGATTAATAAATCTCCATCTATATCTCCTGGTATGTATACTCGACAAAAATATCATATAACTGATCTCATTATAAAATATCAAGAGGTAACAAATAGAATAATTAAATTCAAGGGATATTTTATAAATGAAATTATTATATAAAATAATAAACTAAATAAAACAACCGTTTACATTTTTATTTTATCAAAAATATACAATAAGTCAAATAGAAAATTAGATTTGATAAAAAATATAAAAAATATATTTCCAGTTTTCAATTTCAGGATAATTACAAAGCTTGTTGTTAAGGTGTTTATAGGGGTAAATTAGAATATGCAAACTAACAGAAAATTATATTATTTTTTTAAAAAAATATAAAAAAATAAAATATGAAAATATAGATTATGTGGAAAAAAGAAAAAAACAGGAAGGTGAAATATTACTCAAAATCTTTAGAATTAGATTTTTGTAATTTACCTTCCTGTTTAATTATATTAAAGGGCTATCTATTGACAATATTTGGAGAATCACCAGTTGTAATAACGTCTACTGCTGCATTCAATGCTCCCTCTACAAGGTTTTTAACTGCTGTTTCAGTATAGAATGCTGTATGAGGAGTGTAGATAATATCATCTCGGTCAATTAATTCTTGCATAAGTTTGTCGTCGAAATCTTTGTTAGAGAAGTCTTTAGGAACATAGTTTCCTTCATTTTCGTAAACATCTAAGCTAGCTCCTAATAATTTTCCGCTATCTAATGCACGAATAACAGCTTTTGTATCTACCAAAATACCACGAGCGGCATTAGCGAAGATAGATCCGTCTTTCATTTTGCTAAAGAATTCATCATTAACCATGTGAGTATATTCTTTAGTGGCTGGAACGTGGATAGTAACTATATCTGCTTGACTTAAAAGCTCATCGATAGTATCAACATATTCTAAAACTTCACGAGCAGCATCACTAGGGTATAAATCATAACCAATTACTTTGCAACCTAGTCCTTTAAATAATGTTGCTGTTTGACGACCAATATTTCCTGTTCCTAAAACACCTACAGTTTGTGTTCTAAGTTCTTTTGAAATAATGTTTTTATTCCAAGTAAAGTTGTGTTTTTCTATATTGTTAAGTATTTTTTTAATATTTCTACTAATGTAAAGAACAGTAGTTACTACGTGTTCTGCAATAGCGTTTGGCGAATAACGAGGAACGTTTGTCATGTTAATTCCAAGCTCTCTCATATATTTGATATCATAAATATCGAATCCAGCCATACGGTTAGCTATAACTTTTAGACCTTGTTCTTTACCATAGTCATATACTTCTTTAGCAAAAGGTCTATTTTGGAACATTACCGCTCCGTCTTTCCCGTCTAGCAAGTGTTTTGTTTCGGCTTGAAGTTCACCTTCATGTAGATCTATTTCTACATCTGGATGTTCTTTCATCCAAGCGTCAACAAATGGTCGTTCGTCTTCTCTTAAATTAAATAGTGCTAGTTTCATAATGATTCTCCTTTATTTAAAATTGTGAATGTTTTCATACTTATTATAAACTGTTTTAAATTAATGTTCAATACTGTTATAGTGGATGAAAAGAGTTGGAAAAAAATATATTAGTATTATTTGATATGATTAAAAGTGCTAATATTTTACAAAGTAAAATTTAAATTATGAGATCAATGATTGGCACATATAAATAATTATATAAATTTTTTTTAAGAGTATAAATTGTATATACTAAAATAAAGTTACCAAAAGATAATTTTTAAATCTATTTAGAAAAATATCTAAATAGGTATTGACAAATATTAATGGTAGGGCTATAATCTAATTAGATAGATATCTAAATAGAATTGCAATTCGATATGAAAGTGGTGATATAAATGGGATGAGTGAAACATTAAAAGCAATTTCAGATCCGGTTAGAAGAGATATATTAGATTTACTGAAAGATGAGAAGAAAAGTGCAGGGGAATTAGCTGAAGAATTTCATTTAACTGCAGCGACAATCTCTTATCATTTATCTAAATTAAAGAAAGCTGGGTTGATAATAGAAAGTAAGTATAAAAACTATGTCTATTATGAACTTAATGCCAGTATTTTTGAGGAACTGTTAGTGTGGTTGTATGAATTAGGAGGAAAGAAAGATGAGAGTTGATAGAAAAACATTGATATATAGTGTTGTAATTTGTTTGTTGCCAATTTTAATAGGTGTATATTATTATAGTGTATTACCTAGTGAAATAGCTATTCACTTTGGAGTTGATGGCAAACCAAACAGTTTTATGAGTAAAGATATTGAGATTATTGTTCTGCCATTGTTTTGTGCAATATTGCAAGTAGTAATTTCTTTATCTGCTGATGCTAAAAATACACCTAAAAAAGGTGCAGTGTTAATAAAAAGTATTATCCCTATAGTGAGTGTCATAGGGCAATGTGCATTACTAACATATGCAATGAATAGTAGTTTTGAGATTAGAGAGTATACAGTATTTACAATAGGTATAATATTTATGGTATTAGGTAACTACTTACCTAAAAAAGAATTTTGGGGTAAATATAACTTTAATCTATTTGGATTAGAAAAAGGTGTAAATGAACAAAAAGTTATTCGTAGTTACTCTAGAGTATTGGTAATAGGTGGGGCAATAATATTCTTCAGTGCGATGATTAATCCTATAAGTTCAATTATTGCTATAGCTATTTTTGTGCTAATTTGTATATTCCTACCGTTTTATCTTATGAAAAAATATAGATAAGTAAAAAGATTCTGTATTTAGTTTATTAAATAGATTAAATACGGAATCTTTAGTAATAGAGATATTTTAACTCTATGTAAACTGAGAAAACTATAATGTATTAACTAATAGAATGAAAGGGAATAGTGCAATGTTACAGTTAAAAGATATAGTAAAAAAATATAATACTGGGGGCACGGAGGTAGAAGTATTAAAAAAGGTTAATATTTCTTTTAGAGAAAGTGAATTTGTATCGATTTTAGGTGCTAGTGGTAGTGGGAAAACAACACTATTAAATATAATAGGAGGTCTTGATAAGTATTCTTCGGGAGATATGCTGCTTATGGGACGCTCTACTAAAGAATTTACAGATCGAGATTGGGATAGCTATAGAAATGGAACTATTGGTTTTGTGTTTCAAAGCTATAATTTAATAGGGCATCTAAGTGTTATAGAAAATGTTAAATTGGCTCTATCCATTTCTGGTGAATCAAATAAAGAAAATGATATAAAAGCTAAGAAGGTATTGGAAGATGTTGGACTAGGAGATCATCTGTATAAAAAACCTAATCAGCTATCCGGTGGACAAATGCAGAGAGTAGCTATTGCACGTGCTTTAGTAACTAATCCGAAAGTTATTCTAGCAGATGAACCTACTGGAGCCTTAGACAGTAAAACTAGCGTTCAGATTATGGAGCTTATAAAAGAAATAAGTAAAGAGAAACTAGTTATTATGGTAACTCACAATCCAGAGTTAGCACGTAAATATAGTGATAGAATAGTTAGTGTAAAAGATGGGGAGATAATAGAAGATACTAAACCGTATATTGAGCAAGAAGGAAACAATGGATATGAGTTGAAGAAAACAGCAATGGCATTTAGTAGTGCTATAAAGTCTAGTTTTAAAAACTTACTTACTAAAAAGTTTCGTTCATTAATGACCGTTGTTGCTAGTAGTATTGGGATTATTAGTATTGGTTTAGTACTTGCTATATCATCAGGTATGGATAAGTATATTCAAACTATGCAAAATGAGAATTTATCTAGTATGCCGATAACAATTAGTTCGAATCAAATTAATTTTGGAATAGGTGAAGATAACAACACATCTGATTCTAGCGAAGAGAATCTTGTTCCAAAATCACGTAGGGATGTCCATAAGAACCTGTATTCAGAAGATGCGCTAGGTAATGGGGAAACATTCATTAAATATATTCAAGAAAATGCTAAAGACTATTATTCAGTGATAGATTTTGCAAAAGGATATAAAATAAAAGCTCTTACTAAAAACACTAAAGGTGATATAGTAGATGTTAAAATGGATGGTCAAGATAATTTCCGAGGAAATACTATATTTAGTGTACTACCAGAAGATAAAAACTTAATAATGAATCAATTTGAAATAGTTAAAAGTTTGGAACAGAATTTTGAGTATCCTAAAGGTGATGAAGTAGTATTATTTACAGCGAAGAATAATGAAATAGATAAAAATGTTTTAAAAGCTCTTGGTTATAGTGAAAATGCTAAAGTGAAATATGAAGATATTTTAGGTAAAGAATTTAGTATAGTGGATAATAATAACTACTACACTAAAGTGGAAAATAGATTTGTTCCAGCTGCTGTTGATGAGAAAATGTATAATGCTGGTACAAAAGTAAAAATTGTGGCAATAGCTAAAGCTAAAGACAGTTTTACAGTACCTCAATTTACATTAGGGTATACGAAAGAGCTACAAGATAGCTTATTATCTAAAGAAGTTTCTTCAGAAATAGTAAAAGAGCAAGAAAAAGATAAAAGTAAAAATATTCTAACTAATACAAAAATGGATAATGAAGTGGCGACTGAAGTTCTATCTGGTTTAGGAGCGAATACTGAGCCTAGTTCGATATTAATTTATCCGAAAACATTTAATGATCGTGATAAAATAGCAAACACTATTAGTGAGTACAATAAAAAAGTTGCAGATAGATATGGTGCAGGAACTGAAGATTATAATAAGTATAGTATTACATATTCAGATATGGCTAAACAGATGACATCAATTATGTCGCAAATGATTAATACTATTACATTGATATTAACTGCGTTTGCGGGCATTTCGCTAATTGTATCATCAATTATGATAGGAATACTAACATATGTTTCAGTAGTGGAAAGAACTAAAGAGATTGGTATTTTACGAGCTATAGGGGCACGTAAAAAAGATATTACAAGAATCTTTATAGCGGAAGCAGGTTTAATAGGTTTTGTATCTGGAGCAGTAGGTGTTATTGTATCATCAGGGTTAGCTTTACCTATTAGTAAAACTATAGCTAAAGCTTTAAAAATAGATAATTTTAGTGCGGGGTTAGATATAAAATCTGCGGTAGGTTTAATACTATTGAGTGTAATACTAACCTTGATAGCTAGTGTAATACCATCAAGAATGGCAGCTAAAAAAGATCCAGTCGAAGCTTTAAGAACTGAATAAATATAAAATCCAGCTAATAGTAAAAATTAGCTGGATTTTTCACTGATTTCTTGATTTTCTACGTGTTAGTTGCTATCTTTTTGGAATAATTTTTAAGGAAGGTTTATTAATTTAATTTTCTTGATTGTTTTACAGTTTGAAATATTTAAAGAAATAATTTTAGTATTTATGAGGAGTGAATAAGATAACAGAATAGTTATAATATCGGGATATGATAAGACATAAAATTGTTTTAAATATTAAAAATTTCTGTATATTTTTTCTTTATTTTTCTTATTGTGTACACTGACAATAGTAAAGAAGAGTTATTTTTAAAAATAATGGTATCATTATAAAGTTCAGTAATATTTTGTAGGTTTACTATATAAGATTTATGGCATTGAAATAGGTTATTGTTTAATTTAATTAATTTTGATATCTTGCCATAAAAGGAATATGTTTTATTTTCTGTTAAATAGATTGATATTTTATGATCACCAATTGTTTCAAAATATAGGATATCCTGAATATCGAAAATAAATTGTCTAGTGCCTATTTTTATAGGTATTTTATGTAATTTTGAGTTAGTGTCGATTTCTAACAGGAATTGCTTGTGTAGTGTGTCTAAAGTTTTACGAATATCATCTTTTAATGTATTTTTATTTTTGTTAACAAAGGCGAAAGTAGAAATCATCTCCTTTAGTAAATCATTCTGGTATTCTTGATGGGAACTAATATATATAAGTTTAGCAAAAGCATCTAAGTCTCGAATTCTTCTTCCTAATTTTATACCGGTGATACTATCTTTTCCAAAATTGATATCTAAAAAATAACAGTCAGCTTTTTTTTCTTCAATAAAGTTTATAATGTCTTCTGGATCTGTGGTAGATAGCATTATATCGAAATTCCACTCGTTAATTATAAAATATTTAGTTATGGTATCTTCTATAAGTTTTAATGTATTTTTATTACTTTCACAGATAGCAATTTTCATTAGTGTACCTCCATTTTTATAACATATTATAATTCTACCATGAGATTATTCTATAAACAATAAAATTTTGCATGTTAGGAAATAAAAATGTAAACTTAGGGTATAATTTATAAAAAAATAATAAGTGTACTGTAAAATAAAGATTGTAAGAGGTGTCAATTATAGAAAATAGGAATGAGATATTTTTTACGAATACTTATTATGAATTATTAAATAATGACGAAATCAATAAGTTGTGATGGTTTTTGTAAATGTATAGGCTATAGTGAAAATTATGGAGCAATTACTACAAGTTGTTTGAATACACAACAACTCAACGAAGATAATGGTTTCGGGTAGAGATAGGAGTGAAGTTATGAATAATTTAAAATTTTCAGAAATATTAATTATAGTATTGTATTTAACGATACTTTATCCTGTGAGTTATAGTTTATGGTACTTAGTGAAAGTTATATGTTTTATAGTGTATATTTCTACATTAATATATAAATATAGCTTTAAGAAAGAGCAACATCAAAATGAGGAATTAAAAAAGTGAAGATTTACTTAATGTTGTAGACTATGGATGAGGAGCTATGGATGACTAATAAGGTGTTGTAACGGGTTGCTTGCAAGTAATAAGAGGAGTGAATATAGGTTTAGGTGTGGGAAGGTATCTATAATATAAAATCTCAAGTTTAGATAAATGATATAATTTCAAAATGTTATACTTAAAATAGTATTGTAGACTTAATGATTACAATGATATTATTGTTTAATCATATAGTTATATGTTTTAGTTTAATGATTACAGTATGCTTTTCTGTAATAAATATCTTATTGTGATACTTCAGGGTAATTTTTATCCAAAAGAAAGTAATTAAGAAAATGAATAGTAGTATTTCAAGAAATAAGAGTTATTTCAGCACTTATTTCTTTATTTGCTTAAGCTGATTGAGGAAGTAAAGCTTCCGAAACAATAACAAACACCCTTTTTAGAGGTGGTTATTTTTTACTGTTACTTCGCTAGAAATAGGCTATAATATTAAAAAAATAAAGAAAAGTATATAGAGGGACGGGATTATAATAAGGGAGTTTTTGATAAACAGAGTACAAGAGATAAAGGGGGTATGAAACAAAATGGTAACTATAGTAAGTAATCTAGTTTTCATACTATATATATTATGTAGTTTAATAAGTATTGTATTAAATTTAATAAACTATAAGCTAATACAGAGAAATAGCTTTGTTGACAGTATTTTAATTTATATGATATTGACGCATGTAGGGATTAATATTGATAATATATATAGAAAAATATTAGTGCTATTTGTGATGTTATTAGTACTGATTAAGGATGTTAGATTCATTAAATCTTTAAAGAAATAAGAGCTGTTTCTTTATTTACTTAAGCTGATTGAGGAAGCAACGCTTCCGAAACGTTTTAGAGGCAGTTATTTTTACTGTTTCTACGTAGGAAATATGCTATAATATTGTAGAACTTAGAGAAAATATTACTGGAAGGTGTTATAAGTTGAAAGAGCATAGTTATTATATGGAGTTAGCGTTAGAAGAAGCGCGGAGAGCGTATGAAAAAGGTGAAGTTCCTATTGGAGCGGTATTAGTAGTGGATGGAGAAGTGGTTGCACGTGGGCACAATACACGTGAGGAAACTCAACAAGCTCTGAATCATGCAGAAATGATTGCGATAAAAAAAGCGTGTGAAAAGCAAGGGTTTTGGCGTTTGGACAATAGTTATTTATATACTACTATAGAGCCATGCGTTATGTGCAGTGGGGCAATAGTTCAAGCTCGTGTAGAAAATGTAATCTACGGAGCGAAAGATCCAAAATACGGCTGTTGTGGTAGTTGTATGGATTTGGTTTCTAATAATAAATTTAATCACCAAGCAACAGTTGTAGCGGGTGTACTAGAAGATGAATGTTCAATGTTAATGAAAAGTTTTTTCAAAGAACTTAGAGAAAGTAAAAAGAAAAAATGAGTTGTCTATACAAATATATTATTATAATTTAATATGAGTTACTTTTAAAAATTTAAAAAATAAAAAACAAAAATAAATAACTATAATGACGATAGATTTAAATAAAAAAACTAGATCGTCATTTTTATTTTATATACTTAATAATCAAGCGTTTACAAAGATTATCAAAATGCATAGTGCTAATCTAAAAAAAATGAAAAAAATTCTTTTTAATAAAGATGTTATCGCTATCATTATTGTTAAAAATTTGATACAATATAGCTAGGAAGTAGAGGTTATTTCATGAAAATAGAAAATGTAGTGAAAAAGTTTGATAAAAATGATATTTATCTTTGCCCGAAATGTGCAACAGAAGCTAAAATAGAAGGAATAAGTTTAATCTGTGTTGATAACCATAGATATGATTTTTCTAAAAAAGGACATATTCATTTAATAAATAATTATAAACCAACAAAGTATAGTGAAGAACTATTTGAAGCGCGTAGCATCATATTTAACAATGGATTTTATAAAAAAGTATTAGAAGTACTAGAAAGTTTGATAGAGAAGTATGCGCAAAATAGAGTTTTAGATATTGGGTGTGGAGAAGGCTATTATATTAGAAAACTAAAAGAAAAGTTTCCTGATAAGTATTTCTATGGTCTGGATAATAGTAAAGATGCCATAGAACTTGCGGTAAAGGAGGATAAAAAAAATCCTTATATGATAGCGAATCTATCAAATTTGCCATTTAGAGATAATAGTGTTTCGTGTATTCTGAATATTTTAACTCCGGCTAATTACACAGAGTTTTTTAGAGTTCTTGGAAAAGATGGATATTTGATAAAAGTTATTCCAAACGCAGAGTATTTAAAGGAAATACGTTCTATTACAGCTGCTAAGGAGTATAAAAATGATGATACTATTTCGCTAATTGAAGAAAATTGCGAAGTAGTGGAACGTGTTAATGTGAAAGAGACGTATGTATTAGATTCATATTTGGCGGAAAACTTTTTAAAGATGACACCACTAACATTTTCGAAACAAATATTAGAAAGTGATATTCAAAAATTAAAAGAAATAACTATAGATTTAGAGATTATAGTATGTAAAAAATAAATAATAATTATGTTTTCTAATCAATGAAAGGGGGATATTACAATGAATGCTAATTGTTATGATCGCGTAGTGGAGGTAAAAAAATACATAAAAAAACCGTGGCCAATGAATTCTTTGAATTTTTCACTTAAAGAAGATATGTATCTTATGAGGGAAGCAAGTATTCGTCAGACTCATTATTATCTATGTCAAAAAGATGGGAAAACGTATCTAATAGATAGTGATAACCACAAAGATGAAATATCAGGGATAAATTTAAATAAGTTTGTTGAAATAGAGATAGATGATGCTATTTATAGAAAGTATAGAGTACTTAAGTAAAATGATAATTTAATAGATTTTAATACGAATGACGTGCAGTAGTTCTAGTAATGAGGTGCTAGAGAAAAAGGTGAGAATCATGTATGTAGCGTATGATGATAATAATAAAGTATGTAATGCATTGGATACTGATATTGAAAAAGCAAATAAATACCATTGTCCAGTTTGTGGAGAAAAGGTTATTTTTAAAAAAGGTGTGAAGATACAATCGCATTTTGCTCATGTTAAAAATTGTTCATGTGATTATGAGACTTATAAAAAAGAAAGTAAAGAACATTTAGAGGCGAAAAAGGATTTGTATAACCACTTTAGAAGTATGTATAAAAACGTTGAAGTTGAGCATGTTTTCAAAGTAGGAGAAGGAAATATTCAAATAGCTGATGTTTTTATTAGGGATAAGAATATTGCTTTTGAATATCAACGCTCGGTAATTCCGTTAGAGCTCATTAAGCAACGAACCATAGGATACGAAAAAGCAGGAATAAAACTTATTTGGCTAATAGATACAAATAAATTCATAAAAGAGTTGAAAAGCTATGATGGTATAAGTTATATAAGGTATGCTCCTTTCGTGGATAATTTTTTGAATTATTATAAAGGGAAAGTGTTCTTCTATGGTTGGGATAGTGAGAATAAGAGTTTTGAATTATATCAACTCTGGGCACATAATCTGAAAAAGAGAAATGCCGTTTGTATCAAAACAACTGTTAGTTTAGATAAATTTGATATTCCATTGGATTTAAGATTATCGGAGAAGGATTTGACTTCTAAATTATATCCATCAGATATTGAAAACTATGTTTATGAACAAATTAAATATGATAAAACGGTAAAGAACAAAGTATTAAGTATGTTTTATAATCAAAGAATAGAGTTAAGCAACATTCCAGAGATTATAGGGGTTAATATGTTGGAACAAATATTGATAAATACTCCTTTAATTTACTGGCAGGGATTGATGTATCGATTCTACAAAGAGGGTAAAACATACACAGAGCTTATTCGTATTATGAGAAATATTATTGAGATAAAAGATAGTATCTACATTGATAATAAACAGGAAAATGAGATATTTATAAAGGTATTTGATAATTATTATAATTTGCTTATCGCAAATGAAGATTAAGGGAGACTGTTATGGGGGAGTATTATGGGATGTTAACGGACATCGAAAAAAGAATTATCCTCTCATTAGTTGCGATAGAAAAAGTTACGACTTTGAAATTGCATAAAATGTTTGAGGAGTTGGGGAGTATAGAGATGGTTTTAGAGCTATCTGTTCAAGAATTTGAGAAATTTTTTGGTGACAGTGGTGAAGAGATTCATAAAAAATTAAAATACAATTTGGATTTTAATTTTGAGGAGTATTTTAAATTTTATAGTGTAAATTATATATTTTGCGATGATATTTATTATCCGAAAGAGTTGTTTAGGTTGTACGATTATCCTTTTGTAATTTTTTATAGAGGGAATAAAGAGTTGTTGTTATTTAAACGTAAAATGTCGATTGTGGGCAGTAGAAACAATACGGAGTATTCGGAAGAAGCTCTAGAATCTATTGTACCGCATCTACTAAAGAATTATTTTTTAATAGTTAGTGGTCTTGCCTATGGTGTGGATAGTTTAGCTCATGAAGGTGCTATAAAAAATGGAGGATTTACTATAGGGGTTATTGCTCATGGTCACAATATAATATATCCGGAAAAAAGCAGATATCTCTATAAAGAATTAGAGAAAAGACATTTAATTATATCGGAATATGTGCCAACATCGCCAATAAGAAAATATAAATTCTTGGAGAGAAATAGGTTAGTTGCGGGGTTAACGAGTTCGTTGTTAGTTACAGAAGCGGCTAAAAAGAGTGGTACATCTAGGACGGTAGATTTTGCTTTGGATTTAGGTAATAATGTATTTTGCCTTCCAGGGAAGTTTGGAGCAAAAATGAGTTGGGCCATGAATGAATATATTAGAGAGGGGGCGATACTGGTAAATAAATTAGAGGATTTTGGTGAAGAATTAGGATTTTAGTATAGATATTTGAGAGGATGATTATTATGACAGATATCTTATTTATTAATCCACTAGGTTGGGATAGATATATTTGGACGAGAGTTCTGGAAAATATGCCAAACCAAACCTTTGATTTTATTGAATTTACAGAAGAGAGTTTTAAATCTATATCAAAAAAAGAAATTGAGACGGTACTGTTAAATAAAATGACTAAGGTTAAAAGAGGCGGATATATTATTAGTGCTTCTTATGGAACGGTTGTTTTGCTTAATGGGTTGGAAATTTTTGGCGAATACCTTAATGAGGTCAATTTGATAGTAATTGAGGGGTTAGAGCCGATACCTCCTAAATCAGTGTTAAAAACATATTTTGAACCGGAGATAAAGTTCGCTAGTAAAGAAGAATATCTATCAAAGACACTTAGTGAAGAAGAAAAGCAAGATAAGTTTTTAGTGGAGTTACTCCTAAGAAAACTGAGAAAAAGAGGTAGTGAATATGTGATTAGTCCATCAGCAGAGTTAGAGTATGATTACTTATCTCTGTATGCAGGAATAGATAATTTAGGGTTGTTAAAAAAATGTAGAGAAGTATTTAATAGAGTTACGATTTTCTCTTATTTTAAATTAATACCTGCAAATTACATACAAATAGAGGAAGAAGATCATCTCCTTATGGTTACAAAGCCTGAGATGATAGTAAAAGTAATATTAGGGAAATAATAATGCAAGATTGGTTAAATAACAAAGTTAAAAAATCTAGAAAAATAATATCGAGTAATCCAAGGAGGTATTGTGGTGGTATTAAAATTTTTCTAGGAAATGAATATAATATAAAATGAAGAGTAGCTGATAATAAAGTTCTTGGCTGCTCTTTTTATATTAAGTTAATATAGTTGATATAAGGTATCAATTATAGTATAATTGTACAGCTAAAAGATTAGAAAATTAATTTAGGAGATTGAGTAAACAATGAGAGATTTTTTTGATGTAATTAGAAATAGAAGATCGGTAAAATACTATGATGAGAGTGTTAAAATTCCTCGTGAGGAAATTTTAGAAATGTTGGATGAAGCAAATATTGCTCCGTCATCGTGTAACTTTCAACCATGGAGATATATAGTGGTTGACACGCCAGAAGGTAAAGAAAAGTTAGGTAAAGCAAACTTTAATAAAACACAAAATGATACTTCATCAGCGATGATTATATTATTAGGTGATTTAAGTTACTTTGATAAATTTGATGAAATCTATGGTTCTGCAGTAGAAGAAGGTCATATGACAGAAGAAGTAAAAGAAAAATTCAGAACGGGTCTTGAGGGAATGATAGAGGCTACAACTCATGAGACGAAACGTGAATTAGTTTATTTCGATTGTGGAATTTGGACTATGCAATTTGCGAATATCGTTCATGCGAAAGGTTATGATTCTAATATAATTGGTGGATTTGATAGAAAGAAAGTTTCTGAGTTATTCGAGCTTGATGAATCATTAATGCCTGTAATGTTAATAGCTATAGGAAAGAAAGAAAAAGATGCAAGACCTTCTACTAGAATGGGAGCTAAAGATTTAGTAACTTTTGAGTAGTTTCTACGTTGGGAATCTTGCCTAAAAATAAGGTAAATTTTACTAGCATATTACTTTAAAAAATATTGTTTAGGGTTTAAAATAGGTAATATATGTATAGATGAGGAGAATGTCAGTGAAAAAACTAGAAGCGGTAATTTTTGATTTTGATGGAACTATTGTAGATACTGAAAAAGTTTATTATGAGAATATGAGAGACCTAACTGAAGAAGTCTTAGGTGCTAAATTGGATAAAATGGATTACATAGAGAATGTCTCAGGTACAAATGAAGAGACTAGTAGAAGGTATTATAATAAACGATTTGGTATGTCTGATGAAGATTATGATAAATTCGAAGAGGAAATTACTAGACGTATATTTGAAAATTATCATAGTGCGCCTGTATTGCCAGGAATTGCAGAAGTTATGGAATATTTACATGAGATAGGTGTAAAAATGGCTGTAGCATCAAATGGTAAAGAGGAGCATATTCGAACAGGTTTAAAGAGAAAAGGTTTTGAAAAATATATCGGAGCAATTGCTACTAGAGAAGAGGTAGAAAACCCGAAACCAGCATCTGATGTATATTTATTGGCAGCTAATAAATTAGGTGTTAATATTGAAAATTCAATTGCTATTGAAGATTCTAAACCTGGAGCAATAGGTGCTAGTAAATCAGGTGCAACATTAATTTTGCAGACTAATGATATTACTAAACATATGGATTTTAGTGGAGTTCAGTACGCTTATAAAGATGTAGATTTATTAGAAACAATAAAAGATGTAGTAGAAAATAAATAATATAGAAGAATTTTTAAAAAATAATAAATGGGGGTATTAAAATGTACACATCAAACTTAAAAATAAAAGAAGGTTTTACTGCTAATGCAACAACACCATTAGGTGGAAGTTATACAATGAGAATAGAAGAAGAATTCGATGGACCTATGGAAATCTTCACTGTTGCTTATAATGGGTGTATTAGTATGTGTGCAAAAGGATATTTTGTTAGAGCTTATGGTTTAAAAGATTTAGCTGTGGAAACAGAGCTAAAAGTAGACTACGATAATAAAAATATTGTAGCAAATGTCTATGTGGATAGAACAGAAGAAGAACTAAGCTCAAAAGATAGAGAGGGAGTACTAGAAAATATCAAATTAAGATGTAAAGTTTCTCATTTATTATCTGATGAATTAGATATTCAATATAATATACTACCTTTGAAAAAATAAAAGCTAAGATAAGTGTGCTCGTGAAAAGTCAAGGAGGTATTATGTCTATTTTATTTACTTATTGTGGGGTTGCGTGTGGAGTCATCTCTATAGATAATAAATTTTATATCGGTATTGATCCTGATTTATCTCCTAAAGGAAGTCTAGTCCAGTTTAAAGGGTTCGTATCTAAAAAGCAAACTGATGTTAATAATGACAGCGAGCTTCTTAATAAAGTTGACCTATGGTTAATAACTCATGGTCATCAAGATCATTTAGATGATGTAGGAAGAAGTTACCTAAATGGTAAAACTGTAATTTCAACTAATAAAAAAATTACAGAAGGATTGTCAGTTTTAAATAATATGGTTTTAAAATGGGGCGAAGAACAAATATTTTCAGTTGAAGAATATCAAATTATTATTAAAGCAGTACCTGCATATCATGCAAGTAATTATATTATGCAAAAGATAGTTGGAAAAGTTAATGGTTATCAAATAACAATCAAAAGCCCTTTGCTAACTAAGGTAATTTACTTCACGGGTGATACAGTTCTGTATTCTGAGTTAACGAAGAATATTCCGCAAAATATAGATGTTATTTTTGCTAACCTAGGTGCAGTAAAATCTGGTTCATTTGGTGGACCTTTTACAATGGATTTGGGAATGTTAAAACAAATGGATAGTCTGCTTCAGCCTAAGAATGTTTATCCGCTGCACATTGAAGATTATAGTCATTACAAAACGACTCGAAAAGAAGTTGAAGCAGCAGGATATAAAGTTTTGGTAGCAGGAGATAGTATTTCGATATAATATATTACCTTTGGAAAAATAATTTTTTTGAAAAAACTTAGAATAATTATTCTAGGTTTTTTCTTATTGTTTCTGGAAAATAATTAATAGACAATAAGGGGAAATTTCAAAATATAAAAAGTGATAATTGAATTTTTTCTTCTATATAATATAGGACAAAATGAGAGATCGAAAATTCTAAAAACTATAGTTGAAAAATGGAAAACATATTCATAAATTTTTTTGAATTTTTTTCGTTAAATCACTTGCAATTAATGGTTTTTCCATGTATAATAATGAATGTTGGTCTGAAAAAGACTTGCGTTGAAGCGAAAGGTTACTGACACGCCCGGCCGCTTTGCCATGGCATGGCGTGCTGGAGAACTTTCGTGGAGAAGTTGTTACTAGATAACAGCGAATAAATGTAATAGGAGGAGAAATGATGGCAAAACAAAAAATTCGTATTCGTCTAAAAGGATATGATCACAGATTAGTGGATCAAAGTGCAGAGAAAATTGTTGAAACAGCAAAACGTTCTGGAGCAAAAGTTTCTGGACCAATTCCATTACCAACGGAAAAAGCAGTTTACACAATTTTACGTTCAGTTCACATTTACAAAGATAGCCGTGAACAATTCGAACAACGCACACACAAACGCCTAATCGATATTATTGAACCAACACAAAAAACAGTTGACGCTTTAATCAGCTTAAACTTACCATCAGGTGTTGACATCGAATTAAAATTATAATTATAGGAGGTGACTTTCGATGACCAAAGGTATCTTAGGAAGAAAAGTAGGTATGACTCAAATCTTCGCTGAAAATGGAGAATTAATCCCAGTAACAGTAGTTGAAGCGAAAGGTAACGTCGTATTACAAAAGAAAACAGAAGAAGTTGAAGGATACAACGCAATCCAATTAGGATTCGACGATAAACGTCCTTACGATAAAGAACGTAAAGATCGTTTAGTAAAAGTTGCGAACAAACCTGAACAAGGTCACGCAGATAAAGCTAACACTGCTCCAAAACGTTTCGTACGCGAAATCAGAGATGCAGATGTTGCTAGTTATGAAGTAGGTCAAGAAGTCCAAGTTGATATTTTTGCAGCAGGGGACTTAGTTGACGTAACAGGAGTAAGTAAAGGTAAAGGATTCCAAGGGGCTATTAAACGTCACGGACAATCTCGTGGACCAATGGCACACGGTTCTCGTTACCACCGTCGTCCTGGGTCAATGGGACCTGTAGCACCTAACCGTGTATTTAAAGGTAAAGCATTACCAGGTCAAATGGGTGGAGTTACAGTTACTACTCAAAACTTAGAAATCGTAAGCGTAGATGTAGAAAATGGATTAATCCTAGTTAAAGGATGTATTCCAGGATCTAAAAAAAGCTTCGTAAAAATCCAATCAGCAGTTAAATCTGGTAAATAATCGGAAAATATACGGAAGGAGGAAATTAGATAATGCCACAATTAGATTTATTTAAACAAGACGGTACAAAAGTTGGTGCAGTTGAAGCTAATGATGCAGTATTTGGTATTGAACCAAATCAACACGTATTATTCCAAGCTGTAACTTTACAAAGAGCATCACTTCGTCAAGGTACACACAAAACAAAAGGACGTTCTGAAGTTTCAGGTGGTGGTCGCAAACCATGGCGTCAAAAAGGAACAGGTCGTGCTCGTCAAGGATCTATCCGTTCACCACAATGGCGTGGAGGTGGAATTGTATTCGGACCTACACCACGTAGCTACAGCTTCAAAATGCCTCGTAAAATGCGTCGTTTAGCATTACGTTCTGCTTTATCTTCTAAAGTAGCAGCTAACGAAGTATTTGCATTAGAAACATTAGCATTTGATGCAATTAAAACTAAAAACTTTAAAGAAATGTTATCAAACCTTAGCCTAGAGAAAAAAGTATTATTCGTAGTTACTGAACTAGAAGAAAATACTGTTTTATCAGGAAGAAATATTCCAGGAGTTGAATTCGTAGAAACAACTGGTCTTAACGTATTAGACATCTTAGGAAGCAACAAAGTTGTATTCACTAAAGATGCATTAGAAAAAGTTGGGGAGGTATTAGCATAATGGAAGCACGCGATATTA
Organism: Gemella sanguinis ATCC 700632; assembly: GCF_000701685.1. Lineage (GTDB taxonomy): Bacteria > Bacillota > Bacilli > Staphylococcales > Gemellaceae > Gemella > Gemella sanguinis. Next base: position 57,771 of record NZ_JNJO01000008.1, read on the forward strand.
TCAAACGCCCAGTATTAACTGAAAAAAGTTATTTATTAATGCAAGAAAATAAATACACTTTCCTAGTAGACACACGCGCTCACAAAACTCAAATTAAACAAGCTATCGAAGAAATTTTCGGAGTTAAAGTTGAGAAAGTAAACGTAATGAACTACAAACCAAAATTCCGTCGTGTTGGAAGATACGGTGGTTACACTAACAAACGTAGAAAAGCTATCGTTAAGTTAGCTGAAGGACAAACAATCGAAGGATTATTCGCTTAAGAATAACATTTAAAACCACTAAGGAGGAAAAATGACAAATGGCTATTAAAGTATATAAAGCTATTACTAATGGTCGTCGTCACATGACATCATTAGACTTTGCAGAAATTACAACAAGCAAACCAGAAAAGTCATTATTAGCGCCGCTACCGAAAAAAGCGGGAAGAAATAACCAAGGTAAAATCACTGTTCGTCACCATGGTGGAGGACACAAAAAACAATACCGTATTATTGACTTCAAGAGAAATAAAGACAACGTACCAGCAAAAGTTGCTACAATCGAGTACGATCCAAACCGTTCAGCAAACATCGCATTATTACACTATGTTGATGGAGAAAAAAGATACATCATCGCTCCTAAAGAACTAAAAGTAGGACAAGTAGTAGTATCTGGACCAGAAGCTGATATCAAAATTGGTAATACATTACCACTAGCAAACATCCCAGTAGGGACATTAATTCACAACATCGAACTTAAACCTGGTAAAGGTGGACAATTAGTACGTTCAGCTGGAGCAAGTGCTCAAGTACTTGGTAAAGAAGGTAAATACGTATTAGTACGTCTTAAATCAGGAGAAGTTAGAATGATCTTAGCAACTTGCCGTGCTACAATCGGTGAAGTTGGTAACGAACAACACGGACTAGTTAATATCGGTAAAGCCGGTAGAACTCGTTGGTTAGGTAAAAGACCTACTGTACGTGGATCTGTAATGAACCCGAACGATCACCCACACGGTGGTGGTGAAGGACGTACTTCAATCGGACGTAAATCACCAATGTCACCTTGGGGTAAACCTACACTTGGTAAGAAAACTCGTTCTAAAAAAGCTCGTTCAAACAAATTCATCGTACGTGCTAGAAACAAATAATAAAACGAAACAAAGGTTAGTTGGTGAGGAGCAAGTGCTCTTTACCAGAACCTTAAGTATGCAAAGTATCGGAAAGGAGATAACACAATGGCTCGTAGTTTAAAAAAAGGACCATTCGCTGATCACCACTTATTAGCAAAAGTTGAAAAAATGAACGAACAAGAGAAAAAACAAGTAATCAAAACTTGGTCTCGTCGTTCAACAATCTTCCCAACATTCATAGGACTTACTTTTGCAGTATATGACGGAAGAAAACATGTACCTGTATATGTGACTGAAGATATGGTAGGACACAAATTAGGTGAGTTCGCACCAACAAGAACTTATAAAGGTCACGCTGCAGACGACAGAAAAACAAGAAGATAATTTAGAAATTAGAAAAATCAAGGAGGCACATTCATGGAGTCAAAAGCAATCGCTAAGACAGTCCGCATCGCTCCTCGTAAAGTAAGACTAGTATTAGACTTAGTACGTGGAAAAAAAGTGGGCGAAGCATTAGGAATTTTAGAATTCACAACAAAATCAGCTTCTCTACCAGTAGCTAAAGTTATTAAATCTGCTGCTGCTAACGCTGAACACAACTATGGAATGAATGTAGAAGACTTAGTAGTATCACAAGCATTTGCAAATGAAGGACCAACTCTTAAAAGATTCCGTCCAAGAGCAAAAGGTGCTGCAAGTTCAATTAACAAAAGAACAAGTCACATCACTATCGTTTTAAGTGACAACAAATAATAAAAATTAAGAAATAAAAAGCTAAACTAGTTAAAGGAGGCTACAAACTGTGGGTCAAAAAGTACATCCAATAGGCTTACGTGTTGGAGTTATTCGTGATTGGGATTCAAAATGGTATGCGGAAAAAGATTTCGCTGCTAACTTACACGAAGATTTCAAAATCCGTGAGTTCATCAGTAAACAATTAAAAGACGCTTCAGTTTCTAAAGTAGAAATTGAAAGATTCGATAAGAAAGTAAATATTTCAGTACACACTGGTAAACCAGGTATGGTTATCGGTAAAGGTGGATCTGAAATCGATAAATTAAGATTAGAATTAAACAAATTAACTGGAAAAAGAGTACACATTAATGTAGTTGAAATCAAAAAAGTTGATATCGACGCTAAATTAGTAGCTGAAAACATTGCTCGTCAATTAGAAGCTCGTGTATCATTCCGTCGTGCTCAAAAACAAGCTATCCAAAGAGCTATGAGAGCAGGAGCTAAAGGAATTAAAACTCAAGTATCAGGTCGTCTTGGTGGAGCAGATATCGCTCGTGCAGAACACTATTCAGAAGGTTCAGTACCATTACATACATTAAGAGCAAACATCGATTACGCTCACGAAGAAGCAGATACTACTTATGGTAAACTTGGAGTTAAAGTTTGGATTAACCGTGGTGAAGTATTACCAACTAGAAAATCTGAAAAAGGAGGTAACTAATTTATGTTAATGCCTAAACGTGTTAAATATCGTCGTCAACACAGACAATCAACAAAAGGTAAATCTAAAGGCGGAAACGTAGTAGATTTCGGTCAATATGGATTACAAGCTACTACTGCAGCAAGAGTTACTTCTCGTCAAATCGAAGCTGCTCGTATAGCGATGACTCGTTATATGAAACGTGGTGGTAAAGTTTGGATTAAGATCTTCCCTCACATGCCTTATACTAAAAAACCATTAGAAGTTCGTATGGGATCTGGTAAAGGTGCAGTTGAAGGATGGGTTGCAATAGTAAAACCAGGTAGAGTGATGTTTGAAGTTGCTGGAGTAAGTGAAGAAGTTGCACGTGAAGCTCTAAGACTTGCATCTCACAAGTTACCTGTTAAATGTAAATTTGTAAAACGTGAAGAAACAGGTGGTGAAGCATAATGAAAACAAATGAATTCAAATCTATGATTAGAGAATTAACTTCACAAGAGTTAGAAACAAAAATCAAAGAACTTAAAGAAGAGCTTTTCAACTTACGCTTCCAATTGGCAACTGGTCAATTAGAAAATACAGCTCGTATTAGTCAAGTTAGAAAATCAATCGCTCGTATGAAAACTGTTATTCGCGAAAGAGAATTAGCGAATAAATAATAATAGGAGGCAAACATGACTGAGAGAAATGATAGAAAAGTTTACGTTGGAAAAGTAGTTTCTGATAAAATGGATAAAACTATCACAGTTTTAGTAGAAACTTACAAAAAACATCCTCTATACGGTAAACGTGTAAAATATTCTAAAAAATTCAAAGCACATGATGAAAACAATGTTGCTAAATTAAATGATATCGTTAAAATAATGGAAACTCGTCCATTATCTGCAACTAAAAACTTCCGTTTAGTAGAAGTAGTAGAAGAAGCAGTTATAATCTAATAAAACTAGGATAAACCCTAAGAAGGAGGCAAAAAGCGCATGATTCAACAAGAAACACGCTTAAAAGTGGCTGATAACTCAGGAGCAAAAGAAGTTTTAACAATTAAAGTTCTAGGTGGTTCAGGACGTAAAGTTGCCAATATCGGTGACGTTATTGTATGTTCTGTTAAAAAAGCAACACCAGGTGGAGTTGTTAAAAAAGGTGAAGTAGTTAAAGCCGTAATCGTTCGTACAAAAACAGGAGCTCGTCGTAACGACGGTTCATATATTAAATTTGATGAAAATGCTTGTGTAATTATCCGTGATGATAAGAGCCCACGTGGTACTCGTATTTTCGGACCAGTTGCTCGTGAATTAAGAGACGGTAACTACATGAAAATCGTATCATTAGCTCCAGAAGTATTATAATAAAAAAGTACAGAAAGAAGGAGGTTAACAAGAAATGTTCATTAAAAAAGGTGATAAAGTTGTAGTAATTACTGGTAAAGACAAAGGTAAAGTTGGAACAGTAATCGAAGCTCAACCTAAAAAAGATCGTGTTGTTGTAGAAGGTGTTAATATCATTAAAAAACACGTTAAAAATTCTCAAGATGCACCTCAAGGTGGAATCGTAGAAAAAGAAGCAGCAATCCACGCATCAAACGTAATGTTACAAGATCCTGAAACTGGAAAAGCAACAAGAGTACGTTTTGAAACTAAAGATGGTAAGAAAGTACGTATCGCTGTAAAATCAGGAAAAGAAATATAATTATTAGTTGAAGAAAGGAGGCACAATTTTAGATGGCTCGTTTAGAAGATAAATTTAAATCTGAGATAACAAAAGAATTAATGACAAAATTTGAGTACAAAAGCGTAATGCAAGTACCAAAAATTGAAAAAATCGTAATTAACATGGGTGTAGGTGATGCAGTGCAAAACTCTAAAGCCCTAGATAACGCTGTAGCTGAATTAGCTTTAATTTCTGGTCAAAAACCATTAATTACAAGAGCTAAAAAATCAATCGCTACATACAGACTACGTGAAGGTATGCCTATCGGTGCAAAAGTTACTTTACGTGGGGAAAGAATGTATGAATTCTTCGATAAATTAGTAACAGTAGCACTTCCACGTGTACGTGACTTCCACGGTGTTTCTAAAAAAGCATTCGATGGTCGTGGTAACTACACATTAGGTGTTAAAGAACAATTAATTTTCCCTGAAATTGATTATGATAAAGTAAGTAAAGTACGTGGTATGGACATCGTAGTAGTAACTACAGCTAACACAGATGAGGAAGCTCGTGAGTTATTAACACTATGTGGTATGCCATTCGCAAAATAAGAAAGGTGAGGTAATAGACACATGGCTAAAAAAGCAATGGTAGAGCGTGAATTAAAACGCCAAAAATTAGTTGATAAATATGCAGCTAAAAGAGCGGAATTAAAAGCTAAAGGTGATTACATCGGACTTAGCAAACTTCCTAAAAACTCAGCTCCAGCTCGTTTACACAATCGTTGTAGCATAACTGGACGTCCTCACGGATACATTGGGAAATTTGGTATTAGCCGTATTAAATTCCGTGAATTAGCTTATAAAGGACAAATTCCTGGAGTTAAAAAAGCAAGTTGGTAATATATTAGTAGAAGAAAGGAGGATTTATCCTAATGACAATGACAGATCCTATCGCAGATATGCTAACACGTATTCGTAATGCTAACATGGTAAAACACGAAACATTAGAATTACCTGCGTCAAATATTAAAAAGCAAATTGCAGAAATATTAAAACAAGAAGGTTTCATCAAAGATGTAGAATACATCGAAGATAACAAACAAGGAATCATTAAAATTTCACTTAAATACTCTAAAGGTGAAAGAGTAATTAAAGGAATTAAAAGAATTTCAAAACCTGGTTTACGTGTTTATGCTAAAGCAGACGAACTGCCAAGAGTATTAAACGGACTAGGAATAGCAATCGTATCAACTTCAAACGGAGTTGTAACTGATAAAGTTGCTCGTAAAAACAATACAGGTGGAGAAGTATTAGCTTACATCTGGTAATATTATAAGGAGGTGCCAATTAAATGTCACGTATAGGTAATAAAGTTATTACAATACCTGCAGGTGTTGAAGTTAACATTAACGATAACTTCGCAACAGTAAAAGGACCTAAAGGTGAATTAAAACAACAATTTGATAAAGACATGACTTTCAACATTGAAGGGAATGAAATCACTGTAGTACGTCCATCAGACTCAAAACGTCACCGTACAGTACACGGAACAACTCGTGCTATCTTAGCTAACATGATTGAAGGTGTATCTGCTGGATTCAAAAAAGAACTTGAGTTAATCGGGGTTGGTTACCGTGCTCAAATGCAAGGTAAAAAATTAGTACTAAGTGTTGGATATTCTCACCCAGTTGAATTTGAAGAAATCGAAGGAATTAAATTAGGTGTTGAAGGAAACACTAAAGTTAGTATCGAAGGTATTAACAAAGAAGTAGTAGGACAATACGCAGCTAAAGTTCGTGCAGTACGTCCTCCAGAACCTTATAAAGGTAAAGGTATTCGCTACGTTGGTGAATATGTTCGCCGTAAAGAAGGTAAAACTGGTAAATAATAGATAACAGAAAGGAGTGTTTCAAGTATGATTACGAAACTTGACAAAAATAAAGTTCGTAAAAAAAGACACGCAAGAGTTCGTGTTAAAGTTCAAGGAACTGCTGAAGTGCCACGTTTAAACGTATACCGTTCAAACACAAACATTTACGCACAAATTATTGATGACACTAAAGGTGTTACATTAGCACAAGCTTCTTCATTAAAATTAGAAAATGTTTCTAAATCAAGTGTTGAAGCAGCTAAACAAGTAGGAAAATTAATCGCAGAAGTAGCTAAAGAAAAAGGAATTGAAAAAGTTGTTTTCGACCGTGGAGGATACTTATATCACGGACGTGTTAAAGCATTAGCTGAAGCAGCACGTGAAAACGGACTTGTATTCTAATAAAGGAGGGAAATTAGTAGATGCGTCAGGAAGAAATCAAAAAAGAATTTGAAGAACGCGTAGTTGCCATTCGCCGTGTAGCTAAAGTTGTTAAAGGTGGACGTCGTTTCCGTTTCTCTGCTTTAGTAGTAGTAGGTGACAAAAATGGTCGCGTAGGATTTGGTACTGGTAAAGCTCAAGAGGTACCAGATGCAATCAAAAAAGCAGTTGAAGCTGCAAAACATAACTTAATTACTGTACCAGTAGTTAACGGAACAATACCTCACGAAATCACAGGTCAATTTGGAGCAGGTTCAGTTTTAGTTAAACCAGCTGCACCAGGTACTGGGGTAATCGCTGGTGGTCCAGTTCGTGCCGTATTAGAATTAGCAGGTATTTCAAATATCTTATCAAAATCTCTAGGTTCAAACACACCAGTAAACATGGTTCGTGCTACAATCGAAGGATTAACAAGATTACAAACAGTTGAACACGTAGCAGCTTTACGTGGTAAATCTGTAGAAGAATTATTAGGATAAGAGGAGGGAAAAGAACATGACATTAAAAGTAACCCTAACTCGTAGTACAATTGGTCGTCCAAAGAATCAAAGAAAAGTTGTAGAAGCTCTTGGTCTTAAAAAATTGCACCAAACAGTTGAACACAAAGATAACGCTGCGATTCGTGGTATGATTAATAAAGTTTCACACTTAGTGACTGTAGAAGAAAAATAATTATTAATACAAGGAGGTGCTAGTCTAAATGAAATTACATGAATTACAACCAGTTGAAGGTTCTCGTAAAGAGCGTAACAGAGTAGGTCGTGGGATTGGATCAGGAAACGGTAAAACAAGTGGACGTGGTCAAAAAGGACAAAAAGCACGTAGTGGTGGTGGAGTTCGCCCAGGATTTGAAGGTGGACAAAACCCATTATTCAGACGTATTCCAAAACGTGGATTTAACAACGTTAACAGAAAAGAATATGCAGTTGTAAATCTTACAGACTTAAACAAATTTGAAGATGGTACTGTAGTATCACCTGCTCTATTAGTAGAAACTAAAGTTATTAAAAAAGAACTTTCAGGTGTTAAAGTATTAGCTAACGGTAAATTAGAAAAAAAATTAACTGTACAAGCTCATAAATTCTCATCTTCAGCAAAAGAAGCTATTGAAGCAGCTGGAGGAGTTTGCGAGGTGCTATAATAAATGTTTAGTGCAACGCTGAATTTGTTTAGAGTAAAAGAAACTCGTAACAAAATATTATTTACCTTATTTGGTATATTTTTATTCCGTGTCGGTTCATATTTACCGGTACCGGGAGTAGATGCGGATGTTCTAAAAAGTCAAGACGCATCAGGGTTATTCGGTATATTTAACACATTTGCAGGAGGAGCATTACAACAGTTTTCTGTATTCGCTATGGGTATCATGCCATATATTACAGCATCTATCGTAATTCAACTTATGCAAATGGATGTTATTCCTACATTAGCTGAGTGGGCAAAACAAGGTGAAGTAGGTCAGAAGAAAACTCAAAAATTAACTAGAGTATTAGCGATAGTCTTATCATTTATTCAAGCGTTAATTATGTCTTATGGATTTAATAATGCTTATGGTGGATTAATCAAAGATACATCTGTAGTAGGATTCATTACAGTAGCCTTAGTATTAACTGCAGGTACTGCATTACTATTATGGATTGGGGATCAAATTTCTCAATATGGTGTAGGTAACGGGGTATCAATTATCATTTTAGCTGGTATTATAGCTCGTATGCCTCAACAATTCTACCAAGTATATGAATCACAAATTAAAGATGCTGAGAATGTTAACCTAGCTATTTTAAAACTAGTTATAGTTGGATTAGTAATTATCGCAATAGTAGCTGCTGTTGTTTTCATGCAAGAAGCTATTCGTAAAATACCTATTCAATACTCTCAAGCAAGAGCTGGGCGTAGAATGTTAGGAGCTCGTTCAACATTCTTACCACTTCGTGTTAACAGTGCCGGAGTTATCCCAGTAATCTTTGCAGTAGCATTTTTACAATTACCAAGAACTATTGCAATCTTCGCACCTAACAATGAGAAATTGCAAAAAATAGTTTCATATTTTGATTTCAGTCATTGGATTGGATTAACATTATATGTAGTATTAATTATTGCATTCTGTTACTTCTATGTAATGGTACAAGTTAACCCAGAGAAAATGGCAGATAACTTAAGAAAACAAGGAAGTTTTGTTCCAGGGGTTAGACCAGGTAAAAAAACTGAACAATACATTACAGGTATTTTATACAGACTAACGTTTGTAGGTTCAATATTCCTAGCAGCTGTTTCGGTTCTTCCAACAATATTCACCAACCTAGCTAAATTACCAGCTTCTGTACACATTGGTGGAACAAGTTTAATAATTGTTGTCAGTGTAGCACTAGAGACAGTTAAGCAACTTAATACACAATTAACGGAAAGAAACTATAGAAGTTTCATTACTGGGAAAAAAGGTGGTAAATAGATATGATGAATATAATATTAATGGGATTACCGGGAGCGGGTAAAGGTACTCAAGCAGAACAAATTAAAGAGAATTATCCAATTCCTCATATTTCTACAGGAGATATGTTTAGAGCTGCTATTAAAAATGAGACACCGCTTGGAAAAGAAGCAAAAAGTTATATTGATAAAGGACAACTTGTTCCTGACAGTGTAACTATAGGATTAGTTGAAGAAAGATTGAATCAAGAAGATGCAAAAGAAGGCTTTTTACTTGACGGTTTTCCAAGAACAGTAGAACAAGCTGAAGCCCTTGATCAAATTTTAGCGAAAACTAATAGAAAAATCGATAAAGTATTAAATATCGATGTTGATCCAGATATTCTATTACCTCGTTTAACAGGTAGAAGAATCTGTAAACAATGTGGAACTACTTATCATTTAATTTTCAACCCAACAAAAGTTGAAGGTGTTTGTGATAAAGATGGTGGTGAACTTTACCAAAGAAGTGATGACAACGAAGAAACAGTTGCTAATCGCTTAGAGGTTAATATTAAACAAACTAAACCATTACTTGACTTCTATAGTCAAAAAGAAGGTGTAGTTGAAAATATTAATGGTGATCAAGACATCAAAGTAGTTTTCCAAGATGTACAAAAAGTATTAGATAAACTGAAATAATCAGGGAGGAAAAGTATGGCAAAAGATGTCATTGAAGTAGAAGGTTTAGTAGTAGAAAACTTGCCGAATGCAATGTTTAAAGTAGAATTAGAAAATGGTCATATTATTTTAGCTCATGTTTCTGGAAAAATCAGAATGAATTATATAAGAATTTTACCAGGTGATAAAGTTACAGTAGAAATGAGTCCGTATGACCTGACAAAAGGTAGAATAACTTATAGATTCAAGTAAGTTATAAACTCAAGGAGGAAATAACGATGAAAGTAAGACCATCAGTAAAGAAAATCTGTGACAAATGTAAAGTAATTCGTCGTGGTGGTAAAGTATTAGTGATTTGCGAAAACGCAAAACACAAACAAAAACAAGGATAATTAATTAGGAGGTGCAAACTTAATGGCACGTATAGCAGGAGTCGATATTCCACGTGAAAAACGCGTTGTTATATCACTAACTTATGTATATGGTATAGGTTTAAAAACTTCTCAAAAAATCTTAAAAGAAGCTGGTGTTTCTGAAGATGTGAGAGTTAAAGACTTAACAGGTGAACAATTAGATAAAATTCGTGAAGCTGTAGATAACTACAAAACAGAAGGTGATCTTCGTCGTGAAGTTTCATTAAACATTAAACGTCTAATGGAAATCGGATGTTACAGAGGTATCCGTCACCGTCGTGGACTTCCAGTAAGAGGGCAAAATACTAAGAACAACTCTCGTACTCGTAAAGGTCCTAAGAAAACAGTTGCGAACAAGAAAAAATAATTAGGATAGGAGGAGAAACACAACTATGGCTCGTAAACAACAATCACGTAAACGTCGTGTGAAAAAAAATATACAAAACGGTATAGCACACATTCGTTCTACATTCAATAACTCAATAGTAACAATTACAGATGAACATGGTAATGCAGTATCATGGTCAAGTGCAGGAGCGTTAGGATTCAAAGGTTCTAGAAAATCTACTCCATTCGCAGCACAAATGGCAAGTGAAGCAGCAGCTAAACAAGCTATGGAACACGGAATGAAATATGTAGATGTAACAGTTAAAGGTCCAGGAGCAGGGCGTGAAGCAGCTATTCGTGCATTACAATCTGCAGGATTAGAAGTTACATCAATCAAAGACGTAACTCCAGTTCCTCACAATGGATGTCGCCCACCTAAACGTCGTCGTGTATAATAATTTGAATACACTAAATTTAGGAGGTTTAACATAATGTTAGCAATAGAAAAACCAAAAATTCAAATCATCGAAGAATCATCAGATAAAAGATTTGGTCGCTTTGTAGTAGAACCATTAGAACGTGGTTATGGTACTACATTAGGTAATTCATTGAGAAGAATGTTAATCTCATCATTACCAGGAGCAGCAGCAAGAAGTATCGATATTCAAGGAGTTCAACACGAATTCCAAGCCGTTAAAGGTGTAGTAGAAGATGTTACTGAAATCATTATGAATGTTAAAAACATTGCGTTTAAAGTACATTCAGAAGAAGAAAAAGTAGTATCAATTAATGTAAAAGGTCCAGCAGTTGTTACTGCAGAAGATATCGCTATCGATTCAGATATCGAAGTTATCAACACAGATCAACATATTGCTACTGTATCAGAAGGTGGACAATTTGAAATGCTTATTTACGTAGGTAAAGGACGTGGATTTGTACCAGCAGATGGAAACAAAAAACGTGACTTACCAATTGGCGTAATTCCAATCGATTCAATTTATACACCAGTATCTAAAGTAAACTACACAGTTGAAAAAACTAGGGTAGGACAAAGCACTGACTTTGATAAACTTATTTTAGATGTTACAACAAATGGTACAATTACAGCTAACGACGCTTTAGCATTAGCATCAAAAATTCTAATTTCTCATTTAGAATTATTTATGGAAATGTCTGAAGAAGCAAAAGCTGCTGATATATTGGTAGCTAAAGAAGAAGATAATAAAGTTCAAATGTTAGAAATGACAATTGAAGAACTTGACTTATCAGTACGTAGTTATAACTGTCTAAAACGTGCAGGTATAAATACAGTTCAAGAATTAGCTAACAAAACAGAACAAGAAATGATTAAAGTAAGAAACTTAGGTCGTAAATCATTAGAAGAAGTTAAAATTAAACTTCAAGATTTAGAACTAGGATTTAGAGAAGAATAAAACTAACAAGGAGGCACACTAATGGGTTACAGAAAATTAGGACGTACATCAGCTCACCGTAAAGCGATGTTAAGAAACTTAGTTACAGCTCTACTAGTACACGGTAGAATTGAAACAACTGTTACAAGAGCGAAAGAAGTTCGTTCATTAACAGAAAAAATGATTACATTAGGTAAAAAAGGTGATCTAGCAGCAAGACGTAATGCAGCTAAATTCATTCAACCTGTTGCAGTAGCAACTGAAGAAGGTAAGAGTCAATTAGCTCTTAAAAAATTATTTGAAGAAGTAGCACCTAAATATGCAGACCGTAATGGTGGATACACTCGTATTTTACGTGTTGGACCACGTAAAGGTGACGGTGCAGAAACAGCTATTATAGAATTAGTTTAATAAAAATTTTTCATACAACAATAACATACTACATACACACACAACTAAACAACACATACAACACAATTTAAACTAATTTTTTTGGCAAAAGAGTGCTTGAAATGCGTAGATAAAAGGCTACGTCGTCTAGCTCTAATGTATCCTAGCGAGGATGCTAGGATACCCTTTTGTCCCTTTAAAAATTAAATCTAATTATACTTTAAAAGATTACCAGGCAAGGTAGTCTTTTTTATTTTGCACGTTAAGATTTCTAGAATCAAAGATTCGTAGAAATCATTACGTGCAAAATACGCACAGTTGTCCCAAGAATGAATGAAATGAGTGATTGGATGACAACCACTGCGAAGATCTAAATATTTCAAAAGTAAACATTATAGCGTTAAGATTTTTAGAATCTTCGATTCGTAAAAATTATTACGTGCAAAATACGCAAAAGGAACTAAATTTCTAAGGAACAAAGTGACGAATAAAAGTTTAGTCAAGACTGCGAAGTTGCATTAATAATTTACTACAGTTTAGTTAAGATTTCTAGTGTCGAAGACACGTAGAAATCATTACGTACAAAGTATAAAGAAAAAGACATAAATAAGAAATTTCTTATTTATGTCTTCTTAAAATTAATTCATTTTTTGTTTTCTTCTAATAGCTAGTCCAACTAGTGATAAAATACCTAAACCTGCGATAGATGAAGATAGAGCACCAATACCTGTACGAGGTAAAATTCCTTTTGGAGGAGTTGTTGGTTTATAGCTGTTATTAAATACTTTGTTTTCTGGTAGTTCAACTACTGAAGTTAAAACACCACGTTCTTTATCTAATTTAACGTCAATTGTAACTGTACGAGCAGTTTCATCGTAAGTAATACCTTCTACATTGTTTTTATTTTCTACTACTTTATAAGTGTATCTACCTTCTTTAGAGAAAATTAATCCATTGAATAAAATATTACCATTTGCATCGTTTGAAACAGTTTTAACAGCTTTTCCTTCAGAGTCGAATAGAGTAAATGTAAATTCACCATCTTTTAAGTCACGTCCGCTTAAATTCTTTTTAAGTGAGAATTCAGCGCTAGTTGCGTTTGGAGTGAATAAATTATGGAATACTTTACTTTCTGGGTAAACAACTTCAGTTTTAAGGTTGTCACCATCTCTAGTAACTTTAACAGTTACATGTTTTTCAGACTCATCATAAGCTATTGTACTGTCAGTTCCTTTAACTTCTTTAACAGTATAAGTGTGTTCTCCTACTTCTTTATAAGAAATAGACTCAAAAGTAACTTTACCGTTTTTATTAGTAGTTGTTTGAAGTTTGTTAGAACCTTCGTATAAATCAAAGTTGAATTCACCATCTGCTAAGTTACGACCAGTAAGTTGTTTTTCTAACTCGATAGTAGCTTTTGCTTCGTTTGGAGTGAATTTATTATTGAAAGTTTTACTTTCTGGGTAAACAACCTCAGTTTTAAGGTTATCACCATCTCTAGTAACTTTAACAGTTACATGTTTTTCAGATTCATCATAAGTGATAGTACTATTATCACCTTTAACTTCTTTAATAGTGTAAGTGTGTTCTCCTACCTCTTTATAAGAAATAGAGTCGAAAGCAACTTTACCGTTTTTATTTGTAACAGTTTGAAGTTTGTTAGAACCTTCATATAGATCAAAGCTAAATTCACCATCAACTAAATCACGACCATCAAGTTTTTTATCTAATTCGATAGAAGCATTAGTTGCATTAGGAGTGAATGTGTTATTGAAAGTTTTACCATCAGGGTAAATAACTTCGGCTTTAAGATTGTTTCCATCTTTTGTAACGTTAATTGTTACATGTTTTTCAGATGAATCATAGTTAATAGTGCTGTTATCACCTTTAACTTCTTTAACAGTGTAGTTATATGTTCCTTCTTTTTCAAATTTTATAGAAGGGAATGTAACTTTACCATTTTGGTTTGTAGCTTCACTTCCTACTTGGTTTCCTTTATCATCTTTAAGAATAAATTTAAACTCACCATTTACTAAATCACGACCAGAAAGAGCTTTATCTAACTCAATAGTAGCGTTAGCTGCGTTAGGAGTGAATGTGTTGTTGAAAGTTTTGCTTTCAGGATAAACAACTTCAGTTTTAAGGTTGTCACCATCTCTAGTAACTTTAACAGTTACTTCTTTAGCTGTTGAATCATAAGCTATAGTACTGTCTTCACCTTTAACTTCTTTAATAGTATAAGTGTGTTCTCCTACTTCTTTGTAAGAAATAGAGTCGAAAGCAACTTTACCATTTTTATTAGTAGTTGTTTGAAGTTTATTAGAACCTTCATAAAGTTCGAAGCTGAATTCTCCATCAACTAAATCACGACCAGAAAGAGCTTTATCTAACTCAATAGTAGCGCTAGTTTCTTTAGGAGTGAATGTGTTGTTGAAAGTTTTACTTTCAGGGTAAACAACTTCAGATTTAAGTTCATTTCCATCTTTAGTAACTTTAACAGTTACTTGTTTTTCAGATTCATCATAAGCGATTGTGTTATTATCACCTTTAACTTCTTTAACAGTATAAGTGTGTTCTCCTACTTCTTTGTAAGAAATAGAATCAAACGAAATTTTACCATTTTTGTTTGTAGTAGTTTGAAGTTTATTAGAACCTTCATAAAGTTCGAAGCTAAATTCTCCATCAACTAAATCACGACCAGAAAGTTGTTTGTCTAACTCAATAGTAGCGCTAGTTTCTTTAGGAGTAAATGTGTTGTTGAAAGTTTTACTTTCAGGATAAACAACCTCAGTTTTAAGGTTATCTCCGTCTTTAGTAACTTTAACAGTTACTTGTTTTTCTGAAGAATCGTAAGTGATTGTACTATCATTACCTTTAACTTCTTTAACAGTATAAGTATGTTCTCCTACTTCTTTGTAAGAAATAGAGTCAAACGAAATTTTACCATTTTTATTTGTAGTAGTTTGAAGTTTATTAGAACCTTCATAAAGTTCAAAACTAAACTCTCCATCAACTAAATCACGACCAGAAAGAGCTTTATCTAACTCTATTGTAGCGTTAGCTGCATTTGGTGTAAATTTGTTGTTGAATGTATTTCCATCAGGATAAACAACTTCAGATTTAAGCTTATCTCCATCTTTAGTAACTTTAACAGTTACTTGTTTAGTTGAAGAATCATAAGCTATAGTACTGTTATCGCCTTTTACCTCTTTAACAGTGTATGTGTGTTCTCCTACTTCTTTGTAAGAAATAGCATCGAAAGTAATTTTACCGTTTTTGTTTGAAACAGTTTGAATTTTGTTAGAACCTTCATAAAGCTCGAAACTAAACTCTCCATCAACTAAATCACGACCAGAAAGTTGTTTGTCGAACTCAATAGTAGCGTTGGTTGGAGTAGGTTCTTTAGGGATTTTTTTGTTGCTAATAGTTTTTAAAGCAACTTTTGAAGTATTAAAGTCTGTTGGTTTTACCGCAATTGCTTCTTTATTTAATTGGTATCCCTCTGGAGCTTTAGTTTCTACTAATTTATATTCTGTGTTTAGTAGACCATCAATTAAAGCTTCACCGTTTGCATCAGTAGTTACTGATTTAACTGTTTCATTAGTTGATGTACGAATAACATCAAAACTTGCTCCAGCTAAAGCTGTATTAGTTTCACTATCTACTTTTTTAATTTTAACAGAGTAGTTAAAACCTTCTGCTTCACCACCGGCATTTTGGTAAACGAATGGGTTACTCTTAGTTTCAGTAACTTTATCTGCTTTAAGAGTTACATTATTAAGGAATTGTTGTCCATTTTTAGGTGTTTTATCAATTTTTACTTTATAGTAAATAGAATAACCTTCATTAGCAGCAACATTTCCTAAGTTAACTTGGAAACTCTTTTGACTAGCATCAAAGTTAACAGGAACACTAACTACAGTAGCATTTGTTAATCCTAATTTGTGGTTACTGCTTACAGCCCAAGTTCCTTTTTTAACAACGAATGAATCTTTTACATAGCTCATTCCATCAGTGCTAAGTTTATCAAGGACGATTGCATTAGTTAGAGGTTTATTTTCAGCGTTAACTCGAACTTCATAATCACGAGTAATTCCTCCATCAGCTAATTTTTGTGTATTCCAGCTAACTTTGTCCAATACTTTATCAGATTTACCTGGATCAACAACAAAATTAACCTCTCCAACTGGTATATTTTTGTTGTTTACACTAATATTAATAGGTACTTTACTAGGTGATGCAGTATCAGGACTTACTCTTACATTGAAGAATAGACTACCTTTAATATCAGATTTTTTTGTTACGTAATCTGTATATGTAAGAGTTATTGTTTTTGTTGCAGCATTAAGAACAGCTTTTGCTACAACTTTTTGGTCAGAACTCATTACATTAAAGCTTGTATCAGAGACAAACTTAAGATTTTTTGGTAAAGATATAATAGCTTGACCACCTGTTTTTGCAGTATTAGGAACAGAAAAATTCATGTTAACATTTATATCTGTATACTGGTCAACAGGATTTTTTGTAGGTGTAATAGATTGACCTGTAATATTAATGGCCCCAGTTGCACCTAAAGCAGATGTAGAGTTCAGCTTAGCTGAGCTAAACATACTGATGATGACCAATGTCATTGCTAGAAATAGTTTAATATATTTTTTCATAATATAAATAGGCTCCTTTTCATTATTATATCGTGTTTATACTAGCATTTAAAACACAATTGAAAATATTTTACCATGATTAACATAATCTATCAAAAAAATTGCTCATAGATCACATAAATTTTTACCATATTTATGTAAAAATTTATCAGATTATATTTAATAGGATTTGACTATAATTTCTTATAAGAAAAAAATTAGATATTACTTTGATAATAGGGCGTTCGTGTCTTTTGAAATCATTTTCTGAAAAATAATTGAAATATAAATCTAAAATGAACTTTATATTTTATAATAATATAATAAATTTAGAAAAAATACATATTTAAAGTTTATTTTAAGTATATAATATTTGTTTATTTAATTATTTTAATATTTTATAACTAATTATCTTCAAAAATCTTGATAAAACTATATTTTTCTTAGGTTATTTATGATATAATATGCATATTGACAAAATTTAGAAAGGAAACGGGATTAACGTAGGGTTAGTCTGTGATAGGGCAAATTACATGAATGAAAAATTGTTGATGAAAACTGCTTTATTAGCGGGAAAAATTCTTATGGAAAATGGTGCAGAAGTGTACCGTACAGAAGACACCATGGAACGTATTATTAGAAAAGGTGTTGGACAAGTAAGGACTGATATTTTTTATACCCATGTAACATTAACAGGGCTATTTGTCCGTATTGAAGATTATGGAACAGACTTTTATCGAGTAGAAAATAGAACATATAATTTAACAAAAACAACTGCTGTAAATACCTTATCTAGGGCATATACTTCAGGACAAATTAGTCTAGAAGATATGTATGATGCATTAAAAAGAATTCATACTTCAAAAAGTAAAGTTCCGGATTGGTTTAAAATCTTATGTGCCGGAATACTTAGTGGAGGTATCGTATTAATATTCGAGGGAAGTTACTGGGATGTTATACCAGGAAGTATTGCTGGTGCAGTAGCTTTTTATATTTATTTAGTAGCTATTACATATTTAAAGGCACCATTTATTTCAGAGTATATTAGTACCTTTGTAGGTGGTGTAGCAGGGTATTTAGGTTTTGCATTATTAAATGGTCAATCGCTAAGATTAGCAATGATTGGTGCGGTAGTACCTTTAGTACCAGGGATAACTATTACTAACTCTATGCGTGATATTATAGCAAGGCAATATATATCAGGTGTTATTAGGTTTATAGAAACTTTCTGTGTGGCCTTTGCGCTTGGAGCAGGGATAGTAACTGTTTATTATTTAGTTAGATTATTTGGAGGTGTAGTATAATTATGGCAATATTAAGTCATTTACTTTTATTATTATATCACTTCGTATTTAGTTTTATTTCATCAGTATCGTTTGCCGTAATATGTGATGTACCTAGAAAAAGCTTGGTTACTGGAGGAATTATTGGAGCAATAGGTTGGTGTGGATACTGGGAAATGTGGAGCCATGGGCAAAGCGTCTTTATGTCGAGTTTAGTATGTTCACTTTTACTAGCTAATACGAGTCAAATTTGTGCTATTAAATTTAAAAACCCACTAACAGTATACTTCGTACCTGGACTTGTTCCGGTAGTTCCTGGGGTTACTATTTACGATGCATTTAGAACATTATTATTAGATGAATATTCAAATTCTGCAAGAATTTTCTTAAATAGTTTTTATGGTGCAATAGGTTTAGCAGTAGGAATTATTATTGCAGACTCAATCTTTAGAGTAATAGTAGGACCTATGTTACAAAAACGTTCACAAAGATTGTAAAAAAACGTATTATTTTAAAATTAAGAAAAAATAGATAAATTCTTCTTGCAAAAGTGAAAATACTATGTTATAGTATTATCAACACAAGGGATTAGCTTACGAATAAACGTTATAGTATCGTCAGTACGAAAGAATATTTTCCGGTACTATATTAAAAAGCGAGACTTGGTTGCTACGCAACCGGTCTCGCTTTTTTGCATTTGAAGGAGTAGTAACTAGGTACATACTCTGTGAAATTTATAAAAAAGGAATGTATAGAGATGAAATATTTTTATCAAAAAGAAAGTAAAGAAATCTTAGATGAATTAAATACAACTACTTCTGGTTTAAACAGTAAAGAAGTTGAAAAACGTCAAGAAAAGCATGGATTAAATGTGCTGCCTGAAGCGCCACGTCCAAGTGGGTTTCAAATATTTTTAAATCAATTTAAAGATTTAATAGTATTAATATTAATTGCAGCGGCAGTTATTTCAGGAGTAACAGGAGATGCAGAGTCATCAATAGTTATTGTAGTAGTGTTAATCATTAATGCAATTTTAGGAACTACCCAGACATTAAATGCTCAGCGTTCAGTAGATAGCTTAAAACAACTATCAGTACCAAAAGTTAAAGTCATTCGTGATGGTGTAAAACAAGAGATTGATTCGCACCACTTAACTATTGGTGATATTGTTGAATTTGAAGCTGGTGATATGATAGTGGCTGATGCACGTATTATTGAAGCAAGTTCACTACAGGTGCAGGAATCAGCGCTAACTGGTGAGAGTCATGCAGTAGATAAAAATACTGATGTAGTTGAAGGTGAAGTTGTAGTAGGAGACCAAACAAACATGGTTTTCACAGGTTCACAAGTTACATATGGTAAAGGACAGGCAGTAGTTACAAGTATTGGTGTTGATACAGAAATTGGTAAGATTTCAGAGTTATTAAACAATGCTTCAAGTGGAAAATCTCCATTGCAAAAATCTATAGATCAGTTTTCAAAAAATTTATCTGTAGGAATAATAATTTTATGTATTGTAGTATTTGGATTAACTTACATGAGTTCACATGATTTTGGTGGAGCTGCAATGTTTGCTATAGCATTAGCAGTTGCTGCAGTACCAGAAGCTCTAGCTTCAATTATTACAATAGTTGAATCACTAGGTTCTCAAACACTAGCTAAAGAAAATGCAATAATGAAAGATATTAATGCTGTAGAAACTCTAGGTTCAGTATCTATCATTGCGTCAGACAAAACAGGTACATTAACTCAAAACAAAATGACTGTTGAAAATGTCTATATTAATGGTAAATTGCTAAATCCAGCGGATATAAATCTAGAAGATAAAGCAGGTAAACTTATTATAGATACAATGGTTCTTACTAATGATTCATTTATAAATGGTGATCAAAAAGTAGGGGATCCAACAGAGTTAGCACTTGTAGAATTAGGTAGAAAATATAGTATAATTGAACAAGATCTTCGAGAAAAATACCCTCGTATATCAGAATTACCATTCGACTCAGTTCGTAAATTCATGTCAACATTACAAATTATTGATAATGAGAAATTAATGTTAACAAAAGGCGCAACAGATGAACTGCTTAAAAAATGTAGTTCAATTCTAATAGATGGTCAAGTTCGTGATATTACAGAAGAAGATAAAAAACAAATTTTAGAACAAAATAATAACTTTGCTGAAGAAGGATTACGTGTTTTAGGTTATGCATTCAAAAAAGATGCAAGTGATGAGTTAACATTTGATGATGAAAATAACTTAACATTCGTGGGATTAACTTCAATGATTGACCCACCTCGTGAAGAATCAAAAGAGGCTGTAGAAAAAGCTATTAGAGCAGGTATTAAACCAATTATGATTACTGGGGACCACGCTGTTACAGCTCGCTCAATCGCACGTAAAATTGGAATTTTCCAAGATGGTGATATGGTTGTTGATGGTTTAACATTAGAAAATATGACAGATGAAGAATTAGCACGTGATTTAGAAAAAATATCAGTATATGCACGTGTTGCACCAGAGCATAAAATACGTATAGTTAATGCATGGCAAGCAAAAGGAAAAGTAGTTGGTATGAGTGGTGATGGAGTAAATGACGCTCCAGCATTGAAACAAGCAGATATTGGTATTGCGATGGGAATAACAGGTTCAGAAGTTTCCAAAGATGCAGCTGATATGATTCTTACAGATGATAACTTTGCGACAATTGTAAAAGCTGTAACAGTAGGAAGAAATATCTTTACAAATATTAAAAATGCTATTAAATACTTATTAACTGGTAATACAGGAGCAATTTTTGTTGTTATAGCAACAACTTTATTAGCGTTCTTCGATAGTAAATTTGTAGTTCCATTTGCTGCAATTCAGTTACTATTTATTAACTTAGTTACAGACTCGCTACCAGCAATAGCTATCGGTACTGAAAAAGGAACAGATGATGTTCTTAAACAAAAACCAAGAGATCCAAATGAGCCAATCTTAACTCGTGCAACATTCACATCAGTGTTGATTGAAGCTGCTTTAATTGCGGTTGCAGTATTTGTTGGATACTATATTGGTATTGAAACAGGAGAAGGTTATGCTACTACATTTGCATTCCTAACTTTATGCTTGGCTAGATTATTTAATGGATTTAGTTGCAGAAGTGATCAACCTTTAACTAAGATTGGATTATTTTCTAACAAAAATACAGTATATGCATTCCTGATTGGAATAACATTAGTAGGTATTATAGTATTTATACCTGCTGTAGGAAGTATATTTAAAGTTATGAGCTTAAATATTACTCAAGTATTAACAATAATTGGATTAGCTATTGCACCAACAATAGTGACTCAAATTATTAAAATGATCAAAAGCAGATAATAAAAGATTAAAGGAGTTAGTGAAAACTAGCTCCTTTAATATATGAAATATTATTTTACTATGGTATAATTAATTTAGAAAAATTTAAGGAGGTACTATATGGTTACTGAAGAAATGATTAGTAAAGCAATAGAAAAGGTAAAGGGAGATACGATTACTGATAAACATATTAAAATTACAGTTGTCGGTGAAGATCCTACATTATCAATATTTGATAGTAAATTTGGAGGTATTCCATATTTACCTCAAGATGCAAAAGTTCCAGTAGATAGTGAAGGGGTGCAGTTAGGATTACTTGCACAGATTAATTGTAGTGATTTACCAGAAAATGATTTATACCCAAAAACTGGATTAGTACAATTTTGGATTGGGCGTGATGATCTTATGGGATTAGATGAAGAAGAAGGAAGTAAAGTTATTTATTATCCAGAGTTAGATAGAATGGTAACAGAAATGGATGTATTAGAAAAGTATAAACTTTTTGATGAAGATGATCGAGATGAATACTCTCCGTTTGAACCTGCAAATAATACATTAAAAATAGCATTTGAAGAGAAACCAGTATCAATAACAGCTGTAGATTATAGATTTGAGGAGATATTCTGTAATGCAATAAATGAACTATATCCAGAAGCAAATGTAACTGATATGTGGACTGATATAGATGATTTTTCATTAGATAAAGTATTTAATGAGTTTTCAAATGAAGGACATTCAATAGGTGGATATCCACTATTTATACAAGAAGATCCGAGACAGTACGATGAGGAAAAAGAAGAATACAATGTTATGCTATTACAGGTAGATAGTGAATTTGTTGAAGGTGAGCGTAGATATTTAATTATTTGGGGGGATTGTGGTATTGCAAACTTCTTTATAAGAGAAAAAGATTTAAAAGCACAAGATTTCTCTAATATATTATACAATTGGGATTGTAGCTAAGATTATTACTTTAACCACATATGTACTAAGCGTATGTGGTTATTTTTGCATATAGGTTAGTTTTAATTCTCTTTAGAAAGTTCGTAAAAAACAATTGTTCTCCTCAGAGAAAAATTCGTTTTTTAGATGTAAAGTGAATAATAATAAGGTGTATGCTGTATTTTAAGTGTTATATCCGTACCATAGGATGCTTCCACCTGATATAGACTTTAAAAAACATATATTATTTTCCGAAAAAACTATTGACATAAAATTAAAATCTTGTTATACTAATTTCAAGTTAATGATTCACACGTTGAAAAGATAAGTAAAAGTGAAAGATTGTAAAGAGAGTCTCGGGTGGTGAAAAGAGATCAATACGGAAACTTTGAAAATGGTCTTTGAGTGGTAGTGGTCGAATAATTAGACCTCTACGGGAGAGCCCGTTAAAGCTCAGGGTATAACATCATAATTATTTGGTGCGTACTTTTTGAGTTGATATTTGTGAGAATATCATAAAGTAAGGTGGTAACACGTAGATTATTAGACGTCCTTGCAGGAGCATAAGCTTCTGTGAGGACTTTTTTTATTTCTCAAAATAATCAAGAGAATAATTAACTTTAAAAATTAACATAACTGGAGGACAACAAAATGTCAGAATTACTAAATATTTACAAAACTTTAAAATCAAAAAAATGGGTAAACTTAAGTCATAAGATCGATGAAAACTCACCAAAATTCCCAGCTTTACCAGCTTTAGAAAAAGAAAATGTATTTACACTAAAAGATGGATTTTACGTTCAAAAATTTTCAGTAGTTGGTCAATATGGAACACATATTGATGCTCCAATTCACTTTGTAGAAGGTGGTAGATGGCTTGATGAAATTGAACTAAAAGATTTATTACTACCTCTTTATGTAATAGATAAAAGCGCTGAAGTTACAGAAAATAATGACTATGTTATTACAAAACAAGATATTCTTGATTTTGAAGCAGAACATGGTGAAATTTTACCAGAATCATTTGTAGCTTTTAGAAGTGACTGGTCAAAACGTTGGCCAAGTTATGATGAAATAAGAAATCTTGATGAGAATGATGTACAACACACACCAGGTTGGGGAAGAGATGCATTAGAATTCTTAATTAAAGAAAGAAATGTTAAAGCAGTAGGACATGAAACATTAGATACAGACTCAGGTGTATCTGCAGCAGCAGAAGGTTTAATTCAAGAGTATTACTTATTAGAACAAGATATTTATCAAGTAGAAGTTTTAGCTAACTTAGATCAAGTTCCAGCAACAGGAGCTTTAATATCAGTAGCGTATCCTAACTGGACAGAAGCAACTGGGTCACCTGTAAGAGTAGTAGCTATTTTGCCAGAAGATGAATAAAAAATTTATTAATAATTAAACAGAAGTCAAAATAAAAAAGAGAAAACAAAAGGAGAACAAAATTATGTGTCAAAATTGTCAAAATAAAGTAGTAGGAAAAGCACCATTTAGAGTAGATCACGTAGGATCATATTTAAGACCAAAAGAGTTAGTAGAAGCTCGTGAAAAATTCGCTAAAGGTGAATTAAGCAAAGAAGAATTAACAAAAGTTGAAGATAAATTAATCGCAGAACTAGTAGAAAAACAAATTGCTGCAGGATTAAAAGGAGTTACAGATGGAGAGTTTCGTCGTGCATACTGGCACCTAGACTTTTTCTGGGGACTTAACGGAATTGAACACGTTCAAGGAGAAAAAGGGTATGCTTTTAAAGGGATAGAAACTAAACCAGATACAGCTAAAGTATCAGGAAAAATTAGTGGAGAAAATCACCCATTTGTAGAACATTTCAAATATTTAAGAGATATTACTAAAGATAAAGATGTAGTAGTAAAACTTACTATACCATCTCCATCACAATTATATTTCGAATTAATCCGTACAGAAGATCACATTAAATCATATGAACAATTTTATAGTAACTTTGATGAATTAAAAGCAGCAATTGTTGCAGCATACAAACAAGTTATTAACGATCTTTACAATGAAGGATTAAGAGTACTTCAATTTGATGATTGTACTTGGGGAGCATTAGCAGATGATGGGTTTGCAAATCGTTTCCGTGATGAAAGACCACTAGAAGAAGTTCGTCGTGATTATGCAGCACGTTGTTTAGCTTTAAATAATGAAGTAATTGAAGGAAAACCTGAAGATTTAGTAATCAATACACACGTATGTCGTGGTAACTTTGCTTCTAAATGGATTTCACAAGGTGGATATCAAAATGTTGAAGATGAACTTTTAGCAGGAGAAAATGTAGATGCCTACTATTTAGAATATGATACTGACCGCGCTGGGGATTTCAAACCATTAGCTAAAGTTGGAAAAGATAAAAAAGTAGTTTTAGGATTAATTACATCTAAATTTGCTGATTTAGAAGATAAGGAAGAAGTTATCGCAAGAATTAAAGAAGCTAGTCAATACATTCCATTAGAAAATATTTACTTAAGTACACAATGTGGATTTGCTTCTACAGAAGAAGGAAATGTAATAACTGAAGAAGATCAATGGAAAAAAATTGCTTTAATAAGTGAAATAGTTGATGAAGTTTGGGGAGAGTAATTGACTTCCAAAGAATCAGACAGCTGGTAGTTGTTTTCATAGCGAATCACCTTAAGATTAAAGGTTTAAAGATCAGTTATGAAAATGAAAATAAAAATGAAAACAATAAGATTGACATTGTAAATTAAAAAATGTAAACTAAAACCACATTGAATTCATTCGCTCAATGTGATCATAATTAAATAATAAATATTAATGTATATAGAAGATTATATTATTTCTAATTAATATAAGAGTGGAAACTAAGCTCGCGCCATAATTATGCATGGCTATATTAAACCATTATTAGAGATAGCTTTTTAGCAGTAATGTTTTATTACATTGATATTTTAAACCAAAGGAGGAAATGAGAATGAAAAAGAATAAGTTGTTTATAGGAGCACTAGCGTTATTAATGGCATTTACTACAGCATGTAGTTCTAAAACGGAAAACACAACAACCACTTCTCAGGATAAAGATACGTTCACTTATGCAATAAATAGTGACCCATCTTCAACAAATCCAATTAATGTAAGTGACCGTTGGGGACTAACTATGACAAATATGATATACTCACCATTAATTCGTGTTGAAGGTGATGGATCATTAGTAAATGAGTTAGCAGAATCTACAGAACTTGCAAAAGATGGATTAAGCTTAACAGTAAACCTGAAAAAAGGTATTAAATGGTCAGATGGTAAAGACTTTACTGCAGATGACGTAGTATTTACTTATGAAACAAAAGCGAAGAAAGAAAACGGAAACTTCAAGAGTTTATGGATTAATGATAAACCAATCACTGTAGAGAAAAAAGATGATCATACAGTAGTGTTTAAATTCCCAGAGCCAAGTGCAGCAGCGGCAAATAATATTGCTACTGAAACATACATCATTCCTAAACATATTTATGGAAAAGTTAGTGATTTTTCAGTAAAAGATTTACAAGAAAAACCTGTAGGAACTGGGCCATATAAATTAGTAGAAAATAAACGTGGTGAATACATTAAGTTTGAAGCAAATGAAAACTACTATAAAGGTAAACCTAAAGTTAAAAATGTAGTTTTACGTGTTATTCAAAGTGCAGATACAACTAAAGTAGCTTTACAAAAAGGTGAAATTGATGCATCATACGTATTACCTACTGATATTAAAGATTTAGATACAAATAAACTAGATGTGTATTCATATAGTGAAAACAGAATAGGATATTTAGGATTAAATACAAAAACTAATGAGTTAAAAGATGTTAAAGTTCGTCAAGCTATTTTATATGCTTTAAATAAAGGGGATATGAATAAAGCAGCTTACTTAGATGAGAAATATTACCAAAATCCATATTCAATTTTACCACCGAATAATCCATATAAAACTGATGATGTAGAAAAATATACACAAAATGTTGATAAAGCAAAAGAATTATTAAAAGAAGCGAGTGTAAGTAATCTGAAATTAACATTAGCATATACAAGTAATGACCCTGCTCAGAAAATTCAGGCAACATTTATCCAACAACAATTACAAGCAATTGGTGTTAATGTAGAATTACGTGGTGGAGATGGTACAGCTATCTTTACAGAACTTAGAAAGAAAGATTCAACAGCTTATAATTTATTCTTAGGTGGATATATTATGGGTAACGATCCAGACTTATATTCAACATTATTTGCTTCAAATGGTACATCAAATTACTTCCAATATAGAGAATCAAAAATTGATGATTTATTTAAACGTGGAGCAGCAGAATTAGATAGCACAAA
This sequence comes from Gemella sanguinis ATCC 700632, assembly GCF_000701685.1. Classification (GTDB taxonomy): domain Bacteria; phylum Bacillota; class Bacilli; order Staphylococcales; family Gemellaceae; genus Gemella; species Gemella sanguinis. The sequence goes on from NZ_JNJO01000008.1 coordinate 84,465, forward strand.
ACGTAAAGAAATTTACAATGATTTACAACGTGAAATTGCTAAAGAAGCATTTATTTATCCAATAGTAGATAACCAAAAAATCTTAGCGGTAAATAAACGCGTAAGTGGAGTGAATGATGCAAAATTAGTACCTATTTATACATTTGAAGATTTATCAAAAATCTCAATTAAGTAATAAATAGTCTGGTTTGCTAGAAAATAATAATTATACTATTTATAAATAAATAGGCTGGGACAGTTGTTCCAGCCGTTTATTCATAAAGTACATGAAAGGAGTATTTTGATGCTACGTTATATTATTAAACGTATATTACAGGCAGTCCCTCTGTTATTTGTTATTTCATTTATTGTATTCTCATTAATTCATATTGCACCGTATGATGCAATTGATGCTCAAGTAACACCTAATATGACAGAAGAACAAATTAATATTTTACGTGAACAAAGTGGTTTGAATCAGCCGTTTATAGTTCAATACATTGCATGGTTAAAACAGATTTTATCTGGTAATTTTGGACATTCATTAGTAACTCATGTAGGAGTTGGGGAGGAGCTATTAGCTCGTATTCCTAATACTATTTCTTTAGTTTTACCAGCATATATTACAGCACTAATTTTAGCGATAGTACTTGGATTAATAGCAGCTGCTAACAAAGGTAAGTTTTTAGATAGATTCGTGGATGGATTAGCATCACTTGGTATAGCTACTCCTTCATTTTGGATAGCTATGCTATTTATTTACTTACTTGGTTACAAAATGAATATATTTCCTATTATGGGAATGCATACAATAGGTAAAGAAGGAGACTTTGGAGACTTTTTACAGCACTTCTTTATGCCCTATTTAACATTGGTTATAGTCTTCTTTGCAGAGTTAACTCGTTATGTAAGATCATCAGCAATTAGTCAAACTAATGAAGAGTATGTAGTTGTTCAAGAAGCATTCCAAGCGACAAAATGGCAAATTTTCACACGTCATATTAGAAAAAATGTTTTAATACCAGTCATTACACAAGTTGGTATGTCATTACCGATGTTAGTAACAGGAGCGATAATAACAGAAACTGTATTTGGTTGGCCAGGTGTTGGTCCATATATTACGGGTGCTACACGTTCTTTAGACTACCCAATAATTATGGCAGTAATGCTACTGTCTGCGACATTAGTAATAGTAGGTAATCTAATTTCGGATATACTTTATTCATTAGTAGATCCTCGTATTAGAAGAGGAGGTAAGTAATTATGAAGAGATTTTTTAATACAATTAAAAGTTCTAAAGTTTATATTTTTTCAGTAATTTTTATAACTGTATTAATGCTAATTTCATTATTAGCTCCAATATTACCTATTGATCCGACAAAAACTAATATTAGTAGCTTATCTCAAGGGCCAAGTTTACAATATTTATTTGGAACAGATGAAGTAGGGCGTGATTACTTTGCACGTGTTGTTTATGGTGGACAAGTATCGCTAAAAGTAGGGTTACTAGCCATGATAACATCAGTAATTATTGGTACGACTATAGGTCTTATTGCTGGATATCTAGGTGGCTGGGTAGATAGTTTATTAATGCGTATAGTAGATGTACTTTCATCTATCCCTTGGTTAGTACTTGTTATAGTATTAAGTGTATTTTTAAAACCTGGATTAACTTCTATTGTAATAGTAATCGGATGTTTTTCTTGGATGCGTTTGGCAAGACTTATAAGAGCGGAGACATTATCAGCTAAAGAGTATGACTATGTTGTTTATAGTAAGTTTACAGGAGTAAAGGCAACGACTATACTAAAAAGACATATTCTACCAGCAATTATTCCAACATTAGTAGTTGCGGCTAGTTCATCTATTGCCAATGCAATAATGACAGAAGCAGCTCTGAGTTTTTTAGGTTTAGGTATTCAACAACCGATGACATCATGGGGAACATTATTACAAAATGCTCAACAGAGCTTGCAAAGTGCACCTCATATGGCGATAATACCGGGATTATTTGTAATGTTAACTATTTACTCATTTAACAATATAGGTAATTTAGTTACTCAATATGTACAAAGGGAAGGTGAGTAGTATGGCGAATATAGTAGAATTAAAAAATTTAAAAGTAGATTACACACCTAAACAGGGTAATAAACAAGAAATAATACATGGAATCGATATTGATATAAAAAAAGGACATATAACTGGAGTTGTAGGAGAATCTGGTAGTGGTAAGAGTATTCTTATGAGAAGTATTATGTCAATATTACCAAATAATGTTGATGATAATTATGAAAAATTCTTATTTGATGGAAAAGAGGTTAAAAAAGGAGAAAAATTACCAATCTCAATGATTTTTCAAAATCCTATGACCTCTCTTAATCCTGTTCGCACAATAGGATATCACTTAATAGAAGTAATAGAAAGATTCCAGAAAAAATCTAAAAAAGAAGCTACAGAGTTAGCAATAGCTCAGTTAGAAAGAGTTGGGATACTAAATGCACCGTTAAGAATGAAACAATATCCACATGAACTATCGGGTGGTATGAGACAAAGAATATTGATTGCTATGTCAATACTTGCTAATCCTAAATTATTAATTGCAGATGAACCTACAACAGCACTTGATGTTACTGTTCAAGCGCAAATATTATCTTTAATAAAAAAATTACAAAAAGAAACTGAACTTAGCGTAGCTTTAGTAAGTCATGATTTCGGTGTTATTGCTGGGATGTGTGATTATGTATATATTATGTACAGAGGTAATGTAGTAGAAAAAGGTAATGTTGAAGAAATTTTTTCTAATGCTCAACATCCATATACCAAACAACTATTAGCTGCAGCACGATTAGAAAATAAAGAAAGTGAATTGCTAACTGTAGATTACGAACAAAATAAATCTGGGTACGTATGGGAAAAAGTAAGTGATACTCATGAATATTTGAAAGAGGTGGAGTAATGAGTAGAAAATATTTGACTATTAAAAATGCAAAAAAAGTATTTAAAAGTAAGGGGATAAGTGGTAAACCTACTAATACCGTTGCCGTTGATAATATAAGTTTAGATATATTCAAAGGAGAAACTTTAGCGCTTGTAGGAGAATCAGGTAGTGGTAAAACTACATTAGGTAAAGGTATTCTGAATATTGAAACTTTAACTTCTGGAAGTATATATGTAGAAGGAAAAGAAAAATCTATATTAGAAATGTCTAAAAAAGAGCAACAAGAAGTATATAGTAAAATGCAAATAATATTTCAGGATCCATACTCTTCTTTAAATCCTAGATTGTCAGCATTAGATATTGTAATGGAACCATTATTTAAAGAGAACAAAGAAGAAGCAAAAAAGAAAGCATTAGATATATTAGAGTTTGTTGGAATATCTAATGAAGATGCCTTAAAACTGTCTAATACTTTTAGTGGTGGGCAGAGACAAAGAATTGGTATAGCTAGAGCGGTAGTTACTAGACCAGATTTTATATTGTGTGATGAACCTACATCAGCATTAGATGCTTCTACTCAGGCTCAAGTTATTAATTTATTAAAAGATTTACAAAAAGAATTTAATCTTACATATCTATTTATTTCTCATAATCTAGGAGTGGTAGAATATATTGCTGATAGAATAGCAGTTATGTATCGTGGGAAATTAGTTGAATTAGGTACAACTGAGCAAATTATAAATAATGCTCAACACCCTTATACAAAGAGATTGTTAAATTCGACACCTATTATGAATCCGTCAAAAGCAAGAAAAATGTTTGAAGAATTCGAAGTTTCTGATGAAGATTTTACAATCACAGAAAAAGAAAAATTAGAAGAAATAGAAGAAGGTCACTTCGTTCTAAAATAAATAAAAAGCTCTCAATTTTATTTTTGAGAGCTTTTTATTATGTTTAACCATTTCGTTTTTTTACTACAAAGAAGGGTGAACCAAAATTACAATATTCTAAAATATAGTCTTCCAGATTGTTAATGTTTTTAGGATTACTCCCATCTTTTGTAAGGATAAAGCCACTTAAACGTAGTTTATCATGAGATATATCACCAACAATATATGGTTTGTTTTTAAGGACATCAACTAATTTTTCTTCGAAAGCTTCTCTTTGGAAAGCATCTTTGAAGTTATAAATTAGTTCATAGATAAGTCCATCAACTTCGAATACTAAATTGTTTTGTTCCATAATTAATCCTTCCTAACTACTCGTCTCATAATATATAATGACATGAAGACAAGTGAATATATAGCTAAAATACCAGTAGCAAAATACTTAGTACGATCAATTACCATAAGGGCTTTTTCTGAATTTGATTTCTTACTGAAGTCTTTATCCTCGATAAAATTGAATTTAAACTTGTCTAATACTCCAGTTGAATCGTTATTTTTAATGTCAGCATATACTGTACCTTCATTAGCTGAAATTGTTTCATATTTTTGGAATAGAAGAATTTTACTATTCATTAATAGGTAGGTGACATCTTTGATAGAATGTTTTTCATAGAATAAATCATAAATATCTTGATCAAAACTAATATTTTCGTTATTTATTGTATAAGTTCCTGCTTTTAAAGCAAGTTTATATTGATAGTTTGAAAATAGATATTCATAAGTTTTTTGAAGTTTTTCGAAAAACTTATCTTTATCATCACTTTGATTTAATACTGTTACAAGTAATTTTGTGTTTCCACTATATGCGTACGTTACGCTATTTTTTCCTGAATAATCTAGTCCAAGAACCCTAAATTTTTCTGATTCTTTAAATGTAATACTGTTTGTTACTTTTTCATCAGAAGAAAGAGTGTATTCTGGATTTTTTGTAATTTCTGTTAATTCAGGATAATTCTTTAAAATAACACTATTTAAGAATGTAATATCTTTTGCTGAACTAGTGTTGCTGTCAGAATTTTCAAGGTTTTCTAGTTTAGTGTTATTAAGAGACATTGCCCCAAGAATAGAATTAGCTTTTTCTACATCTACATTATATTTTGTAAAGATTGCCTCTAATAAGCTACTAGAATTCTCATTTTCTAATAAGAATATAGCATCTTTAATAGTTAGTTCTTTAGTGATTTGGTATTTTGATAATACGTCATCACCTTTATTAATAGTTATTTTATCGTCTAAGCTAGTTTTTTTATTTTTCAAATCATCTGTTAATAAATATAAAGCAAGATAATTTGGTAATTTATTTACTGATACTTTTTCGTTTTCTCCACGTTTGGAAATAATTTTTCCGGTATTATATTCAGATATAACAATGCTAGAATTAGCATCACTAAATTCCGAAATGGCATTATTATCTAAAAATACGTCATCTGCTTTGGCAAGATTAGGAAATAGAAATGCCACAGCCATAACTAAAATACTAATTTTTTTAAATCTCATTATAAAAAAATCCTTTACATAAAAATTATTTAGAAAATAATAAAAATAATTTTCTAAATACATACAATATAGTATAGTACAAAATTGTAAAAAATTCCATTAAGAAGGAACGGAAAGCAATAATTTATTTTAAATTAGAATAATGTGTAAAAGAAAATTAAATACAGAAATAGTTACTATCGATAAAAAATAAATAAACTATTTTCTAGTGATAAGTTTATTCTGAGATTCTTGCTTTAAATAGTAAATATAGATATAATTAACTATGGTAAATATAAAGAAAAAATGAATATAATATATTAGGAGGAATACAGCCTATGTGTCTCATCTTTGAATAAATATAGCTAATAGTATAAAATTGAGTTGCTAGAGATGGGAAGTTAAAATATAAGGGTTGTTAAGAGAAACTATGAAATATGATGTTATAGTTATAGGTCTGGGAAGTGCTGGACTTATGATTGCAGATAGATTAAATGATAGTGGATTAAAAGTATTAGTACTTGAACAAAATCGAAGAGCAGGTGTAAAGCTGCTTCTAACAGGGAATGGCCGCTGTAATGTCATGAGTAGTGATAATGCAGAAGACTTTGTAGCCGCTGTACATAACGGGAGATTTTTACGCAGTGCATATCATAAATATAATGTTAAAAAATTCTTTGATAAGCACAATCTAAAACTTAAACAAGAAAATAGAAGACTATATCCAGCAAGTGAAAAAGCACGTGATGTAGTAAATACCTTTAAAATAGATCATGCAAAAATTAAATATAAAGAGAAGGTAGAAGACTTAATATTTGAAGATGATAAACTAGTAGGAGTTAAAACAAACGTTGATACATATCTAGGAAAAAATATTGTAGTTTGTGCTGGAGGGAAAACTTATCCACAGAGTGGAAGTGATGGCTCATTACACAGAATACTGAAAAAACATGGTGTAAAATTAACAAAGATATATCCTAGTGAAGTAGCATTAATTTTTGATGATTTTACTGAATTATCTGGTGTTGCCCTTCAAAATGTTAGAATGTTTCATAAGAAAAATGAAAGAACTGGGGATTTGTTATTTACCCATAAAGGGCTTAGTGGGCCATTATCTATTTCTATGGGAGAATTTGTTGCGAGATTTCCGGAAGATAAATTTTACTTAGATTTTTATCCAGAACTTAATGAGGAAAAACTTTTTGAGAAATTATGGCAAGATAATAAATATTTACATGGGAAATTACCAAAAAGCTTTTATAATTTCATGTTAGATAAATATTTCCCTGAAAATGTTAGTAAAAAAGAACTAAGAAAATTTGTAGCTAAGATTAAACGCTATGAATTAGTAGGGGTTAAAACAATGCCGTTGGAATATGCTTTTACTACAGCAGGTGGAGTAGATTTAAAAGGTGTTAGTCCAAAAACATGTTGCCATAAAAAAATAGATAACTTGTATTTTGCTGGTGAAATTCTTGATTTACACGGTGAAATAGGAGGGTATAATCTAATGGTAGCTTGGTTTACAGGAATGATAGTTGCTGATGCAATTAAGGAAAAATTTGGAATAGAATAGTATTTTTCAAATTGTAAGCATACAGAAAATATAAAAATAATTATATATAAAAATAAATAACAGGCTTAATGTTTCGATAAAAATAGTAATATAATATAAACGCCCTATCTGTAGCTAGGTTGCAACTTATGTTAATAGCTAGTATAATTTTATATAGATTAAAATTACAGAAAGGATGTAAATATATGAAAAAGATATTCAAATTATTGGCTGCGGTTCTAGCAGTATCTTTAGTTTTATTAGGTTGTGGTCAAAAACAATCGACAGAAACTAAACAAGAAGAGCAAAAATTGGACTTTGGTGGTAGAACAATGAATGTTGTTGCTACTTCTGAAAAATACAAAAAACTATTTGATAAATTTGCTCAAGAAACAAACTGTAAAGTAGAGTTTTTATCTATGTCTAGTGGAGAAGTTATCTCAAGAACAAAAGCTGAAGGTAAGCCTATGGCAGACCTTTGGTTTGGAGGGGGAGTAGATGCTTTTATTGCTGCTAAAAATGATGGTTTATTAGAACAATATGAAGCGAAAGGTTCTGATAAAATTAAAGAAGGGTTTAAAGATAAAGATAACTACTGGATATCTAAAGGAATCACAGTTGTTGGTTTCTTAGTAAATGATAGTGTAGCTAAAGAAAAAGGGTATGATATTCCTAAAAAATGGGAAGATTTAACTGATCCAAAATATAAAGGTCAAATTATTATGAGTAATCCTGCTATTTCTGGAACAAACTATGGAGCTGTAAAAGGTATCCTAGATCAAAAAGGTACAGAAAAAGGTTGGGAATATTGGACTGCTTTCAATAAAAATGTTGACTTCTATAGTAAACGAGGAAAAGATCCACAAGAAAAAACTGTTGCAGGAGAATTTGGAATTGGAATTATTCCTGTAGATAAATCTGCATTTGATGCAGCTAAGAAAAATAACTTAACAGTTGTTTATCCAGAAGATGGAATTCCTTGGATTCCAGAAGGTGTAGCAATCTTTAAAAACTCACAAGCTACTGATATTGCTAAAGCATTTGAAGATTATATCTTAAAACCAGAAAATCAACAATTAATCGCTGAATTGGATGGTAAAGATGGAGCTCAAATGGTAATCGATGGAGCTAAAGGAGCGGATTTAGGATTACCAAAAGATAGACTTATGAAAGAAGATTTATCTACTTTTGGTAGCGAACGTGACTCAATTCTTAAAAAATGGAAAGAGTTAGTAGGGGATAAATAGTAAAATATCAGAGATAGTAATGAAGAAGATGTATTTTCTGATTTACTATCTCTTTATTTAAAAATATATTATAAGGCAAAGGAGATAATATGCGATTAAGAAAAATAAATTTATTTGATTCAATAGTGATACTAACAATAATTATCTCTTTTGTTCTTTTTGTTTTATATCCATTTATTGCAGTATTCAATTATGGAATTAAAGGAGATTTAATCCAAAGTTTTTTATCAAATAAACAATACTATAATAAATTATTTATTAATTCCCTAAAAGTAGCTTTAGGAACTACAGTTTTAACAACAATTTTTTCAATCTTTATTTCAATATTTTATTTTATAAGTAGTGGTAGAATAAAAAAAATACTTGTCTTTATTTTTATGATAGCAATAATTTCACCGCCATTTGTAACATCTTTATCATATATAAACTTATTTGGTAGAAGAGGGTTAATTACTTATAATTTATTGAAATTAAATTATGATCCTTACGGATATTGGGGAATTATTAGTATGCAAAGTGTTACTCATATTGCTATAAATGCTTTATTGTTAATTGGATTTATTAGTAGTATCGATAGGAGTGTTATTAACTCTGCTAGATCACTTGGTGCCAATACAAATAGAATAATTTTAGATATTATATTACCGCTATTCCGTCCAGCAATAAAAGTAGTAGTATTATTAACTTTTATTAGAAGTATGGCTGATTTTTCTACACCTGCAATAGTTGGAGGAAAATATAATGTTCTTGCTACAGAAGGGTATTTGGCATTTATTGCTGAAGGAGATGTAAGTAAGGCGGTTATTATGAATCTTATTATATTATTACCATCACTAATTATATTTTTAGTATTTTCTAAGAGTTTTAGAAGTACAGCAACAGAATCAAGGGGATTAGTTTCTGTGAGTCTAAATATGAGAAAGAGCGGGGTAATTTATTATATTTCTGCTATCGCATCAACATTAATGTTATTTGCGTTAGTAAGTCTATATGGGGCTATTATCCTTTCTGCTTTCTCTACAATGGAATATGGAAAACTAGTACTTACGTTACAGAACTTCAGCGATGCAAGTGAATATATTTCTGGTGTATTTATACGTAGTATAATATATGCGTTAATAGCTGGAGGGTTATCATCGGTTATAGGTCATGTGTTGCAATATTATATAAACATAAGAAAAATTAAATCATTGAAGATTATTGATTTTGTAGCAACGCTACCATATATATTACCAGGAACATTCTTTGGACTAGGTTATGTATTAGCATTTAACTCTACACCTTTAAAATTAACAGGAACAGCAGCAATAGTAGTACTTAACCTGATTTTTAAACAAATGCCATTCGCTAGCAAGATAGGGTACAGTTCGGTTAGCCAAGTTTCTACTTCACAATTAAAATCGGTAAGAGACTTAGGGGGAAGTAGAATAAATGAAATTAAAGATGTAGTATTTCCGCTTAGTAAACGCGGTCTATATGTGAGTTTCGTAAATGGATTTACTGCCACTATGACAACAATAGGCTCAATTATATTTTTAGTTTATCCAAGTCAAAAAGTTGCTACTTTAGTAATGTTTGATGTGATTGAGAGTGGGAAATATGATATAGGTTCAGTAATAGCATTTTATATAATTGTGATTTGTTTATTAGTAAATGTTGTATATTATTTAGTAATAAACAGAAAGAGGTAAAAGATGTATTTAAGAATAAAAGATGTTTCAATGAAATATGATAATAAAGAAGTTTTAAAAAATATAGATTTTGAACTGAATGAAGGTGAACTAATATGTGTTTTAGGACCTTCAGGTTGCGGGAAAACTACGCTATTAAACATAATAGGAGGGTTTATACCGGATTATGAGGGGGATATAGTCTTATCTAATAATAATATAAGTAATGTACCTCCAGAAAAAAGACCAATTTCTACTGTATTTCAATCTTATGGTTTATTTTCACATAAAAATGTGATAGAAAATGTTAGTTACGGATTAAAGTTTTTGAAATTATCAAAAAATGAAATACTAGAAAAATCTGAAGATGTATTAAAAAAAGTTGGGTTAGAAGGGTATGATAAAAAGAGAATTAGTGAATTATCTGGAGGAGAACAACAACGTGTTGCTATTGCTCGTAGTTTAGTGCTAAATCCCAAAGTATTGCTTTTAGATGAACCTTTCTCAAATCTTGATGTTCATCTTAGAGGCGTTATGCGTGATGAGGTAAAAAGAATTCAAAAACAATTTGGAATTACTATGGTAGTTGTTACACATGATCAAGAGGATGCCTTTAGATTGGCTGATAGAATAGTAGTTCTTAATAATGGTAAAATAGAGCAAATAGGAACTCCAAAGGAACTATATTTAAAACCGAAAACAGAGTTTGTTGCTAAGTTCATAGGAGATAGTAATATAATAGATCCCGAAAAAATAGTTAGATATGAGAATGTAAAGTTATTTAAAAGCGAGACTAGTGATGATATTATAATAGAAAAAATATTTTTTGGTTCAGTAATAGAATATAAAATTCAAACACATAAATATGGCGTTATTAAAGCGTTAAGATTATCTTCGGAAGCGGAATATGATGTAGGAGAAAGGGTAGAAGTAAAAATAAAATAATACACTAATAGAGACAATGCAAGTCTCTATTAGTGTATTTTATTGTTTACTTTTCCCAAATGAAGTAGTATAATGTAAACTATATTTATTAGTAAGGAGAAAGAGTTGTAGATGATAAAAAAACATTTTAAGAAAATATTATTATCAATTTTAGTATTGTTAATAGTAGCTTTTGGTTTTACAGGAAATTATTTTTATAATTTTGCCTTAAATCCAAAAGTAGATAAAAGTGCAATTGTTAATCAAGATAGCGATGGAGAAAAAGAGGATAAGACGGCTGTAGAGAACTGGTTTGAATCAACGAAAACAGAAGTGACAATGGAGTCTGTTACTAAAAATAAATTAGTAGGGTATAAGTTTGTTAATCCTAATGCTAAAAAATGGATTTTTGTTGTGCATGGTTATACTAGTGATGCTAAAAAGATGGCTAAGTATATAAAAAGATTTTATGATATGGGATATAGTGTATTTGCTCCAGATTTAATTGCTCATGGTAAGAGTGAAGGTGAAACAATATCGATGGGTGGATTTGACTCAGATGACTTAGTAAATTGGGTTAAGAAAATCTCTGCTGAAAATAACAATGCGGACACAGCATTATTTGGTATAAGTATGGGCGCTGCAACTGTTATGAATGCGATAGGAAAAGATTTGCCAAGTAATGTTAAGGTATTTATAGAAGATAGTGGATATGTTAATTTAAAAGTAGAATTTACTTATCAATTGAAGAAACTATTTAAACTACCTAGTTTCCCTGTAATACCTGCAGCTAATACAATGACTAAAATAAGAGGTGGATACTTCTTTGGAGATGTTAATGCAACTGAAGGATTAAAAAATACTAAGTTACCAGCTTTAGTTCTACATGGGGAAGAAGATGGATTTGTTCCTATAGAACACGGTAGAGAAGCTTATGAGTTAATTGGATCAGAAAAAGAATTCCATAGTTTCCCTGGAATGAAGCATGTTCAAGCAGAACGAAAATACAGAGATCAATATTGGGATATCGTAAGTAAGTTTTTAGAAAAATATTTTAAAAAATAACAATGAAAAACACTAGATTGTATATACAATCTAGTGTTTTTCATTGATTATTAAAATACTAAATAATATTATTTTTCTCCAACTACAACAAATTCTTTGTTAAGTTTATTAAGTACTTCAACACCATCTTCAGTAACAAGTACTAAGTCTTCGATACGAACTCCCATACGTCCTGGAAGGTAGATACCTGGTTCTATAGAGAAAATCATACCTGGTTCACAAACCATCTCATTAACACTAGAAACGTCTCCGTATTCGTGGTCTTCTAGTCCAATTTGGTGACCAGTACGGTGAGTGAAGTATTCACCATATCCTTTTTCAGTAATATAATCACGGCAAGCAGCATCTATATCACACAATCTAGTACCAGGTTTTACTAAAGCAGTACCACGTTTAACAGCCTCTAGAACGATTTCAAATACTTCTCTGTCTTCTGGTGTAGGTTGTTTAAAGAACACTGTACGAGTCATATCTGAACAATATTTATCTTTAATACCACCGATATCTACAATAACAGATTCACCTGGTTTTGGTTTTCTATCTCCTGGCATACCATGTGGGTTTGCACCGTTATCACCGAAAGCGATAATTGGTGCGAATGATGTCCCTTCTACACCGATTTCTTCATAGTAAGCTAATAATTTTTTAACTAAATCTTTTTCTGTAGTGTGCTCTGTAATGTTGTCGATAACAAACTGACATGCTTTGTCGTTTAGTTCAGAAGAGATACGCATTAATTCTTTCTCTTCTTCATCTTTTAACATACGAGTAGTATCTACTAGTACTGAAACATCAACAAACTTAGTTTTAGGTAATTTATCCATTAATGGAAGTAAGAAACGAGCAGGTAGAATTTTATCGATACCTAGTTTTGTTCCATCTGGAATGTACTCAGCAACTTTACTAATAATATCATCAGTATCTGAGTAACTTACAATTTCTAAACCTAAGTCTTCTTCTAATGGGAATAGAATATTTAAGAATAATTTGTGATTTCCGTTTTCGTCAAGTAGAATAGCGAAGAAACGTTCACCAGGATTTTCTAAAAATCCTGTTAAATAAAAAATAGAATATGGATCACTTACAAGTGCATGTGTGATTCCTTGCTCTTTCATTTTAGCTAAAATGGTATTAGTTCTAGAAAGTTTCATATTATACAACTCCTTTTAATATTTCGAATATATTTTTATTATATCACTTGCTAATTTGAAACACAATAGTTAATTAATAGAATGGTAACATTTTCAAAAATAGTTGTAGTAATTGAAAAACTATGCTATAATATTTGTGTATTAAATTATACAGAAAGAAGGGATTTATATGTCTGAAGTAGCGGTAAAAAAAGGTAAACCGTGGAGCTTTTATATGAGCTCGATGACTTTTATGTTCGAACGTTGTGCTTACTACTCATCAAAATGGCTTATTATTGTTTATGTAACAGCAGCTGTAGTAAGTGGAGGTTTTGGAGAAAGTGGTCTTGGTCTAGGTAAGGTAGAAGGTGCAGCGATGCAATCTAACTTAGTGGCATTCACTTATCTTGCGCCCGTATTATTTGGTTTTATTGCCGATAAGTTGATAGGAGCTAGATATCTTATTCCTCTAGGATTATTATTAATGGGAATAGGATATGGTTATGCAGGGTTTGTTGGATCATATTCAGCTTTATGGACGATGATTGTTTTAGTTTCTTTAGGAACTGGATTTTTCAAAGGTAACCTTCAAGCAGTAGTTGGACAAATCTTCGAAGGTGATCAAAAACGTAAAGATGACGCATTCTCAACTATGTATTCATTTATTAATATTGGGTCATTTATCGGAACAACTTTTGTAGGGGTTTTATATGTAAAACTTGCAACAGCGAGTGCTAATGGTTACTTACAATGTTTCAAATTAGCTGGATTAATTTGTTTAATTGGAGCGGTTTGGTTTGTATTAGGTTATAAATCTTTAGGAGATGTTGGTAAACATCCATTTGCACAAGGTGAAGAACACCACGAAGATAAACCAAAAGTAAATAGACCTTTGGAAAAATATGAAGTTCGTCGCGTATGGTCTATCGTAATCATTTCATTACTTTCTGTTGTTTTCTGGGTTTTCTGGTATTTAACATATGTAATTCTTTATGATTATATGCCTAAATTTATTGATACAAACCTAGGTAGCTTTACTGTTCCGACATCATGGTTAGATTCTGTTAACGCATTAACTTGTATTATTCTAGGGCCTGTTTTAGGGGCGTTGTGGTATAAACTAGCTACTCGTCCACAAGGGGACTGGAGTTTATACAAAAAAGCATCTATCGCGTTATTCTTATTAGGAGTAACTTTTGGAATCTTAGCATTAACAGAAGTAACTCGTGGAGTAGGAGCTCCTGAAACTCAAAAAGCTAGTATTCTTTGGGTAATACTATTCTTCGTAGTACTAAGCTTGGCTGAAATGTTCTTCTCTCCATTAGGGGCATCATTTGTATCTAAATATGCACCTAAACAAATTCTATCTATAATGATGGCTGTTTGGATTGTTGCAACATTTGGTGCAGCTAAAGGATACAGTTTATTGTATTCAAAAATAGCTGATTTACCTATTATTCAAGTAGCGCTAGGTATAGGTGCTGTTTGTGTGGTAGTTGCAGTATTAGTATTTATCTTCGAGAAAAAATTAGCTAGTCTAGTAGAACTTCGTGAAGGTGAAACATTAGTAGAAGAATAAAATTAATAAAAAGGTTAGAATTAAGATTCTAGCCTTTTTTCTTTATTTAAAAGAGTAGAGTGCTTAAAAAAATATTGTTATATTATAAATATTTATTTGATTAAGACGTTATCATTAAATAGAAAAAATAATTTTTATATAATAATGATAAAATACTGGTTTTATGGTAAAATAGAAGTGTAAATAAAATATATATAATTGGGAGGTCTATTATGGAACAATTAAGAACTTTATATCCTGCAATAAAAGAAAATTTCTCAGAAATGTTGGATGTAGATGGGACGCATACAATTTATTATGAAGAAAGTGGAAATCCTAACGGAGTACCTGTAATATTCTTACACGGGGGACCTGGATGCGGGACAGCTCCAAGCTGTAGACAATATTTTGATCCGGAGTTTTATCGTATAATTTTGTTTGACCAACGTGGAAGTGGTAAATCAACACCACGTGCATGTTTAGAAAATAATGATACATGGCATATCATAGAAGATATAGAAAAAATTCGTGAAAAGTTAAATATTGATAAATGGCTTGTTTTTGGAGGAAGCTGGGGATCAACTTTATCGCTTTGCTACGCAATTAAACATCCTGAAAGAGTGTTAGGTTTAGTGCTGCGTGGTATTTTCTTAGGAAGACGAGAAGATATTGAATGGATTTATGAAGTAGGTGGAGCAAGTAATTTTCACCCAGAATCTTTTGAAAGATATATTTCGATTATTCCAGAAGAAGAGCGAAAAGACATTATTGGAGCATACTATAAACGTTTAACAAGTGAAGATAAAGAAACTAGAGAAGTTGCTGCTAAGGAATGGAGTATGTGGGAAGGTAGTCTAGTAACTCTTCATCCTGATCCAAACCTTGAACAAAGTTTTGGAGAAATTAACTATGCTATCTCTATGGCAACTATTGAATGTCATTTTTGGATGAATAACATGTTTTGGGATGACGATAACTGGTTGTTAGACCATGTGGATGTTATAAAAGATATTCCAACATGGATAGTTCATGGACGATATGATGTAGATTGTAGACCGATAGGTGCATATGAACTAAATAAAAAATTAAATAACTGCAAGTTAGAATTTACGGTTTCAGGTCACTCATCAGGAGAACCGGAAATTGTTGATTCATTAGTACGTGCTACCGACTATTTCAAAGAAATTCTAAAATAACAAAAATATTTAAAAATAGTATAAACAAATATATTTTACTGAAATTATAAGATTGTAAGAAATTATTTAAAATTAGTAATGAAAAACGCTTTATTTTATGGTAGAATAGTAAATGTAAATATTTTATAGAGATAGGAGGTCCTGACTATGGGAGAACTACGGACGTTATATCCAGAGATAAGTGAGAACTTCTCTAAAATGTTAAAAGTTGATGACGTTCACACTATTTATTATGAGGAAAGTGGTAATCCGAATGGAATACCAGTAGTTTTCTTACATGGAGGTCCTGGTGGAGGTACATCACCAGCTGGTAGACGATATTTTGATCCTGAAGCATATCGTATTATTTTATTAGATCAAAGAGGTAGTGGTCAATCGACACCACGAGCTTGTTTGAAAGATAATGATACATGGCACATTATAGAAGATATTGAAAAAATTCGTAAAGAGTTAAATATCGATAAATGGCTTGTTTTTGGAGGAAGCTGGGGAACTACTTTATCACTTTGTTATGCTATTAAGCATCCTGAACGTGTTCTTGGTTTAGTACTAAGGGGTATATTCTTAGGGCGCAGAGAAGATATTGAATGGCTATATGAAAAGGGTGGAGTAAGTGAATTTTTCCCAGAAGCTTTTGCTAGATATACATCTATTATTCCAGAAGAAGAACAACATGATATTATAGGTGCGTATTATAAGCGCTTAACAAGTGAAAATAAAGAGGTAAGAGAAGAGGCTGCACGTGAGTGGAGTATTTGGGAAGGTAGTGTAGTAACGCTACATCCTAACCCAGATGTTGAAGAGAGTGCAGGAGAAATCAACTTTGCTATATCAATAGCTACTATTGAATGCCATTTTTGGATGAATGAGATGTTCTGGGGCGGAGAGGATAACTGGCTATTAAATAATGTAGATGTTATTAAGGATATTCCTACTTATATAGTACATGGGCGCTATGATGTAGATTGTAGACCAATTGGAGCCTATGAGTTAAGTAAAAAACTGAATAACTGTGATCTAGATTTTGTTATTGCTGGTCACTCTTCAGCAGAACCTGCAATAGTGGATGCTTTGGTACGTGCAACAGATAGATTTAAAGAAAAACTGAAATAAGGTAAAAAATAAATTATGAAAAATAACAAAGGAGCAATATAAAATGGCAATTAAAGAAAGAATCGCTAAACTAAGAGAACTTATGGAACGTGATGGAATTGATATTTATATGGTACCAACTGCTGACTTCCATAACAGTGAATATGTAGGAGAACACTTTAAAGCTCGTGTATTTATGAGTGGTTTCACAGGGTCAGCTGGGACACTAGTAGTAACAAAAGATTATGCTGGACTTTGGACAGATGGACGTTACTTCTTACAAGCTGAACAACAATTAGAAGGTTCTGGTATTGAATTATGTCGTATGTTCAACCCAGGAGTTCCAACAACTACTGAATTTATCGAAAAAAATATTCCTGAAGGAGGAGTATTAGGTTTTGATGGACGTGTTGTAACATTCGGTGAAGGAAAAACTTTATCAGAAAAACTAAAAGCTAAAAATGCAACTATTAAATACGAAGTTGATTTAGTAGATGAAATTTGGGAAGATAGACCAGAATTATCTAAACGTAAAGCATTTTACCTAGATGTTGATTTAGCTGGTGAAACTGCTACTAGCAAATTAGAACGCGTAAGAAAAGAAATGAAAGAAGCAGGAGCTAATATCCACATCATTACTAGTTTAGATGATACTGGCTGGTTACTAAATATCCGTGGAATGGACGTTGATTTCTTCCCGTTACTATTAAGTTATACAGTAGTATTTGAAGATCACGTTGATTTATATGTTGACGAATCTAAATTCTCTGATGAAATTAAAGCTAACTTAGCTAAAGATAATGTTGTTATTAAACCATACAACCAAATCTATGAAGATATTAAAGGATTTAAATCAGAAGATGTTGTATTAGTAGACCCTGCACGTCTAAACTTTGCTATCTTCAGTAATATTCCAGAAGGTGTTAAATTAGTTGAAAAACGTAACCCTACTGTATTAATGAAAGCAATTAAAAATGATGTGGAAATTAAAAACATCAAAGAAGCACACGTTAAAGATGGAGCAGCTCATACTAAATTCATCTATTGGTTAAAAGAATTAGTTAAAAGTGGTGAAATTGCAAATGAAACAGAATTATCTGCATCTGCAAGATTAGAAAAATTCAGAGAAGAACAAGGTGGATTCATTTGTCCAAGTTTTGACCCAATTTGTGGTCATGGTCCAAATGGAGCAATCGTTCACTACTCTTCAAGCGAAGAAACTAACCGTGCTCTAACTCCAAACACACTATTCTTAACAGATACTGGGGCAAACTTCAGTCAAGGTTCTACTGATATCACAAGAACAACTGCGTTAGGAGAAATTTCAGATAGAATGAAACGTGACTACACTCGTGTATTACAATGTCACTTACGTCTATCAAGATTGAAATTCAAAGAAGGAATTTCTGGTCCAAACGTAGACTTATTCGCTCGTGCACCGTTATGGTATGACTATGAAGATTACAACCACGGAACAGGACACGGTGTAGGATTCTTAGGAAATATCCACGAAGGTCCAGCAGGAATTCACTGGAGTATAGCTCGTTCTGTAGAACCATTTAAAGCTGGTATGGTATTAACTAACGAACCTGGATTATATATTGCAGGATCTCACGGTATCCGTTTAGAAAACGAAATTTTAGTAAAAGCTACAGTTAAAAATGAATATGGTCAATTCTTAGAATTTGAACCTATTACATATGTTCCTTGGGATTTAGAAGCAATTGACGTAGACTTACTAACAAGTGAAGATAAATACGAATTAAACAAATATCATAAAGAAGTATATGATATTATTGCGCCTAAATTAACTGAAGAAGAAAGAGCTTGGTTAAAAGAAGCTACTAGAGAAGTTTAATAGTAGGTCAAATAAGGCTTTGGGGTATTGTTCTCAAAGCCTTATTAAAATAAATTAATATTGAAATATAGGAGATAAACATGGGATTAGATAAAAAATTAGATAACTATGCAAAATTAATAGCTAAAGTAGGGCTGAACGTACAAAAAGATCAACCAGTATTGGTTAGAGCTACTACTGATACTAGAAATTTTGTAGTGAAAGTAGTAAAAGCATGTTATGAACTTGGTGCTAGTAAAGTGGAAGTAGAATGGCGTGATCAAGAATTAACAAAATTAAATTTAACTTATCAAAGTGAAGAAAGTTTAAGTAACGTAAGCCAATGGTATGTTGACCACTACCAAGAAACTTTAGAAAACGGTGCAGCTTTCTTATCAATTATTGGAGACGATCCTGATGGATTAGCAGGTGTTGATAGTAATAAAATGAAAGCATCTTTAGTTGGGCGCTCTAAAGCTTTAAGAAATTACATGAAATCTATAATGAGTGATGAGTGTCCATGGTCAGTAGTTGCAGCTTCAACTGTTGGATGGGCCAAACGCCTATTCCCTGAATTAGATGATGAAGCAGCATACTTACGTCTATGGGATGAAATTTTAAGTGCTTGTCGTGCTGATGGAGATGATCCAGTTGCAGCTTGGGAAGAACATATTAGTGTTTTAGATGCTAAAGGAAAATTCTTAATAGAAAGTAATCTTGAAAAATTACATATTACAAATGACTTAGGAACAGATCTTATTGTAGGTTTACCTGAAGGTCATATTTGGCAAAGTGCAGGAAGTTATGCTAAAAAAGCAGGTCGTTTTGTAGCTAATATTCCAACGGAAGAAGTATTTACAATGCCTCATAAAGATGTTACAAGCGGAATAGTTTATAATGCAAAACCATTAAACCATGGTGGAGTGCTAATTGATGATTTCTGGTTGAAATTTGAAAATGGTAAAGTTGTTGATTATGATGCAAAAAGAGGATATGATGCACTTAAAAATATTTTAGAAACTGATGAAGGTGCTAGAAGTATAGGGGAAATGGCTCTTGTTCCATTTGATTCACCTATTTCTAATACAGGAATCTTATTCCTAGAAACATTATTTGATGAAAATGCAGCTTGTCATATCGCGCTAGGTAAAGCTTATCCAACATGTGTCGAAGGTGGAAGCGAAATGTCTGATGAAGAATTAGCGGCAGTGGGTGCTAATGATAGTTTAGTTCACGTAGACTTTATGGTTGGAGAAGGAACTACTAATATAGTTGGTATAACTAAAGATGGTCGTGAAGTCCAAATATTTAAAGATGGTAACTGGGCATAGTTTATAAGGGCTGAATCAAATATAATTAATGTTAGAAACTTAGCTAGACAAAATTGAGTTTAGTTAAGTTTCTTCGTGTTTATGTAACTTTGTGTTACTGTAATTGGAAATATTTGCGAAAAAATGAATTATATGTGATAATAGTTAGTACAAATTATACAGGGGTGATTAAATGCGTTTAGATAAATTCTTAAAAGTTTCACGAATAATAAAAAGAAGAACAGTAGCTAATGAAATTTCGGCTGAAGGACACATTGCGATAAACGGAAAGAAAGCAAAGCCGTCTAGTCCTCTTAAAGTCGGAGATGTAATTACTATTTTCTTTGCGAAAAAAGAAGTTGTATATGAAGTGTTAGAATTAAAAGACAGCACAAAAAAAGAAGATGCAACTAAAATGTTCAAAATAGTGTCGGAAAAAACAAGAGAGGAAGACAATGGCAGAGCATAATTTAGACCCCCAATTCAGGAAGGATGTTCTTAAAGCAAAGGCGAAATACAGAAAGCGTAGAAAGTTCATAATAATAAGTGTTCTTTCTTTATTGCTTGTAGTTACCTTGGTTCAGACATTTTTCTATATTCGTGAAAAGAAACAAATTAATGCCCAATTAAAAGAACAATCTCAACAAATTGAGAAATTAGAAAAAGAAGCAAAAGTAAATGATGTAGTAATCGATAAGTTGAAAGATCCTCAGTTTATTACTGATTTAGTAAGACAAGAATATGGACTTAGCTACGGTGGAGAGATAATCTTTAGTTTACCTCAGCAAGAGAACTTCTTAAAAAATGCTATAGAAGCTATTATGCAAGGTAATATCGAGAAAAAAGATGATGGTAGCGGTCGTATAGATGATAGTAAATTACCAGGTTCGAATAAAGACTCAAAAGATAAAAAAAATAAAGATGATAAATCAGAAAGTAAATCTGAAAAAACAGATGAAGAATCATCGGATGAGGAGTCAGAAAATACGTCTGACAAAAAAACTTCAAGTTCAAACAGTAATCGTAACAGTACGAATACTAAAAAGAATTCAAACACTAATAACACCCAATCGAATACAAGAAGCAATAATAGAGGTTAGTAATATCTAATCTCTATTTTTATTATATTGTCTTTTTGATAAATAATTTAAATGATAATAATTATTTGTTAAAATACTCTAAAAGTGTTAATATATAGATAACTAAAAATTTTTAGTAATAAGTTAAATAAAGCCGGAGGGTGTTATGAATAAATACATAGGCGATGCGCTTCATACAGATTTATATCAAATAAATATGGGGTATGTTTATTTTAAAGATGGTATACATGAAAGAAAATCATATTTTGATGTATATTTCAGAAAGATTCCATTTGGTGGAGGTTATGCTGTATTTGCAGGGTTAGCCAAAATAATAGAGTATGTAAATGACTTTAAATTTACAGATTCTGATATAGAGTATTTACGTACGCTTAACTATGATGAAGATTATTTAGATTATTTAAAAAATTTAAAATTCACAGGAAGTATACGTTTGGTTAGAGAAGGTGAAATTGTTTTTGGTAATGAACCGCTAATTAGAGTAGAGGCTCCTTTGATTCAAGCGCAATTAATGGAAACTGCAATATTGAATATAGTGAATTATCAAATATTAATTGCTACTAAAGCTGCGCGTATTAAACACTTATGTCCAAATGAAGTTTGCATGGAATTTGGTACAAGACGTGCACATGAATTTGATGCCGCTCTTTGGGGAACTCGTGCTGCAATAATAGGTGGATTTGATGCGACAAGTAATGTGAAAGCTGCAAAACTGTTTGGTATTCCATGTAGTGGAACGCATGCGCACTCATTTGTGCAGGCTTATCAAGATGAAGAAACGGCATTTAAAAAATATGCCTCAGTTCATAAAGATTGCTACTTCTTAGTGGATACATATGATACTTTACGTTCGGGTATTCCAACAGCAATTAAAGTTGCTGATGAATTGAAAGATAAAATTAATTTCTTAGGAGTTCGTTTGGATTCGGGCGATATTGCATACCTATCTCAAGAAGCTAGAAAAATGTTAGACGCTGCTGGTTATCCGGATGCTAAGATTGTTGCATCTAATGATTTAGATGAAGGCACTATAACTCACCTAAAACAACAAGGGGCTAAAATAGACTCTTGGGGAATTGGTACTAAGTTAATTACAGCATATGATAATCCAGCATTAGGTGCAGTTTATAAATTGGTATGTTTAGAAGATGACAATGGGGAAATGGTGGATAGATTAAAAATATCAGAAAATCCTGCTAAGTTAACTATTCCTGGAGCGAAAAAAGTTTATAGAATCATCAATAAAGATACCGGTAAAGCTGCTGGGGACTATATTGCAATGGATGATGAAGATGTGCAAGCGGAACCTACAATAAAATTATTCCATCCAACACATACGTATTTAGAGAAAGAAGTGGTAAACTTTGAAGCTCGTGATATTCATGTGGATGTATTCAAAGATGGAAAACAAGTTTATGTCGCTCCAACTGTTCAAGAGAGTGCTGAATACTTTAAAGAAAGCAAGGAACTGATATGGAGTGAATACAAACGTTTATTAAACCCTGAGTTTTATCCGGTGGACTTAAGTACTAAATGTTGGAAAAATAGAAATAATATAATGAAAAAAATTACAAAAAAACAGATTGACTAGGTGAAATTATGACATTACAACAAGAGGTAATAAAAAGATTAAGATGTAAACCTGAAATTAATGTAAAAGAAGAAATTAGATTAACTATTAATTTCTTAAAAGATTATTTGAAAAAAAATGATTTTCTAGAAACTTTAGTTTTAGGTATATCTGGTGGCCAAGATTCAACTTTATGCGGTAAACTTTGCCAGATGGCTATAACTGAATTACGAGAAGAAACTGGACGCGATTATAAATTTATAGCTGTTAGATTACCGTACGGAACACAGTTTGATGAAGCAGATTGTAACGACGCGCTTAACTTTATACAACCGGATAAAGTATATACTGTTAATATAAAAAATGCTGTAGATGCAAGTGTAGAATCATTAAAAGCAGCAGGTATTGCAATTTCAGACTTTGCTAAAGGGAATGAAAAAGCAAGAGAACGAATGAAAGTTCAGTACTCAATTGCCACAATGAATAAAGGTATAGTAGTAGGAACAGATCACGCTGCAGAAGCGATTACTGGTTTCTATACAAAATATGGTGATGGTGGTGTAGATATTGTTCCGTTATATAGACTGAATAAAAGACAAGGGAAAGCATTATTAAAAGAACTAAATTGTCCAGAACATCTTTATTTGAAAAAACCTACGGCAGATTTAGAAGAAGATCGACCAGCTTTAGCTGACGAAGTAGCTCTTGGAGTGACATATGATAATATAGATGACTACCTTGAAGGGCGAGAGGTGCCAGAAGAAGCTAAGAAAATTATAGAAACTCATTATATAAAATCAGAGCATAAAAGAAATATGCCTGTAACTATATTTGATTTTTACAATATATAGAAGAAACAAGTAGAGATAGAATTGTTAAATCCTATCTCTACTTGTTATTTATCGCTGAATTTCATATGAAAATGAATTGTAAATAAATAGAATTTGCATTAATTATAGAAGAATGCGAACAATGGTAGTTTTATTTTAATAAAATGTTAAGAAGAACAGCATAAATTTCATGAAATATATTGACAAAACTAATTAGAGATGTTAAAATAATATCAATCTTTCGTTTTGAAAGATATTATCTTATTATTTACCATACTTTTTAAAAAACTTAAAAAAAGTTACAGAAACTTCTTGACAAAGAATAAATGAGATGATAGAATAGAAAAAGTCTTCAGGAGAGAAGGCTAAAATTACATTTTTTAAAAACCGAATGTTAAAAATTTTTTAAAAAAACTTTTGAAAAGTTCTTGACATTGAATAATAAAAATGTTAAACTATAAAAGTTGCTAATCGCAACAAACTTGAACATTGAAAACTAAACGAATTAAGTCAACGTTAATTCCAAAAAAGGACAGTTCTAAAAAGGAACTATAAAACTTTTTAATGAGCTAATCAAGCTAACAAATTTATTTGGAGAGTTTGATCCTGGCTCAGGACGAACGCTGGCGGCGTGCCTAATACATGCAAGTCGAGCGAAGTTTTTCTGGTGCTTGCACTAGAAAAACTTAGCGGCGAACGGGTGAGTAACACGTAAAGAACCTGCCTCATAGACGGGGACAACTATTGGAAACGATAGCTAATACCGGATAACAGC